>SHXX01000022.1 GCA_009693165.1 Chloroflexota bacterium
ACCTTCGCCAGCGTCGCCGACGACACCGGCCTTGACGAGAAGACCATCCGCAATAGCTGCCACGGCTCCATCAACGACCTGGACGCCGAGTTCCGCTTCGGAACACCGAAATGGATGGGCAGTGACGAAATTCACCTCATCGAGCCGCGTCGAGTCATCAGCAGTATTTGCAATAATACCATCGTCAACATTCTCAAGAATCGTGATACGAAGACAGTGACAACTTCCTCTTCAACCTGCAAGGGGAGAGTCGGAGGTTCAGTACGTGGCGATGGACACGTGGAGGCCGTACCGCGATGCCGTCCAGAAAACGTCAGATTTCGATTGATTGAATACGCGATTCATCGATCCAGGATAGAGATCACTTCGTTCGTCGTCGACACGTCCAGCGGCATCTTTCACCTCGCCATGACAACGTGACCTCGCCTGCAACTTCCGGAGACCCGTAGCGCGCATACACTGTCGCGCATGACGACCCGACCACCAAACATCCTCGTCATCATGAGTGACGAACACGCCCCACAGTTCAGTGGGTTTGGCGGGCACCCGCTTGTCCGGACGCCCCATCTGGACCGGTTGGCGTCCCGCGGGGTGACCTTCGCGAATACCTACTGCGCATCGCCCCTGTGCACGCCCAGCCGCATGAGTTTCATGACCGGGCGCCACGTCCACCGCAATCCCGGCGGATGGGACAACACCAGTCACCTCTCGCTTGATGCCGCCACCTGGGCACACGCCCTCCGCGCCATCGGGTACGACTGCGTCCTGGCGGGCAAGCAGCACTTTCCCGATCCCCGCCAGTTGCACGGCTTCCGCGAACAGATCGCCTTCGACCTGCACGGGTCACAGTCGCACGGACAGGCCGACTGGTCACAGGGCGTGCCAGTGGCGCCTCACCCCTGGCCGGGCGTGGCGCAGGCCGGGCCGGGGCGCACGCGCGAACTGGATGTCGACGACGGTGTTACGCAAGCATCGGTGCGCTACATCACCGAGGCTTCCCGCAGCGATCAGCCGTGGGCGATGCATGTGGGGTACATCGCCCCGCACTTCCCCCTGGTCGCGCCCCAGGCGTACTGGGACCTGTACGACACCGGCACGATCGACCTGCCAGTCATCCCGGAGGGACACCTTGGCAACCTCCCGGGCGTGATGCAGCGGATGCGGGGTGCCTTCGGCCTCGCCGACTTCACCGATGACGAGGTGAGACGCGCAAGGCATGGCTACTACGCCCTTTGCACCTACCTTGACGACCAGGTAGGGATGCTTGTCAACGCCCTGGAGGCAACCGGGCAACTCGCGGACACGGTGATCATCTACACGAGTGATCACGGCGAGATGGCCGGCGAACACGGCATGTGGCGCAAGTCGAACTTCTACGAACATTCGGTGCGGGTGCCACTGATCATCGCAGGATCCGCGAGCGTGGCCGGACGGCGCGTGGAGGAGCCGGTGTCACATGTCGACCTGATCGCGACAATCGTCGAGATGGCCGGTGCCGACCGCCTCCCGGGAATGGATGGATCATCGCTCTTGCCCCTGGCGCGCGGCAACGAGGGTGCGACCGCCGCGTGGCACGGGGAGGTCTTTGCCGAGTACCTCGCGCATGGGGTGGCGTCACCCGTCGCGATGCTTCGCCACGGGCGCTACAAGCTGATCTACAGCCTGGATGACCCACCAATCCTCTTCAACCTTGAAACCGATCCCGGCGAGTTCCGCGACCTTGGTGGTGATCCGGCCCACGCGCCGGTCCTGCACGACCTGCGGGCACGACTGTTCCGTCAATGGAACCCGGTGGAGGTCGATCAGGCGGTCCGGCGGCACCAGGCCGAACGTCTGGTGATCCACCGTGCAACGCATGGTGAGACGGGACCGGCCAACTTTGCCAACGTCGGCCGGACAGATCGCGATCAAGGGACTGTCTGACAAGCCAGGGACTTCACGCCCAACCACGACTGACCGTCCATGGCGAAACTCTGGTACGTTTGTGTGAACGTTTTTTTGCACGTTCGATACATATCACGAGAGCCCAAACCGAACTGGAGGCGTGATGGAAACCGCGAACCTCGTCCTGATCCTCGGAGTGATCGTCTTCGTCGCCGTGGTCGTGGGACTTCTGGCGAGCTACCGCACCCGCAGTGCGATCATCGAGGCCGAACAGCGCGCCCTGGTTGACCGGACGGGCCTGCAGCAGGAACTGACGCAGGCACGCACCCGCCTGGAGGCCTTCGACGACCAGAAGTCGCGCCTCGAACGCATCGAGGCAACCCTGGCGGAGACCCAGCGGGAGTCCGCGGGTTTCCGGTCCCGTGCGGAAACCGCCGAGGCCTCCCTGGCTACGGCACGGACCACGATCACCGACCTGGCTACCGAACGCGACACGGCACGCGCGGACACCCTGAAAGCGCGGAGCGACCTCGCATCCGCCCAGACGCGCGTCCGTGAACTCGAGACGGTGATCGAGAAGGACACGAAATCGCATCAGGAGAAGATCGACGCGTTGGTTGCCGCGAAGGAGGAGTTCACGACCCACTTCACGAACCTCGCGAACGCCATCCTTGCCGAGCAGTCCGAGTCCCTTGCCAAGGTGAGCGACGACAAGATCGGGGCACTCCTGAAGCCGCTTGGCGAGAAGCTTGCAGAGTTCCAGGCCAAGGCGCAGGAGGCGCAGGTCGCCGAAGCCGCGAAGATTGGCGCGCTTGGCGAACAACTCAAGCAGGTGACCGACCTGAACGTGGCGCTCACTACCGAGACGACCAACCTGACCAAGGCACTGCGCGGATCAAGCAAGGCCCAGGGAGACTGGGGCGAACTGATCCTCGAGACAATCCTCAAGGCGGCGGGCTTGCGGGAAGGCATCGAGTTCGACACCCAGGTCTCGGTCCGCGACGACGAAGGCGCACAGGTCCGGCCCGACGTGGTGGTCAACTTCCCGAGCGGGCGCAAGGTGGTGATCGACTCGAAGGTGTCGCTGAACGCGTGGGTGCAGTACGCCGAGGCGGCCGATGATGCCCAACGTGACGCCGCTGCGAAGAACCTGGTGGCCTCCATCGACCAGCACATGAAGGGCCTGTCGCCAAAGGCGTACCAAACCCTCTACGGCATCGAGTCCCTCGACTTCGTGGTGATGTTCGTGCCGATCGAAGGGGCATTCGGCCTGGCACTGGGGACGCGTCCGAACCTCTATGAGGATGCGTGGGGGCGCAACATCCTGTTTGCCGGACCAACGACGATCCTGTTCGCACTGCGGACGATCAAGCACCTCTGGAACCAGGAATCGCAGACACGCAACGCGATGGAGATCGCCAAAATGGCGGCGAACCTCTACGACAAGTTCAAGGACTTCGTCGATGACCTTGAAAAGGTGGGAGCGCGGATCGCCCAGGCATCCGCGGCCCACGCCGCCGCCACGAACAAGCTTGTGTCCGGGAACGGCAACCTGATCGGACGCGCCGAACGGCTGAAGCGGATGGGAGTGACCCCGAAGAAGTCCCTGCCGGATGGTCTGGTCCGCGCTTCCGCACAGGATCCCGACGAAACCTTCCTGCTTCCCTCACCCCCGGTGGAACCGGATGATGACGGGCAGCTACCTCATGAGGATGACCATAACGACGACGATAGCGACGACGCGCCAGCCTAGTACAGGTGACACGCCACGGTGTGGCCACCGCCCATGTCGCGGGTCAGGGGTTCCTCGGTGCGGCAACGGTCCATCGCGACCGGGCACCGCGTGTGGAACCGGCACCCGGATGGGGGGTTCAGCGCACTGGGCACATCCCCGCCCAGGACGATCCGTTCACGGCGGGGTTCACCCGGTACCGGTGGCTTCGCCTGCGGGATCGCCGACAGCAACGCGCGGGTGTACGGGTGCAGTGGTTCGCGGTAGAGGTCGTCCGATGTCGCCGTCTCAACCAACTTGCCCAGGTACATCACAGCCACGCGCGACGCGATGTATTTCACGACGGCCAGGTTGTGCGCGATGAAGATGTAGGTCAGGCCCAGGTCCGCCTGGATGTCCTTGAGGAGATTCAGCACCTGGCTCTGGATGCTGACGTCGAGTGCGGAAACCGGCTCGTCGCACACGATCAGTTTCGGGCGCAGGACGAGCGTCCGCGCGATCCCGATGCGTTGCCGCTGCCCACCGGAGAACTCGTGCGGGTAGCGTCGCGCGTACTCGGGACGCAGGCCCACCTGTTGCATCGCCTGCTTGACGAGGGCATCCCGTTCGGCACGGTCGCCAATGCCGTGCACCACCAGTCCCTCGGCAATGATGCTTCCCACGGGCATGCGCGGATCAAGCGACCCGAACGGATCCTGGAAGATGATCTGCATGTTCCGGCGCATCGCCTTGAGGGCACTGCCACGCAAGCGACTGACATCCTCGCCAGCGAACGAGACCGTCCCGGAGGTCGGTTCGATCAGCCTGAGGATTGTCCGCCCGGCGGTGGTCTTGCCACACCCGGACTCGCCCACCAGTCCGAATGTCTCGCCGGCCCTGACATCGAATGACACCCCGTCGACGGCGCGGACCCGTGCGACCTCGCGCCGCAGGAGACCCTTGCGCACGGGGTAGTGCTTCACGAGATTGTTGACCGACAGGAGGGCCGGGGAACCGGAACCATGGTCGACGGGGTCGGGTGGGGTGCGAGCTCCGGTATCCATTCCCGTCACCTCAGGATCCATGCAACCAGCACCGGGCAAGATGCGCGCCCGCACCCTGTCCCCCGACGGGCAGCAGGAGGGGGGCATCCTGGCGACACCGGGCCATCACCGACGGACACCGGGGGGCGAACGTGCACCCCGCCGGCAGGTTGTACAGGTTCGGCACATTGCCCTTGATCACCGACAACCGGACATCACGTGACATCTCGAGGGTCGGGATGCTCGCCAGGAGGCCCTTGGTATAAGGATGTTCCGGGGCGTTGAACAACTGGGCCACCGGCGCCTGTTCCACCACCCGTCCGGCATACATCACCGCCACGTCGGTCGCCATCTCGGCAATCACCCCGAGGTCGTGCGTGATCAGCAACACGGCCATGCCGAACTCCGCCTGGAGGTCGCGCAGGAGGTCGAGGATCTGTGCCTGGATCGTGACGTCAAGGGCCGTGGTCGGTTCGTCGGCAATGAGCAGGGTGGGCCGGCACGCCAGGGCAATCGCGATCATGACCCGTTGGCGCATCCCGCCCGAGAGTTCGTGCGCGTAGGCATCGTGGCGCTGTTCCGGCGACGGGATGCCAACCGCCTTGAACATCTCGATCGCCCGGTCGCGGGCGGCCCGGGCCGACACCTTCTCGTGGAGACGAACCGCCTCGGCCACCTGGTCGCCGACCCGTTGCAAAGGGTTCAGTGAGGTCATCGGTTCCTGGAACACCATCGAGATGCGCGCGCCCCTGACGGCATTCATCTCGGCATCGGTGATCCCGACGAGATCACGCCCCTCGTACATGATCGATCCGCCCGCAATCCGGCCCGCCGGCGCGGCGATCAGCCGCATGATCGACAGCGCGGTGACGCTCTTGCCGCACCCGGATTCGCCAACGAGGCCAAGCGTCTGGCCCGCACGGATGGCGAAGTCGACGCCATCCACGGCCTTGACCAGACCGTCGGTGGTGGCAAAGTGCGTCTGGAGGCCACGCACCTCAAGCAGGGGGGCGGCCTGCGACACTGGGGCGGCAGGGAGGGGTCGTTCGCTCATTGGCGTCTGCATCAGTGCTTCAGGCGCGGGTCGAGGGCATCGCGGAGGGCGTCACCGGCGAAGTTGATCGCAAGGACGACGATCAGGATGGTCAGGCCAGGGTAGAAGGCCAGCCAGGGGTTGCGGAACATGTATGCCTGCACGCCCGACAGCATGCTTCCCCAACTGGGATTGGGCGGGACGATGCCCAGGCCGAGGAAACTCAGGCTTGCCTCGGCAATGATCCGCGACCCGATGCCCAGGGTCATCGCAACGATGATCGGTGCTGCCGAGTTCGGTACGAGGTGCGTGAAGATGATCCGGAAACTCGATGCCCCGAGTGCGCGTGACGCCTCGGTGAACTCGCGTGCCTTGAGTGACAGGACACTGCCGTAGACGAGGCGCGCAACGTTCATCCACCCGAAGATCGTCAGCACCGTGATGATGATCACCACACTCGTGTTGTCACCGAGGGCACGTCGCAAGGGGCCGAAGTCGCGCAACGTCTTGCTGAAGATCAGCAGCAGCGGAAGGCTTGGCAGCGACAGCATCATGTCGGTGAAGCGCATCAGCAAGGTGTCAAGTACGCCACCGAAGTACGCCGCGATGCTGCCAACCAGGACGCCGATGACGATCGACAGCAGGGTCGCCACCAAGGAGACCAGCAGCGAGATGCGCCCGGCATAGAGGAGACGGGTCAGGACATCGCGTCCGAGTTCATCGGTGCCAAGCCAGTGACTCGCACTCGGCGTGGCCATGATCTTGGAGGTGTCGGGCTTGTCGAACGTGTACGGCGCAATCCACGGCGCCAGGATGCACGCGAGGGCGATGAGTCCAATGACCGTGATGCCAAGAAGCCCCAGGCGATGACGCCGGAAGCGGCGCCAGACGAGACGCCATTGGGACACCTCCTCGGTCGCCAGGACATCGTCATCGAAGGCCGGCGGGGCGGGGGCAGGGATGGCGGGGGCAGGGATGGCGGACGCGATCATCGATCAAGACCCTGCATGTCCAGCGGGTTCCCGGCGGCAATCATTCGTACCGGATCCGTGGATCGACAACCGCGTAGGCGAGGTCGGCCAGCAGGTTCCCGCCGACCACCAGGAATGCCGAAACCATCGTGATTGCCTGCACGAGGGGCCAGTCATTCTTGGAGATTCCCTCGAAGAAGAGGCGTCCCATCCCGGGCCACGTGAAGATGGTTTCGGTGATGATCGCACCGCCGAAGAGTTGCGGAACCTCGAGGCCAAGCAGGGTGATCACCGGCAGGATGGCGTTGCGCAGTCCGTGCGTCATCACCACACGCGCCCACGGGACACCTTTGGCACGGGCGGTGCGGATGTAGTCCTGCTTGAGGACCTCAAGCATGCTCGACCGGATGAAGCGGCTCTGGCCGGCAACCTGCACGAGGCTGAGGACCGCCACTGGCATGATGAGATGCCGGATGCGGTCAACAAGGTCGGCCTTGCCGGGCGTGATTGCACCACCGGCGGGAAGCCATCCCAGGACGACCGAGAAGATGATGAGCATCATCACGCCGAACCAGAAGGTCGGCATGGACAGGCCGAAGAAACTGAACGCGGTGATGAGGTAGTCCCAGATGGAGTACGGACGCACCGCCGAGATGATGCCGATGGGCAGTGCAATGGCCAGCGAGAAGACCGCAGACAGTCCCATCAGCAGGAGGGTATTGCCGAGGCGACTTTGGATGAGACGGCCCACCGGTTGCCCGAACGCCACGGTCCACGACATGCCCCAGTCGCCGACCAGCGCTTTGGTAAGCCAGTTCCAGTAGCGTTCGTAGAGGGGCCTGTCAAGCCCTAGCAGTTCGTTGAGGCGCTTGACCTGGGCAGCGGCCGCGGTGGCCGACGTCGCACCGAAGTTGAGTTGGTCAAACGGGCCCCCCGGCACGAGATACAGGATGCCGTAGACGATCACCGAGATGAAAAGCAGCAGGATGGCGTTCTGCAGCAGGCGCCGGAGCAAGAAGGCGCGCATGATCGGTCTCGACCCCCAGCCGGATGTGATGGTTGACACGTGCCTGATGGTGACAACCCCTCGCCCGGGGTTCCGGGGGAGGGGTTGGGGCAACCAAGTGGGCTGTGACCTGGTGGATCAGTCGGCGAGGTACCAGTCGTAGCAGTTCCACGTGGGTGGCGTATTGGTCGGCGTCGGCCGGAAGTTCTGCAGCGACCGCTTGGTGGCGGTCACGTTGGCGCGGGCGTACAGGGTGATGACCGGTACGGCCTCGGCCCAGATCTTCTGCTGTTCGGCGTAGACTTCGACCCGCCGGGCCTGATCCAGGGTGTTCTCGGACTCTGCAAGCAACTCGTCGTTGCGCGCGTCCTTGAAACCCGGGAAGTTCTGGCCCACATACGCGTTGTCCTTACGGGGGATGCCTTCGGTGCTGTAGAGGTTCTTCGCCCCTTGTGGATCATCGCCCCCAACCCAGGCGTATTCGCCCATCTCGAAGGTGCGTCCCCACAGCGGCCCGGGGTTGTCACCGGCGGCGAACCACTCGCTCGATGGCACGTAGTCGAGGTTCGCCTCGATGCCAACCGCCTTGAGGTCGGCCTGCACCAACTGTGTCACAAGAAGGCGGGCCTGGTTGCCAGCCGTGGTGCCGTACTTGATGGACAGCTTCTTTCCACCCTTGGCCATGATTCCGTCGGATCCGGGCGCATAACCGGCTTCCTTCAGGAGGGCCTTGGCCTTCTCGGGATTGAAGTCGTACTTCGGGATCTCCGGGCTGAAGTCCCAGCGCCATTCAGGTGCCCATGAATGGATGACCTTGGTCTTGCCATTCAGCACCTTGTCCACCAGTTGCTGGCGGTTGATGGCGTGCGCAATCGCCTTGCGGACATTCAGGATGCCCAGGTGTTCGTTGTCGAGGTTGAGGTCGATGTGTTCCCAGGTCGCACCCGGCGTGTAGTACGCGCGGATCAGCTTCTGGTTCGCCATCTTGTCCAGTTCGGGCGCGCTGAACTCGGAAAGGGCGTCCTCGGTGACGACATCCAGTTCGCTGGTGGCCAACTGGGCGAGGATGGCGTTCGTGTCCGTCACGATCTTGATGATCAGGTTCGGCGTGCGCGGGGCACCCAGGAAGAAGGTCGGCACCGCCGCCAGGGCAATGAACTGACCCTCGGCCCATTCCGTCACCTTGTACGGGCCAATGCCAAGCGGCTTGCGCATGATGTCCTGCTTCGGAAGCTCAGACGCCCCGACCTTCTCGAGCAGGGGTTGCAGGACGTGCTTCGGGACCGCCCCCAGGTAGGCCTTGTAGTAGCCCGGGTCAAGGACCGGACCGGACTGGGTCGCGAACTCCGCGAACGCCTTGGCAGAAAGACCGCCACGGCCCTTGGCCGCTGCCTCTTTCGCCTCGTTCTCCGACATGAAGTTCGCGATCACGGTGTAGTCGTCCGGCGTGTCCACCGTCGCAAGCTTCTGCTGCGTGCTGCGGTCCGGTACCGGATAGTCCGGGTTCATGTGGAGTTCCCACGCAAACTTGACATCGGCGGCCGTGACGGGCTTGCCATCCGACCACTTCACGTCCTTGCGCATGGTGAAGGTCACCTGCAGGCGCTTGTCCGCCCCGTCGCCGACATAGCGCGCGCCACCATTCTCGAGGTACGGGACCGACTCGGCAAGCCAAGGGACCCAGTCGTTGAGGTCATTGCGACGCGTCAGGGTAGGTTCACTCCCGATCGTCCACTTGACGATCGAGATCACGTACGCATTGCCAAGTCCATAGCCGAGGGTCGGTGGTTCCTGGGACATGCCCACCGTGATCGTCTTGCCCGACGCCTGCGCCCCGGCGACCGGTGCGAGACCGGGAACAAACCCCAGACCTGCACCAGAAACCGCCCCGGCAACCGCGCCCGTCCGCCCCAGGAGGCTCCGCCGTCCCAATCGTCCGCGTGTTTCCATCGTGGCCCTTCTCTCCGGACCCATCCTGCCATGCCCGGCGGGTGGATCGCCTTGCCCGGCGTCTGGCGCCCGCAACTGCATGCGCCAGACATTCTTTTTCCACCAATCGTAGCGACTGGCCATCCCGGTTGGCGAATGTCACCACCGGCAGGATGCGGGATTGTGACCCAACCGTGGCAAACCGAAACCGCATGACCGGAACTTGCGCTGCGGTCCGCCTGGCCTATGACGCGAACCGGGCCATGACCGGATCGTTGCCGGTGCCCCACGCCGGGGGAATGGGCCACTGGTCCTTGGGGATCGTGACTAGCGCGTAGGGCACGCCTTCCAACCCCGTGGCCAACGGTTCAGGTTTCGCCTGGTCAGGGGCAGTCGGGGCAACTTCCAGGCCAATCGCGACATGATCGACCAGGATTGCTCCCCGAAGGACGAGACCTGACGCCCGTCGCACCGAGGTCGGGACCGACACGGGTGTACCCGACAGACCCGCAGGCAAGCCGCCGGGAGGCGGCACGACCCATACCAGGACGGCGATTTCGCGAGAGAAGTCGACGGCCGGTGGACGATGGGTGATCGGACGGCCGGCCTGCACGAAGTCGCGCCATGCAGACTGGCCGAATGACTCGATGTCCGTCCAGACACTCCAGGCCAGTGGCGAACCGACCGCAAGGGCATGCGTCACGGCAGGAAGGTATCCCGCGGGACCGGTGGTGCCCGCACGCGGAAGCGGCAAGGTACCCGTTGCCACGAGATGGGCACGCCGGGCACCCACGACCCCGACCGCAAAGACGGCACTGGTCCCCTGGGATGGGTCGGCAAGCAGCGGTGAGGCATCCGGCTTAGCGCCCCCCGACCAGGCGGGCAGTGCAAGCGGTCGACCGAGTGACGTCGCGACCAGGATCACCGCAATGATCCCCATCAGGACCGACGCGCGTACCAACCACCGCAGGCGCCAGGCTGACGCACGCCGACGCCGACCGACTCGTGGGTGCCGGGTGCCACCCGCACCACCGGCAGGCGGAGGGGGCGATGCAACATCACCGGACACATGACCGCTTTCGGACGCTGGACCAGGACCGGTCATGACCACCTCACCCCAAGACTAGCCTCGTGGATCAAGCAGTGCCTTGATGCACGGTTCGGCATGCGTCAGCAGGCGGGTGAACAGCGATGCACCTTCGCCCAGACCGTACACCTTGCTCCACGAGGTCAATTCCACGCGCCCGGCAGCAAGCAATCCAAGCGCCGCGCTGAAGTCGTGATCAGTGTAGGAGTACGCGCCCTGCACGCGCTTCTCGTTGAGCACCAGTTCCATGCCCCGTACCGGGATCTCATCGGCGGCGGATCCGATCCACACGGCGGTACCACCCGGCGCAACCATCCGCACCGCACCGGCACGGGTAGCACCCACGCCCACGCAGTCCAGTGCGCCATCGAACCCTTCGCCGTCGGTCATGTCCAGCGCCACGCGTCCGAGTGCGTCGGTCGAACCGTCATCGGTGCGCGCATCGATCACGCGCGTCGCACCCAGCCGGGAGGCCACCTCGAGGCGATGCGGGTCACGGTCAATCACCACGGTCGTTGTGGCGCCGGCCAGACGGGCGGACTGGAGGGCAAGCAGGCCGATCGTTCCCGCACCGAAGATCACGATGGAACGGGGCAGGACCCCGGCCTCGCCAAGCAGGCGCACCCCATGAACCGCAACCGCAAGCGGTTCGGCCGTCGCCGCATCATCGTCACTGATCCCACTGGGCGTGCGATGGAGGTGGCGGACTGAACACTTCGCCAATTCGGCATGGCCGCCATCGCGATGCAGGCCAAGCAGGATGCGGTTCGGACAGGCATTGGTGCGTCCCCGCTGGCATGTGCGGCACTGCCCGCACGGCATCAAGGGGTTCGGCACCACACGGTCGCCGACGCGCCACCAGGTGGTGTCGACATCCGGACCAAGCGCCTCAATGACCCCGGCAAACTCGTGCCCCATGATCAGCGGGGGCTTCCGGCGCGGGCTTTTCGTCGCCACACCCTCGAGTTCCGACCCGCAGATGCCGGCACGGGTGACGCGGATCAGGACCTCATCGCCTTCAGGTGCCCCCGGTACGGGAACCGTCACCTGTTCGACGACCCCGGGTGCCGTCAGCATCACCGCCTGCATCGTGCTCATCGCCAACTCTCCTGTCCGCTTGCCAACCGGGCGATCAAGACCAGACGCGACCGATCGCCATGCTGCCTGAAGCGGAAGCGTACCGTTTCCAGCCATCCGACCCCACCCCACCACGCCCGGCATGGGTCCTGACGCTGCGCCCAGCCGGACTTCGGATGGCAAAGGACGACACCTGGGGCGTCCCGGCGCCGCGATACGTTTGGCAAACGTGGCACAACCCCTCTGGCACACGCTTGCGTCCGTGATCCCGGCGATGGTCGTCGGTGAACGCCATGGCGCCCTGGCTGCCGGATCACTCCTCGCCGGGGCGATTGCCGTCGATGGCGACCACCTCGTCGACTGGGCACTCAACGGCGGACGCGAGGACTACACCCGGCGCATCGTCGTTCCGGCGCACGGATGGGATCTTGTCGCCGCCTGCGTGCTTGCCTCCCGGACAACCGCGCTTCCGGCACCGTTCCGCCCCCTCGCGCTGGCGTTCGCGGCCGGTCTCGCGTGCCACCTGACCCTCGACCATATGCTGAACCGTCCCGAGACACTCCTCGGGTACGTCTTCACGTGGCGCGTGTGGAATGGCTTCGACCGCCTCCGTTGCGGATGGCTGCCGGCTACCGAGTGGACACGCCGCTACCGCACGTCAAAGCGCGCTGCGCCCACCGAAACCCTTCTCGCCACACTCGTCGGCCTCGCCATCCTGATGGCCGGACGCGAGCGACCACGTTAGTCCGACGCCCGCGCCGGCCAAGGACTGGTCCTATCCGGGATGCAGGAAGATCTCGATAACCGGCACCTCAACCCCGGTCGGTGGCTGGATGGGCAAGGCCAGGACCGCGGCGTCCGCACGGGCCGTCGGGAAGTGCCCGGCATCCTCGTACTCGGTCCGGCGCACCTCCGATCCATCGTGCAGGAATTGCGCATACGCAACGCGGTCGCCGAGGCCATCGAGGAACAGGTGGCGGAACGGCCACGCAAACAGGTGGACGTACAACCGGCCGGTCTCCGGGTTCCATGTGTACCGGCAGTCCGGCGGCGTGACGAAGTCCGCCGGCGCCTGGGTGCATCCCCGGATCGATCGGGAGTGATGGTGCATCCAGGATCCGATCGAGGCAAGCGTTGCGCGGGCGCGCGGATCAAACTCGCCCCGCGCCGTCGGCCCGACATTCAGGAGGAGGTTTCCACCCTTGGACACCCCGTCGACAAGCATCCGGATCAGCAGTCCCGGTGACTTCCAGTCGAGGTTGTCCCGGTCGTACCCCCACGATCCATTGAGGGTCTGGCACGCCTCCCACATCACCGGTTTGCCGTCCACATGCATCCACGCCCGCGGTTGGTACTGCTCAGGCGTATGGAAGTCCTGGGGGACCTCCGAGCGGTTGTTGACGAGGATGTTGGGGTGCAGGTCGCGCACCATGTCGAGCAGCCTTCCGGCATCCCAGTCATCCTTGCCCTTGCCCTTGCTCCACTCCCAATCACGCCACGAGTACGAGAAATCCAGCCAGAGGATGTCCATCTGGCCGTAGTTGGTCATGAGTTCGCGGACCTGCCCGTGGAGGTAGGCGCGGTAGCGAGACATGTCCCGTTCGTGGTCCAGCGCACGGGCTTCCATGTCGTCACGACGCGGGTGATGGCCGTCAATCGTGTAGTCGGGGTGGTGCCAGTCGATCAGCGAATAGTAGAAGCCGATCTTCAGGCCCTCGGCACGGCACGCCTCCACGAACGGGCGGATGAGGTCGCGACCGGCGGGCGTGTTGGGTGCCTTGTAGTGGGTCAGGTCGGTCTCGAAGAGGCAGAAGCCGTCGTGATGCTTGGTGGTGATGACGGCGTACTCCATGCCGGCCGCCTTGGCATCACGCGCCCACTGGCGAGGGTCGTAGAGGTCCGGGTCGAAGTGGTCGAAATACGGTTGGTAGTCGGCCTCGGTAATCCGTTCGCGGGTCTTGACCCACTCGTGCCTCGCGGCCAGCGAATAGATGCCCCAGTGAACGAAAAGCCCAAGCCGGGAGTGGGTGAACCATGACGGGTCGGTGGCAGTTCGTGTCATGCGCGCAGAATAGCGCGGGATGCACCGCCCCGGCGAATGACCGGCGTCTGGCAGGGCGGCGGACAATCGCCAAGCAACATCCATCGCGGCCGCTACGTCACGGGTGTGTACTGTGGCGCAATCACCCGCACCCCGACCCGGAACGACCAGCGACACCCGTGCGCCACGTGCGCCACGTGCGCCACGTGCAACGGGTTCGCCGGCCCCGGCGTACGTTCCGCGTGACCGTTTCGTGCCGCCGTGGAAACAGCGCGCCCTCGACCGCCGCCGGGCATCCAAGTGGCGACAACGGCGGATCCTTGCCCAGATCTTCGGTCTCTCAGGTGGATTGACCCTGTTCGCGGGATACGTGACCGCCACGGCCATTCCGGCCCACATCTGGCAGGCGGTCGTGTCACACACGACCCCAAACCTTGATCGTGAACGACTGCGCGGCGTGGCGCAGACCATTGAGGCCCTGACCGGGTCGTTCGTGCCAGCCAACCGTGCGGTCACCCGTGATGCACTGACCCGCGAAGGCCCATCGTGGCGCGATGCGACCCAACCGGGATCAGATCTGTCGGCGAGGTTCACCGCCACCGTGACGGTCGATCTGGACGGCCGCGCCTCAGTCCGCATGCAGGTATCCGACCAGACGCCTGTCCCACCCACGTCCGTCCCACCCACGTCCGTCCCGCCGAGATCCGTCCCGCCCACGTCCGTCCCGCCGAGATCCGTCCCGCCCACGTCCGTCCCGCCGAGATCCGTCCCGCCAACCCCTGAACCCCAGGTGGTGGCGATCAGCCCGGTGACTACCCGTGACCTGATCCTGCCCCGACCCGACGCGGCGCTTCTGGACGCCATCGAGACGTCATTGCCAATCGACTGGACTGCCGCGTCAATCGCGGTGGTGCACCTTGAAACCGGCGCAAGTGCCACCGTCCATGGTGACCGGATCGCGGTGCCGGCCAGTCTCTACAAGCTCGGGGTGTTGGTGGAAGCGTTCCGGCAGATCGAGGCGGGGCAGTTGCGCCTGGACGAGACGCTGCGCCTCCTGCCGGTTGACTGGGCGCCAGGCGCCGGGATCCTTCAAGGGCGGATCGGGACGCAGGTCACGATCACCGACGCGCTGCGCCTGATGATCGGCATCTCCGACAACACGGCAGCGCACGCCATCGTGCGCCGGATCGGCGTGGACCGGATGAACGCGAACAACCAGCGTCTCGGGTTGTCAAACACGCGCTACTACATTGATGACCGGCCCGACACAACCACCGCCGCCGACATGGCACGGCTGCTTTCCCTGCTTGCAACCGGCCGGTTGGCCGGGGTGGACGCAACCGGCCAGATGCTTGACCTCTTGCAGCAAGTGCAACCGGCAGCCTGGTTGCCGCGCGGCGTTCCGTCAACCATCGCGGTGGCCCACAAGAGCGGACAACTCGACGCCGTACGCAACGATGCGGGAATCGTGTTTGGTCCGACGGGCCGCTACGTGGTGGTGGTCCTTACCGACTACCGACCCAATGCGGTGCAAGGCGAGAACGCAATCGTGCAGGTCGCACGCAGCGTCCACGCCTACTTCGCCGCCGGAGGTTGACGATCCTGACCCACGGTGCGCCCCGGCGGACGTCACTCAGGATCCCGGAACCACCCGCGCCGGCCGGTGCCGGCCGGGTGGAAGAACGCACGGGTCCGGCTACACCATCGCCGGAGTGCGGGCCGCCCGGTCACGCGCCTGGGCGGAGAGGTGACGCTTGCGCAGGCGAAGGTTCTTGGGAGTGAGTTCCAGCAACTCATCCTCACCGATCATTTCCATGAACTGGTCAAGCGAAAGGATCATCGGTGGTTCCAGGCGAACCGCGATGTCGGACGTCGAACTGCGGATGTTGGTCTGCTTCTTTTCCTTGCAGATGTTGACTGGCATGTCATTCTCCCGGCTGTTCAGGCCGACGACCATGCCTTCGTAGATGGAGACGCCGGGCCCGATGAACAAGCGGATGCGTTCCTGCAGGCCGGAGATCGCATACGCCGTGGTCAAGCCGGCCTCGGTGGCAACGACCGCACCGTTGCGCTGACGAGGGATGGACCCACCTATCGGCGCGTATTCGATGAACCGGCTATTGAGTGTCGCCGTCCCGCGAGATGCCGTCAGCAGCGCCCCGCGCAGGCCGATCAGACCTCGCGTCGGCATGCGGTAGGTCAGTCGCGCGCCGCGACCTTCGTCGGGCGACATCTGTTGGAGGATCGCCTGTCGCGGCCCGAGGAGTTCAGTGACCGTACCCATGTAGGCCTGAGGCACGAGGATCACGACCTCCTCGAAAGGTTCCTCCAACCCGCGTTCGCCCCGGCGCATGATGACTTCCGGGCGACTGGCGGAGATCTCGATGCCCTCGCGACGCAATGTCTCCAGGAGGATGGCAAGATGCAACTCCCCACGGCCGGCAACGACGATGCCATCGGCGGGTGCGCCATCCCCCGCCTCGGCACTGCTGCGGATTCGCAGGCCCACATTGGTCTCGAGTTCGCGGTCGAGGCGTTCGCGCAACTGGCGGGAGGTGACCGCCCGGCCATCCTGGCCGGAGAACGGACTGGTGTTCGGGCCGATGGTCAACTGGACCGTCGGTTCGGTGATCGCGAGACGGGGTAGCGCCTCGGGTTCGGCAGCGTCGGCAATCGTGTCACCGATCGTGACCGTCGGGACGCCAGAGATCGCCACCAGGTCGCCGGCACGGACTTCTTCGGCAGGCTGTCGACCGAGTCCCTGGAACGTGAAGAGTTCCAGAAGCTTGAGGGGCATGGTGGGCGCATTGTTGCCGAGGCACCGGACCGACATGCCACGGGTGAGGGTGCCCCGTATGACCCGCCCGATGGCGATGCGCCCACGGTGGGTCTCGTAATCGAGCGCGGACACAAGCACCTGGACCGGTCCCTCCATGTTCGCGACCGGGGGCGGAACATGCTCGATGATGGCGCGGAACAGCGGTGCAAGATCCGGTGCAAGATCGTCAGGCGCGTGCCCGGCGCGGCCCTCACGGGCAATGGCGTAGATCACCGGGTAGCTCAGCTGCGCGTCCTCGGTCGCAAGTTCGAGGAAGAGATCCGCGATTTCCTCGACGACCTCATCCGCACGTGCGTCCTTGCGGTCAACCTTGTTGACCACGACCAGTGGGCGCAATCCGAGTTGCAACGCAAGGCCAAGGACGAAACGGGTCTGGGGCAACGGACCTTCGGCCGCGTCGACGAGTAGCAGGCAGCCGTCTGCCATTGACAGGGTGCGCTCGACTTCGCTCGAGAAATCGGCATGGCCGGGGGTGTCGATCAGGTTGATCTTGATGTCGCCGAACCGGATTGCCGCGTTCTTGGCAAACACGGTGATCCCGCGCTCACGCTCAAGTTCATTGGAGTCCATGATGAGGGTGCCAGCCAATTCGGCATCCCGAAAGACCATGCTTTGCTTCAGCAATCCGTCGACGAGGGTCGTCTTGCCGTGGTCGACGTGGGCGATGACGGCGATGTTTCGCAGGTCATGGCGAACGGTTTGCGTGCCGGTGGATGTTGTTTCAACCATAGTGATGTTCCCGAAAGGGTAACAGTGAACCGTCACCACGCCGGCATCGCCCCTGATTGCCCCCTGTCTGCCCAAACCGTGAACAGGGTTCCTCATTCGCCGGATGGCGCCCCCGTGCCGGCCAATCCGGACGACGCGGAGACGGCAGTCGGTCCCGGCGGCCACGGTGCCGCCTCAACCCGCGTTGACCGCCCGAGGCGACACCCGGACTTGGGTTCGTACCCAACCTGTCAAACAATGGATCAACGAATGTGAACAGGTGTGGAACGGGTCGGCCGATCCTGAAGCTGACAGGGTGTCCGTCACGGGGGCGGGCATGGCGGGTACCGTCAAGCGGGCGCCTTCCGGAATGCAAGTCCACCGCCGCGTGCCTTTGGGCGCTACCGTGCGCATGAAAGGGAAACCATGGACATCCAGATCACGGGTCTGAAAACCTTCATCGTGGCAGCGAGCCCGAACGGCGGGAACTGGGTCTTCGTCAAGGTCTACACCAACCAGGACGGTCTCACCGGCCTTGGCGAGGGAACGGTCACCAGCAAGGCCGAGACGATCGCCGCCGCCATCGGCGAACACGAACGGTTCCTCAACGGTCGCGATCCCCGCAACATCGAATGGCTCTGGCAGGCGATGTACCGGTACCCGCGTTGGCGTGGCGGTCCAGTGTTGAATTCGGCCATCTCGGCCATCGAAATGGCCCTCTGGGACATCAAGGGCAAGATGCTCGGGGTTCCCGTCTGGCAACTCCTCGGCGGTGCTGCCCGGGACCGTATTCGCCTCTACACGCACGGATCACCACACTCCGACGCCGGCCTCGCCAAGTTGGTCCAACTTGTCAAGAGTGGATATACCGCGGTCAAGATGGGACCGTTCGAGGTCACGGATGGCGTGGTTGACCCACGCCGTGATGTGCGTCGTGGCGCTGCGGGGATCAAGCGCCTCCGTGAAGCCGTGGGCGACGACGTGGACATCCTGATCGATGCCCACGGTCTCTTCACACCGGTCATGGCGGTCGACTTCGCGAGGCAGGTCGCCGACGCGCACCCGATGTGGATCGAGGAACCGTGCCAGCCCGAGGACCTGGCCACGCTTGCGTGGATCGCCGAACGGTCACCCGTTCCACTCGCCACCGGCGAACGCCTCTTCACCAAGTGGGGCTTCAACGACCTGATCCAGCAGCGGGCCGTGGCCTACATCCAGCCGGATGTCTCGCATGCCGGTGGCATCCTGGAGACCAAGAAGATCGCGGCCATGGCCGAGGTCAAGTTCCTGGAGGTCGCCCTCCACGGCGCCAGCAGCGAGATCCTGACCGCCGCGAACTTCCACGTTGATGCCGGCACACCCAATTGCACGATCCAGGAACACCCGCTTGGCAGCCCGTGGCGGTACGAAGTCGTCAGGACCAGTTGCGTCGTTGAAGGCGGGTACGCCCTCCTGCCACAGGCACCCGGCCTGGGGGTGGAACTTGACGAGGCCGAGTGCGCCCGGCACCCCTACAACCCGGATGTCCGGTCGCAGTTCACCTTTGCCGACGGGAGTGTCGCCGACGCCTGACGCACCTCGCACACCGGCCTGGTCGGGCACCTGGTGGCCATGCCCGACCAACGCCGGGATACCGGCGTACACTGGCCGCACCATGAAAATCACTGCCATCGAGACGGTTCGCTTCGGCGAACACCCGCACAACCTCTTCGTTCGCGTTCATACGGACACGGGCCTCATCGGACTGGGCGACACCTGGCGCCTGACGGAAACGATCACCGCCTACATCCACTCGGTCGCGGCGCCGGCCCTCCTGGGCCAGGATCCCGGCGCGATCGAGAAGCACTGGAAGACCCTCTACCAGACCGCCGCGACCGGCGCCCTGACCGGTGCCGAGATCCGTGGGCTGTCCGCCATCGACATGGCCCTCTGGGACATCATGGGTCAGGTGCATCGCGTGCCGGTCTATCGCCTACTCGGCGGTCCCACCGCCGACCGCGTCCGGGTCTACAACACCTGCGCCGGCTACCGCTACGGCGGTGTCCGGCCACGTGACACCGACGCCACCTTCACCGATGGGGCACGGACCGGTCCGTACGAGGACCTCGATGCCTGGAAGACCGATGCCGGCGCCCTCGCGAAGGATCTCCTGTCCCAAGGCATCTCGACGATGAAGATCTGGCCATTCGACCAGTTCGGCCCGGAGACCGGCGGACAATGGATCGATGCCAGGCAGATCGAGACCGGACTGCGTCCGTTCAGGCAGATCCGCGATGCCGTGGGGAACGCGATGGATATCGCCCTGGAGATGCACTCGGTGTGGAACCTGCCGAGTGCCATCCGGATTGCCAAGGCCGTGGAACCGTTCGATCCCCTCTGGTTCGAAGATCCGATCCGGATGGACAGCCTGGACGCCCTGGCAACCTTCCGCGCCAGCACGCACATCCCGGTAACCGCCAGCGAAACCCTCGCCACCCGTTTCGCCTTCCGCGAACTCTTCGAGAAGCGGGCCGTCTCGATCGCGATGTTCGACGTGGGTTGGGTGGGTGGCCTGACCGAGGCGAAGAAGATCGCCGCGATGGCCGAGGCGTACAGCCTGCCGGTCGCCCCGCATGATTGCACCGGGCCGGTGAACTTCGCGGCCAGTGTCCATCTCGACTTCGCAATCACCAATTGCTACGTCCAGGAGATCGTTCGCGCATATATCCACGGTTGGTATGCCGACGTGGTTGAGGGATTGCCCCGCATCGAGAACGGTTTCGTCTACCCGCCCGAAGGGCCCGGCCTCGGGGTACGTCTGCGACCCGAAGTCTTTTCACGCAGCGATGCCGTCGTCCAGCGTTCGGACGACTGACACCCGGTTCCCACGCACGGTCACGGGTGCCCGGCACTCCACGCCGGGCACCAACGCGTTCTGCCGGCGGCACGAACGGGCCATGTGCGGCACTCCCGGAGACCCCAATCGCACGTCTGCGGCCACCCGTTCTTTCCACGCTGCAGGCCGGCGCAGACACCGCAAATCCCCACGGGATGCCGGCCATCGCGTTGCGTCTGACCAGTAAACGAAACATGCTGACGATGGTGCCACATTGGCACACCCCTGGCACCGGGTGTTGCCAAGTTGGCACAGCAAGGGGGCGGGTTATTGTCTTGCTGGCACAGGCGCTGTAGACTGACTGGCACAACTTCCCCGGCAACTGCCTTTGACGGGCGGCCACTTATGACAACACGGGCGACCGCGGGCGATCGCGCCCGCAGTGCGAACTTTGGCGAACTGCTGCGGGCGCTACGCCAGCAACTCGACCTCAGCCAGGGTCAGTTGGCGCAGCGGGTTGGCCTTGATCGCAGTTACATCAACCGAATCGAGGCGGGCGAACGCGGTGCACCTGGCGCCGATGCGGTCCTGCTGATTGCCGACGCCCTGAAACTCGGCGCACCGGATACGGATGCGTTGCTCAGCGCCGGCGGGCACCCGATCCGCGCCCTGGTCACCCTCGGATTGGATGATCCGACGCTCCTTGCCCTGGCCCGGATCCTGACCGACAAATCGCTCGAAGAAACCGCGCGCGCCTCACTCCGAACCACCATCGATACTGTCATCGCCCATTGGGGCAAGGGCCGCGAAGCCCCCGCCCCGGGACCGGCAGCCAAACGCGCACGCCCATCGCCGACCACCCCACCGGGGTCCGGTGACCGAGGGCCACGTTGATGGCACGCCGACCATCAACCCCTGATGCAGGTGTCGCGGGGTCCGGCAGCGGCGAGAGCGATCAGGCCGGCATCGGGGCGTCCGTCCAGATGCGCCCGCAGCGCCTGTCACTCTCGCCGGCATACCGGCACGTCAGGGATTCCATCCTGCGCCCGCACCTGCGAGTCACCGAATCCCGCTATTTCTGGGAGCGGTGGAAGCCCCGTCTCGGCCCTGATGCCACGGTCCTAGTCATGGAGGTGCGTGACCGGTGCAACCGCTCATTGGGTTCACCGAACACCGATGCCGGCACCGACGGCGTCGGCCGCGACTGCACGGTGGGTGCCACCGAACTGGCAAGCGCATGCGGCTTCTCTCGCGTCACGCTGTGGCGTCTGCTCCAACGGGAGGACGTGCGCCAGTTCGTCTGGGTCGAACACAACTACGTCTATGACAAGGCCATGGGAAAGCGCCGGCGGACGATCAGCACCTACCACGTCCTGATGGAGGATCCCCTGACCATCGAGGATGAACTCCAGATCCGCGAGATCCTCGGAGTGGGCAACGACCTCTCGGTGAATCCGGGTGACGTCAAGTCCGCGGTGGCACCTGGCGTTCATCGTGAAACGTTGGTCGTGGAAAGCAGGATTCCGGCGGGCCAGGCAGGGTCCGGACCTACGTTCCAACATGGAATGAAGGTCGTGGATACCGGGTCACCTTTGGTTCAACCTGAAACGACTCCCCGTGGGTTCATTCTGGAACCGGAAAACGTTCAGGGAACGATTCTTACGAAACGTTTGGAGACGACCGACCGCCAGGGCCCGAGATCAATTGCTGAGATTATCTATCAATCTGGACATCATGATGCACGCAGTGCGTTGGCGGCACTGTCCCGCCCAATCGATGCCCATGTGGCCCGGTCAGCCTCTGGACGCGCCGTGGCACCAACACATTCAGGCGCCGGAACCGTATCGCCAGGGTCAGCAACTGGGTTTGGTAAAGCGCGTGTACCGAACCTTTCCGGTGACGGTTCCCTTCTGTCAGGTACCTCGCCGGTGCCATCCCGAGCGGTTTCGGAAAACCACCCGGACTTCGTACCATTTCTCGAGCGGGCGGAACAGCTGCTGGGCGACCGGCACAGCCGTGGGTTCTATGTCACGGCGTTACGTCGACTGTATCCCGACCACATGGATGTCTGGCAGCGGGCGCTTGGATTGGCGGCCGAGCAGGCACCAGAGACAATCCGCCGTTCCCGCGGGGCTCTTTTCACGAGCCTCCTGCGCACCTTCGCGCAGAACGCGGGCATTTCGCTCGCGGCCCGGGTGCGGCCCGGGGCATGACCCGAGTCCGTTGGTGGTTGCCGTAGTTCCGGCACGGATCCAGTCAGTTGGTGGTCACTGGTGGCCCGCGTCGCCACGCGACGTTCTTGGGATAGGTAGTCCTTGGCCTCGGCATTGGCACGGCCATCGCCGCCGGCTGTGCCGAACGTGCTTCATGATTGTGGCGTCGGTGGTCCATCGGCGTTGGTGAGGCGCCCGGTTGAATGGCACGAGAAAGGCTGAAGCCACGATGACGGTCCGACCAATCCAGACCTTCACGGTGACCCCGTCGGTCCCCCCCGCGCTTTCCCGTCTCGTCGACATCGCGATGAACGTGCGGTGGACATGGGATCGCGACGCGCTTGACCTGTTCCGTCGACTTGACCCGTCCCTCTGGGAGGCAACCGGTCACAATCCCTGTCTCATGCTTGGATCCATCGGGCAGGACCAACTTGATGAGGCCGTCGCTGATGACGGGTTTGTGGCGCAGTACGGACGCGTCTGTGAGTCGCTCGATGCCTACATGGGGAAACCGGTGTCACTGCCGGTCGATGGTGCGTCACACAACCTGCACGCGAGCCGCCCATGGTTTTCCAAGTCCCATCCGGGCAACCCGCTGCAGCTGGCCTACTTCTCGATGGAGTTCGGCCTGACGGAGTGCATGGCCATCTACTCTGGTGGCCTCGGTCTTCTCGCTGGTGACCACTTGAAGTCGGCGTCCGATCTGGGTGTTCCCCTCGTCGCCGTCGGTCTGGCGTATCAGGAGGGGTACTTCCGCCAATGCCTCAATGCCGACGGGTGGCAGGGCGAACTCTATCCCGACAACGACTTCTACAACTTGCCCATGACGCTTGAGCGTCGTCCGGACGGATCGCCGGTCAAGATCACGGTGGATTTCCCCGGACGCGTGCTGACCGCCCAGGTCTGGCGGGTCCAGGTTGGCCGGGTCTCGCTGCTGCTCCTGGATTCGAACGTTCCCGAGACCGAGGAGCGTGATCGCGTCTCTTCCCTCCGTTTGTATAGCGGCGACCGCGACATCCGGATCCGTCAGGAGATCCTCCTGGGCGTGGGTGGAATGCGTGCCCTGGAGACCCTCGGGTTCCGACCGCAGGTCTATCACATGAACGAAGGGCACGCGGCCTTCCTTGGCATCGAACGCGTGCGGCGCCTGATGGAGGAACACCACCTCAACTTCGACGAGGCACGCGAGGTTGCGGCGGCGGGTGGGGTCTTCACGACCCACACCCCGGTCCCGGCAGGCATCGACAAGTTCGCCCCTGAACTCGTCGACCAGTATTTCGGGTCGTGGTACGGACGCCTTGGGGTAACCCGTGAACAGTTTCTCGCGCTTGGTCGCGAGAACCCCGGCAACAATGGCGAACAGTTCAGCATGGCAATCCTTGCCATCCGCCTTGCCGGCGCGACGAACGGCGTCTCGCGGTTGCACGGCGATGTGAGCCGCCGCATGTGGTCTCGCCTGTGGCCTGAGGCGCCGGTCGACGAGGTTCCCATCGGATCGATCACCAACGGTGTACACCCGCTGTCGTGGATCTCGGCCGACATGCGCGGGTTGTATGACCGCTACCTGGGTCCGCGGTGGCTTGACGCGAGCATGAACCGGGATGACGACGACCGTGCCGTCTGGGCGCGCGTGAATGACATCCCGGGCGAGGAACTGTGGCGTACCCACGAACGGCGGCGCGAACGTCTGGTCAGCTTTGCCCGGACACGCCTGCGGTCGCAACTGGAACTGCGCGGTGTTTCCTCGGCCGAGGTGGAACGCGCCTCCGAGGTTCTCGACCCCAGTGCACTGACGGTCGGGTTTGCGCGACGCTTCGCGACCTACAAGCGCGCGACTCTGCTCCTCCGGGATGTCGAACGCCTGCTGCGTCTCGTGAACAACCGTGACCGCCCTGTCCAGTTCCTCTTCGCCGGAAAGGCCCATCCCGAGGACAACGGTGGCAAGGAGCTCATCCGCGAGATCATCCGGCTTGCACGACGCGATGATCTTCGCCACCGGATCGTCTTCATCGAGAACTACGACATCAACGTTGCCCGGTATCTCGTCAGTGGCTGCGACGTCTGGCTGAACCTTCCCCGCCGTCCCCAAGAGGCGAGTGGCACGAGCGGGATGAAGGCTGCTCTCAATGGTGTCCTCCACCTGAGTGTCCTCGACGGATGGTGGGATGAGGCATACCGCCCGGGTCTCGGGTTTGCGGTCGGTGGTCGCGAGGCCTACCAGGATGACGCCTACCAGGATGAGGTCGAGGTCCGGTCGGTCTACGACGTGCTTGAGCAGGAGGTCATTCCCGCCTTCTATGACCGTGGTGCCGATGGCTTGCCACGCCGGTGGATCTCGATGATGAAGGCGTCGATGCGCGAGCTCGGAGTCGTCTTCAACACCAACCGGATGGTGTACGACTACACCGATCACTTCTACCTCAAGGCCGCTGAACGGTACGGTCGCCTTCTCACCGACGGTGCCCGTGGTGCCCGCGACCTCGCCATGTGGAAACGCCGGGTTCGGGAGTGCTGGGGCGATCTCCGCATCGAGCGCATGGAACCGCCGCCCGCAAGCCTTGCGGTGGGGATGTCCGTGCCGGTGCGTGCACGTGTCCGGCTTGGACGGCTTTCACCAAACGACGTCGTCGTTCAACTCTATGACGGACCAATCGATCCCACCGGGCAGATCAGTCAGGGGAACCCGTCGCCAATGGTCTGTCAGGATGGCCCGGGTGGTGACGGCGTCACGATGTTCGCCGGGACCATTTCTTGTCAGACAAGTGGATTACACGGATATAGCATTCGCATCCTGCCTGCCCATCCTGAGCTGGCGAATGCCCTCGAACCCGCCCTCATCACATGGGCAAGCTGATGTATAGATCTTTTAATGCGACTAACCGAGTTCGGCGGTGAGGTCGTCGATGAACTGCCTCGCCGTGCGTCCCGACCGCCCGTTGTGCCACGCGGCCCACGCAATCGCCCGACGCCGTAGATCGGGAAGTGCGATGGGCAGGCCACGCAATTGCGCCAGGTGGGTCGCGATGGCCAGGTAGTCCTCCTGGTTCGGTGACAGGAACGTCAGGGTCAGTCCGAACCGGTCGGCGAACGACAGCTTTTCCTGCACCGTGTCCTGTCCATGCACGTCGGTGTTCAGGGGATCAGGGCGGTCGCTGAACTGTTCCCGGATCAGGTGACGCCGGTTCGACGTCGCATAGACCACCACGTTTTCCGGGTGCGCGATCACGCCGCCATCGAGCACCGCCTTCAGGTCCTTGTACTGCGTCTCACCATCCTCGAATGACAGGTCATCGACAAACAGGATGAACCGTTCCGGACGGTCCCGCAGGCACGTGATCAGGGTGGGAAAGTCGCCAAGGCGCGATTTCGGTACATCGATCAGGCGAAGCAGTCCCCACGGCACCGGTCCGGCGTCGGGATCCTCTCCCCAGGCAGCCGTGTCGGGTTCCTGGAGGAGTGATTTCACGCTGGAGGACTTTCCGGTCCCGCGATCCCCGTAGAGGAGGACATTGTTTGCGGGGCGTCCTCGCAGGAGGTTGGCGGTGTTGCGACGCAGGAGGGCGCGGGCATCGACCGTCCCGACGAGGTCGTGGGCACGGACTGGGTCGTGAACCATGACGGGGTCCAACCCGGAAAGGTGATCGTTTCCGGTCACGCCTCGCCACACGAATGCCCTCGCCCTCGCGAAGTGCCCGCTGCCATGCGTGGCGTAATGGGTGACCAGACGTTCGACGCCCGCGTTCCCGGCGAGGTCACGAAGGTACGGCGTCGGCATCGGCGGGTATCCGGCAGGTCCTCCGGAACCTTCCGTTTGGACCCGGCTCTCTGGGAGCGGTGGCAGGCCTCCGTGTGCGGGCTCCATCCCAAGGGCTGCGGTGATCGCATCCGGGATCGTGGCCCCCAGGGCGGTCAGCATGGCGGTCACCTCCAGATCGTGGATGGCCGCTGCCGTGATCGCGTCGGGCAGTGCGAGGCTGGATCCCCGGAGTTGGCGCGCGATCAGCGTCTCGCTGGTGGCGATCGCGGAGGTGAAGGCATCGCCGAGGTCGTGGCCGGCACTGGCAAGGTCGCGGAAGAGACGCCCGTAGGGTGTGGCGGCGGCCGCCCGGGTCCCCGGATCGGGACTTGCCAGACACGTGAGGATGTCAATCAGATGGACGAGCGGTGTGCGTGAGGCCAGGTCATCGAGCACCAGCAGGCTGGCCGCCCGTGCCGCTGCTTGCGCCCAGACCTGCGGTGTCGGCGATGGTTCGGTGCGGCCGACGGTGGGCCGCGACGTGGTTTCCATGGTCTCCAGATGATAAGGGGCGTCCCAGACCCCCTTGTAAGCCGGTTCTTGCCCAGATCTGCCCCAACTACCCTGGCACCCCTGTGGAGATTTGTTGGCCCTCCGATAGTCACGGTAAGGCAATGGTTACCACAGTTTTTTGGGGGCGGTACCCCGAGACCCCGGCAGAACGCGAGGCCCGCATCCGTCGTTTGGCCGCGATGGTCAAGCAGGGCGTGTACGTGGTTGAGTCACAGGACCTTGCCACCGCCTTGCTTGAATGGGATCCCAAGCGAACCGCGCCTCGGGCAGGGGACGGTGAGGGACAGGATCGGCGGCGGGCGTACATGCGTGATTACATGCGAAAACGTCGTGCCGGTCTCGGTGCCGGCGAGGATGGCGAGACCCATGAACCGGTGGGTGCCGTCCTGGCTGCGTCAACCACGGGTCCGCCGGGAGTGACCGGCCTTCCCGGGCCGTAGGCGTCGGCGGCGTGTCGCAATGTAGGACTCTCCTGAAGCAAGAGGACCGCTTCAGGAGAGTCCTTGTCGTTCGGCGCCCTTGTAGGGACAATTTCGCGCGTGTTAACTCCATTCCGGAAATATTCTGTCGATACTAGTGGCAAGGGAAGCGCGAGGTTCTGTTGACCATCACGGCCGTGTGGGTCTGCCAACACACACGGATCACCGGTTGACGGTCGTCAGGCTCGGGGGTTGCTACGGCTGTCTGACCGTTGCGTCCTGCGCACGTTCCGGGTTGAATGGCGTCGTGCACCGTGCCTTTTGGTGGCCATTGCTGGGTCACGTGCGGTTACGCGGTAGCGACGTCTTCCCGGACGAGTGTCATTCGCCGGCGAGGCTGGTTTCGGTCACCGCGTTGCTGCTTTCCCTTGGCGCGGCGTGGATGCGCCGCGACCCGGACACGGATGTTTTCTTCACGATAGGGAGATCGCACGGCAATGGCTCTACGCATCAACTACAACCTCGCCGCATCCTCGGCACAGCGTGGCCTGGCCGCCAGCCAGGACAGCTACGCCAAGCAGGCCGAACACCTTTCGTCTGGCCTCCGGATCAACCGCGCCTCCGATGACGCGGCAGGCATGGCGGT
>SHXX01000023.1 GCA_009693165.1 Chloroflexota bacterium
CCGCTGGCCAGCGAGGACGAGCGCCAACTTGCACTGGACGCCTTCGTGGAATACTCCAACCACGACCGACCGCACCTTGGCATCAACGGCCTCACCCCCCTCGTCCGCCTCGCTTCCCTGTCAACAACCTTGTGAGAGACAACAGCTAGCGAGGTGAGTTGTAGGTTCGCCAGCGCCCCCGACACCGACGCGCGAATGTCGGGGGTCTGCCATATGTTCGAGGCGCTACCGCTTAGCCGGATGCGCGCGGATAGCTTCCTCGTTTATTTCCGTCCCCCAACCAGGGCCGGTCGGCAAGTACATGTGCCCGTCACGGATGTCTGGCACGATCGTCACAAGGTCATCTTGCCACGGAACCATGTCCGGATCGAACTCCATGATCCGCAAGTTCGGTGCCACAGCTGCAAAGTGCGCACTCTGCATTGTCGCGAGATGACTGTAGAAGTTGTGAGGCGCCACATTGGTCTCATAGGTGTCGGCCATGTTGGCAATCTTCAGTGACTCGGCCACTCCATTCCACGGCGTATCAATGATCGCCACGTCCATCGACTGGTTTTCGAAGTACACCCGGTAATCCTTCCGGCCAAAAAGGCACTCGCAGGAGGCGAGTGGAATTGAGATCTGGCTTCGGATGTAATGAAGAGCCTTGGGGTCACGGGAATCGATTTCCACCCAGAACAGGTTGAACGGCTCCATGGCCCGGGCCATCTGGATGTAGCCCTCGGTCTTGTAGTTGAAATTCAAATCGACCATGATGTCAATCGTCGGTCCCACCGCCTGCCTGAAAGCAGCGAGTTGGTCCTTGATGGCACTTACTGCGTACCGCTCCGGGTTCAACTCAGGAAAGCTATCGCCACGGGCAAAACCGGGGATATGACCACGCGGATCATCGTCTCCCAGGAGCAGGACGTTGGTCTTGAGCGCCGTGTATCCACGTGCAACAACTTCCTTTCCCGCGGCGAAGACATCGTCCAGGGTTCTGACTGGAGGAATTCCCATCGACTTCCAATGCGACACCCGGTACGACGCACAGTGTGACCAGTACAGGCGAATCCGGTCGCGGACTGGTCCGCCCAGCATCTCGTAAACAGGAATGCCAAGCGCACGGGCCTTCACGTCAAGCAAGGCATTTTCAATCGCTCCGATTGCCTGCTGGACTGCTCCTCCAGATGCCTGCCGGCGCAACGCATACAGAAGGGCAACGTGAGCTTCGTAGTTGCGTGGGTCCTTGCCGATTAGGACGGGTGCGAGATTGTCGATGAGTGCGGACACGCCGGCCCCACCGAACGATTCGTTGAACTCACTCCATCCAACAATGCCCTGGTCGGTAGAGATTTTTAGGAAATCGAGCGTCCGCCACGCTCCGTCCGCGTGCAAGCGCTCGATTTTCGTGATCTTCATGGTTGAACTCCTCCGTCTGTTTGCGTTCCAAATCGGCCACCTTGTTCCAGACTTCCGGAAGGGTACCGCCCTTCGGGTGCCCCAGGAACTGGGGGAAAGCGATTGAACCGTATCCTCGAAGCTGTGGTTGGGATCAACTCCGTGCCAACTCCGCCGGGTGTGTCCCATGAATTTGCGGACCGCATTTCCCGGGCGTTTGGTGATGCGGGACGACGTTGGCTCAGTCTTCTTCCGGAAACGATTGCCCGCTGCGTTCGGGTTTGGGACCTCACACTTGAGGCGCCGTTCGAGGATTTGAGTTTCCAGTACGTGATTCGCGCGAGGCGGGCCGATGCATCTCCCGTCGTTTTGAAGCTTGGCGTGCCACGCGATGAACTCGTTGGCGAAGTTCGCGCTCTGCGCCTGTATGCGGGTCGAGGCGTCGTGCGGTTGGTTGCCTGGGATCATGCGCTGGGCGCGCTTTTACTCGAGAGAGTGGAACCGGGATTCGAGTTGGCCGAACTTGCAACCGTGGATGACATCGCTGCTACCAGAAATGGGGGGGCAGCAGTTCGCTCTCTGGTAGCCCTTGGTTTGAAACCCGAGACACCGGCTGGAGGAGCGATTTCGATTGGTTCAGTTGAGGGTGACTGGGCACAAGCATTTGATGGATACCGGCAGCTCGCGGGACGCGGTTCCGGCCCACTTCCCGCTGATGTCATTCACGATGCGGAACGTCGCTTCGGCCGCCTCCTGTCATCGGGAGCCATTGGCGATCGGATCATGTTGCACGGCGATCTGCATCACCACAACATCCTCAAGTCGTCACATGATCAAGATACTTGGATCGTGATCGATCCGAAGGGGGTCGTTGGGGAACCGGCCTGCGAAGTCGCATCATTTCTTAGGAACCCTGGATCGGTATTCGCGCACGACGATGACCATTCCAGAACCATGCACCGCAGGGTTGAGGCGATTGCGTCTGTTGCTGACCTGGATCCGCTCCGGATAAGGGACTGGGGAGTGGTCGGCGCGGTCATCTCGGCAATCTGGTGCATCGAGGACGACGGAACCGATCTGAATCCGACAGTGTCGCGATTGCCGATTGCTTGCGCCCGCTGGCTTGCGCCGTTGCGGTTCAGCAGAATGCCGTTGCGTGAGGACCACTGAACGCTGATCATCACGAAGGTGCCTGCCCAACTTCACCCGTGGTCACGGCACCTGTGTGTCAGGTTTTGCAAGTCACCCGTTCCATTTTGAGTAGCCCTTGAGAAGGACCCAATGAGCAACCCCGAGATCACCCGTCTACAAGTCTTGCAGAACAGCGCGCGAGCCGAAGCCGAATTGAACCCGGATGACGATGCATGTGTCTGGGTCTACGTGGAAATCCCTCAAGGCAGCCGAAACAAGTACGAGTACGATGCCGGCCTTGGAAGGTTGAAACTGGATCGAACCCTGCATTCTTCAGTTCACTATCCCGCGGACTACGGTTTCATACCTGAGACGCATGCTCCTGATGGAGACCATCTCGACGTCTTGGTGATCGTCCAGGAGGGAACATTTCCCGGTTGCTTCGTACGTGCCCGGGTCCTTGGCTACTTGGACATGCGAGATGAAAAGGGCGAGGACCAGAAGGTCCTTGCGGTGCCGGCGCAGGATCCCCGATTTGCTGGAGTTCGGACGCTTGCAGACCTCGCTCCGCACTGGTTGCGGGAAATCGAGGTGTTCTTTGCAACGTACAAGATGTTGGAAGACAAGTCCGTGCAAGTCGGTGGTTGGCAAGGCCGTGACGAGGCACTCGCACTGATCGTCGAGTGCCGCAAGGCCTACTTTGGCAGCCGTCACCGCATGCCCCAACTGTAGTTTCAAAACTGACAGCCCGTGACCACCCAGTAGTCACCGACTGTCCAAGATCACTCAATTGGCTTCCGCTGGACGGTTAAACGGAAACTTGCCTAAAAGTGCAGGAACGGCATGTCTGGCAGCATTGGCGTGCCTGTTGCCGAGAACCACACGAACACGATGCACACCGTCGCAATCAACACGATTGCGATAGCAATGGTTCCACCAAGCGGATCAGAGTACGTCTGACGTTCCATGGTGCGGTGTCCTTGACTGGCGGCTTCTAAAGTGCTGCCGGGAGGCTGGTATAGCACCCTGGTGGACCACCGGGGACTCGAACCCCGCACCTCCACAATGCCATTGTGGCGCTCTCCCAGATGAGCTAGTGGCCCGCTTGGATCGTCAACACGGAATTTGTGATCTGACCGGAATGGTATCACGCCGCCACTGCGATCGTCCCGGTTCAGGTGTGCGAAGTGACCTTGATCCATCGTTCGACGGGAGTGCCCGCTGGTCTCGTGACGGCGCAAGTTGTCGATATCTCGATGCCTTCATGAGTGTCAGTCGAACGAACTGTGGCGCTCTTCCCATCTCGACATCGCGAGGTCGATGAGTTCAGAGATCAATTCCCGGTACGAGAGGCCGGATGCCTCCCAAAGTTTCGGGTACATGCTTATGGAAGTGAACCCGGGCATGGTGTTGAGTTCGTTCACGAACCACTTTCCAGTCTGGCGGTCGAGGAAGAAGTCGGCGCGTGCAAGACCCGCGCATTCCAGTGCGGTGAATGCTCGTACCGCGAGATCACGGACTTCCGCAGCGTCGGTCGCGGTGAGAGTGGCCGGAATGTGCAGTTCGCTCTTGCCGTCCAGGTACTTTGCGGCGTAGTCATAGAACTCGTTGCTTGGGACAATCTCGCCCGCAATACTCGCCCGGGGATGATGGTTTCCGATAACACTTACTTCGATTTCGCGCGCATCGATTGCGGGCTCGACGATTACCTTCTCATCGTGTCGAAATGCTTCGGCAAGGGCCGTGACAAGTTCGTCGCGGTCATGGGCCTTGCTAACGCCAATACTTGATCCCAGGTTGGCGGGTTTGACGAAACATGGATAGCCGAATGATGCGCTTTCTGAGACGACACGGTCTCGGTCGTCACGCCATTGCCATCTCCGAAAGCTCCGCCATTCCACAACCGGCAGCCCGTGAAAGGCAAGGACTTCCTTCATCTTTACCTTGTCCATGCCAAGTGCGGAACCGAGAACCCCCGACCCCACGTAGGCAATCCCCGACAACTCAAGCAATCCCTGGACCGTGCCATCCTCACCGAACGGTCCGTGAAGAACCGGGAAGACGACATCTACGCCTCGCATCTGTGCCGGAGGCCCGTCGAAGCCAACCAAGCCTGATCCGGGTGAAAGGATCGGAAGCTCTTGACGATCAGGGTGATCCACCGCGTCGTCGGAACTGGTGACTGCCGGTGCCGATTCCAGGAGGGAGGCTGATTGGGTTTCGGTCAACCACCTTCCCGCTTTTGAGATGGCCAATGGCACAACGTCAAAGCGCGAACGATCAATGGCCTGCAGCACACTTGCCGCCGACATGAGACTGACCTCATGCTCGGCACTTTGACCACCGAAAATGACAGCGACCCGTATCCGGGTCTGGGACGTGTCACCGCAATCAGGGGAAATCTGAGAATGATTGCTGCCTGGCCGTGGGGTGGGTTTGCTTTCGACGGTGCTGATCTTCGTGCACTCCCCGGCTTCGCCCGTCTGGACAGAGTGTCAGGGCGTCCCAAGTACAACGATTGCAAGCGGGTCAGGCAACACCCGGGAACCCGCCGTTCAGGCTAGCCGTCGGTGAACAACTTCACATAACTGAAGTATCGTCGCTGGCTTAGCTCACCGAGTTCAACAGCCGCGCGAATTGCACACCCATCGTCGGTGACGTGTGAGCAATTTCCGTACCGGCACTTCCCGATGAATGCAGCGAACTCTGGGAAAAGTTGGTCAATGTCACTATCGGAAACGTCCCAGAGTGCCAATTGACGTAGGCCGGGGGTGTCGGCGAGAAAGCCCCCGCTCGCTAGTGGAAAGAGCTGCGCGAAACGGGTGGTGTGCTTGCCCTTGTTCGTCGAACGGCTAATTTCGCCTACTTTCAAGGCAAGTCCGGGTTCAATTGCGTTGAGTAGGGTGCTCTTGCCGACGCCCGATGGTCCGGTGAACGCGGTCGTTCGCCCTGCAACGGCATCGCGCAGTTCGTCAATGCCTTCCATGGTGGTAGCACTGGTGAGGTGGATACCGTACCCAGCCCGTGCATACCACCCGAGTTCCGTGACCATGTCGGCATCAATCCCGAAGTCGACCTTGTTGAGGCATACCCGAGCCTCAAACCCGGAAGCAGCACACGAGGCAAGCAAACGGTCGACAAATCCCCATCGTGGAAGCGGATGCGCCGCCGACGCCACGACAACGACCTGGTCGAGGTTTGCGACGAGGGTCTGCCCGACCGGAACTTTGCCGTCGGTCACGGCTTGCCTGGTCAACGCACGCGTCCGGGGCAGGACTTCGTCAATCACACCCTCCGGCACCTGAACTCCCGAGCCGTGGGATGGTCGAAAACGCACGCGGTCCCCGGCAACAACGGGTTCGACAACTTCGCGCCGTTGGACATCATCGACCCGCTGCGCGTGCGCATGGCTCTCGGAGAAGACGAAGTTCTTCCGCATCCGGTCCCGAACCCGACACCGGTACATCGGTGCCGGTGCAAGGTCGTGGTCATGCGGCATTACATCGAAGTAGCCGCTAGTGGCGCGCAGAACGGTTCCGGTAGTCGCTTCCCCGAGGATTGCCTCAATATCCCTGAGGTGGGCGGGAATGCGTTCGCGCATCTCCATCCCGCGCGCAAAACCCGGTTCAGCGCCACGCGGAACGGCGCCTGAGCGATCAGGACGCCTAGCCGAACCGGATGTCATCTGGTGAAGGCTACCACCCTAAGGCCGATTTCAACGCCACCGGTCGCCACAGTCCACGCACCCAAGGACGGAGGTCACGCGGGCCACAGGTCCGTGCTGAGGTACTTAAGCCCGGTGTCGCAAATGATCGTCACGATGACGGAACCCTCTTCGCAGATGCGTGCGATCTGGAGGGCGGCGGCGACATTGGCCCCGGCCGAGAAACCGGCGAAGATTCCCTCACGCGTCGCAAGCAGTCGCGCCATTTCCACTGCCTCCGCATCGTTCACCGCGAGGAAGCCGTCTGCAAGCTCGGGTTGCCAAAGCGGTGGGAAGAGAACATACCCCGTGCCCTGCAGCTTGTGGCGCGGGTCTGTCACACCATCCGCACCCAGCGCTAGGAACCGCGCCGTCGCAGGTTCCACGGGGTAGCACTTGATGGCAGGGTTCGCATGCTTTAGCGCCCGGGCCGTTCCGATGAAGGTTCCGCCGGCGCCGACAAGTGCCGCGAACGCGTCAAGCCGTCCACCGGTCTGCGCGAGGATTTCCCGCCCGGTTGTCTGTTCGTGCGCCTGGACCGCACTCGGGTTATTGAATTGGTCCGGGCAGAATGCCCCGAGTTTGGCTACCAATTCACGCTTCCGGATCTCTACCAATTCGAGGTCCGGCCCCGAAACTTGCCCGGGAATGGATCCATGGGTTTGTGGCACAAGTGCCACTTCGGCGCCTAACGACTCAAGCATTCGTCGCCGTTCGATCGAATTGCCGGCAGACATCACAGCGATCATCCGGTAGCCACGGACCGCGCAGACTACCGCGAGACCCGTGCCCATGTTTCCACTGGTCAGTTCAACGACGGTACCGCCTGGCTTGAGCGCGCCGGAGGACTCGGCATCGTCGATAACTTGCCTCGCGACCCGGTCCTTGACGCTCCCTCCGGGTCCGTAAAACTCCAGCTTTCCCAGGACCCGCCCTGGCAGGCCGGCACTCAAACGATCAAGTGCCACGAGGGGGGTCGAGCCGATGGCATCAACAACGCTTGGGAGCACGGAATCAAACGCCATCCGCATGTCCATTCATAACCGTGGTTTCGAGCTGAGTTCGTCCCGCCTACCGAGGGGCGGCGCTCAGTTATCAGGATACGCGCGCCTGCCGGCGATTGTGCCAGTGAACTGAATGCCCTTTGGGCCCGCAGGACGTAGAGTTTCGCCATGCACGATGAAATCGCGCGCCTCGGATTGGTGACTCCTGCCTGCCACTTCGGGAATTTCTCGAAGTGACCGGCCCAGGTGGGTTGCCGATGCCTGGTCTGGCACGAATGGCAGAGGTGACGCGCGCGATCAGTGATGCGGCTCGTCGAGGCCCGACTGAGACTACGGGCCGTTGGCTGCTCCACGAGCCCTGGTCGCTCATTGGACGCGGTCGAACTGTCACGCTGAGGAACCGGGTTGTCATGCCGGCAATCCCAACCGGCCTTGCAAGTCCGGGCGGTGACGCCACAAGCGCGATGAACGAATGGTATCGGGCACGGGGTGTCGGGGGCGTTGGACTGGTCTTGGTCGAGCCTGCACATGTAATCCGCAATTACCGCAGCCCTGAGATCGCTCCTGGTCCGGGAGAGTTCAATCCCCGCCTCGTGATCGATGGAAGATCTGACCGTGATGCGCTTCGGTCGCTGGCCGATGCGATCCAGTTGAGCGGCGCTGTTCCCGGGATCTCATTCGCGCTGCCAACCGAATTGGACGTTGCTGTCTCGACCCTCGGCGAGATCAAATCGTGGATCATGGCGGCGACGGTCGCCTCGATCGCGTGCGAGGAGGCCGGGTTCGAGGCTATCGAACTGATCTTTTCCGATGACGGCGCCGTGCACCGATCGCTCCGGCGCAGTTCAAACCGGCGGACGGATCGTTTCGGGCGTGGAGAAACCGGGCGTTTCCGCCTTGCACGTGAACTCGCTTGCGCAGTAATTGCCGCGACAAATTGCCCGGTCATCGTCAAGTTTGCGATTGACCAGCGTCGATGGGGTGGCCTCACCGCCGAGGCAGCGACCCGGCTTGCCATGACGTTGCAGGATGACGGCGTGGCGGCGTTTGAAGTAGTCGGCGGCGACCGATGGGACGACGCATCGCTGCCACTTTCTTGTGGCGTTGGAGAAGGCCCAGTCGTTTCGCGCACGTCGGGTGCAATCCATGAGCGCCTGCGCGTACCAATCATCGCCTCCGGGCGGTTGCTGTCGCCGACCGGAGCAGAGGAAGTCCTGCGCGACACCAATGCGACCGCAGTTGCTATCGGTCGGGCACTTGTAGCAGATCCGTCATGGGTGGCGAAGGCGCAGGCCGGCGTCGACGATGAAATTGTCCCGTGCATCGGATGCCTGGGGTGTCACGTTGCCACGGCCACGGGCACCATCGGATGCGTCGTTAATGGTGATGGAGGCCACGACCCTGGACGGCAGGTCGAGCAAGCTCCGCGCCCACTAAAGATTGCGGTGCTCGGTGCGGGCCTGCCGGGGCTCGAATTTGCACGAGTTGCCTCGTCGCGTGGTCATGACGTGACGGTCATACCGGGGACGTTGCCGTTGGGTGGTGTCACCGGGTTGAGGTCCTCAATTCCCGGTAATGCCGAATTTGGACGCGCATTTCTTTATTTCGGGGACCGACTGCGCGAATTCGGAAGTGGCCTTGGTGAAGAAGCCCCAGCTGATGCTGACTTGGTGGTGGACGCCAGACCCCTGCCCGGACCAAAGATGGCGTGGGCCGTGGGACGATCAGTCCTGACCGCAAGTTCGGTACTGGGAAGAGACCTTCACCAGATGTACGGAATTGGCAGAAGGGTCGCAATATGCGGCCCGGGAGCGCTCGCCGGCGAGGTGGCACTTTTCCTCGCCGGTTGGGGTCGGCGCCCCACGGTCGTTGTGCCGGGAAGCGCGAATAACCCGTTTCCCGATGCGCACCCCATGCACGCCCAGAGATTGGTGGAAAGGCTTGCCGGGTACAAGTGTGACCTTGTTACCGATGCCACCCCTATTGAGTGGAAGGAAACCATTGACCGCAAGCACAGGCTAATGGTGCGACGAAGCGACGGAACGGTGGCAGTACTCGGCCCATTCCAGACAGCAGTCGAGGCAACCGGATGGTCTGAGCCGGAACTCATCCGCCCGACCGATGCGATGGTGAACGGAACCCGCACGATAGTTCTGGGCGACTCCCAGAGTTTCCATACCGTCCGGATGCTGGTCCACTGGGCAAATCAGCTAGCCCGGACCGTCTGAAGTCGGACGGCGCCTTGCCCGGCCCACCCGCGTCGCGCGAACAGGTGTTGGCGTGATGCGGCGGGCCGGTGATTCAGGCTGGACCGGCGGGCCCATTCAGAGACCTGCCAACGACGATGCCAGGTCCGGGTGGGCCTTGCGCGCCTGGAGGCGGAGGAGACCGAGGTTCGCCGAGATTGACGTCACAACGACGAGGACTGCGTTCTCGCCGATCATCTCGATGACAACCACTCCATCTTCGTATTCGAAAATGGCTTGACGGACCGCACCATGGCCGGTCTGTTCGCCAAACTCATTGGCCGGAACCAGTCCACTCGCAGCGACCGCACCGATGGCGTCGGTTTCCACCGGCGGCCCGTCGTTCGAATGGGCGGCCTCAAGGACAAGCCCATCCAGGCCCGCAACAAGCGCTGCCCGTACGCCACGCACGCGAATGAACGACTGAAGGATCTCGTGGACCGTGTTCATAGGAGCACCCTCGTTTGTTGCGTTGGGAGACCAAGCATGGTCACCTGCTGGTTAGGTCTTCGGCGGCCGCGTCTCACTTTCGGATGGAGGATGTCACCTGACGTTGTAGAACGCGGAACGCCCGGGATAGTTTGCCTGCGATCCGAGTGCCTCCTCAATCCTGAGCAACTGGTTGAACTTGGCAACCCGGTCGCTGCGGCAAGGCGCGCCAGTCTTGATCTGTCCGGCGTTCATTGCCACGGCAAGATCAGCAATGGTGGTGTCTTCAGTCTCTCCTGAGCGATGAGACACGACCGCCGTCCAGTTCGCACGGTTCGCCATAGCAATCGCCGCGAATGTTTCGGAAAGCGTGCCGATCTGGTTCAGCTTGATGAGGATCGAGTTCGCCGCCCGGTCACGGATTCCCCGTGCAAGACGCTCGGTATTTGTCACCAACAAGTCGTCACCAACCAACTGCACCCTGTTCCCGATGCGCGCGTTCAGGGCCTGCCATCCCGCCCAGTCATCTTCGGCAAGACCATCTTCAATGGAAACAATTGGATACCGGCCGCACCAGTCGGCCCAAAAGTCGACCATCTGTTCCGAAGAGAGTGTCCGACCCTCTTTTTCCAGATGATAGGCACCGTCGTGATACAGCTCGGTTGTCGCTGGGTCAAGTGCGATCGCGATCTGCTCACCCGGCCGGTAGCCAGCGAGCTCGATTGCCTTCAGGATGTTCTCAAGGGCAGCGGCATTCGTGGCAAGTGACGGCGCAAACCCGCCCTCGTCCCCGACATTCACTGAATATCCGGCGTCGTGCAGGACCTTCTTCAGCGCCTGATAGACCTCAGCACCCCAACGTATCCCTTCCGCAAACGATGATGCTCCTACCGGCATCACCATGAACTCCTGGAAGTCCGTGCTGTCTATGGCGTGCTTGCCACCGTTCAAGATATTGCACATTGGAACGGGGAGCGTGCGAGCCGACGGACCACCCAGGTACCGGTAGAGAGGCAACCCGACCGCAGATGCTGCCGCCTTCGCGACGGCCAGCGACGCACCAAGGATCGCGTTGGCTCCGAGCCTTGACTTGTTCGGCGTCCCATCAAGCGTGATGAGCGCAGCGTCCACTCCTTCCTGCTCAAGTGCCGACATGCCGATGAGCCGGGAGGCAATTTCGCCGTTTACATTAGCGACTGCGTGCAAGACACCCTTGCCACCGTATCGCCTGCGGTCGCCATCGCGAAGTTCCGCCGCCTCATGCGCGCCCGTTGAGGCTCCCGAGGGAACCGCAGCACGTCCCATTGCGCCAGATGCAAGCACCACGTCGACCTCAACGGTCGGGTTTCCCCGTGAGTCGAGAATTTCACGACCTGTGACCTTCTGAACTACCGTTCCTGACGAAATCGAACCGTGTGTCGCGATCATGGGACGAAATCCACTCCATGGTTGGTGTTTGGCGTCATTCACGACACATGGTGCCAAATCCGGCCCACAGACCGATTTGCCGAAAGGCAGCACATCCGTGCTCGTCGGGGTGCGGGGCGCACCGATGACCTTTCAGAGGACGGATCGTCATGCCAGAATGGTACGCGATAGGGTTGGTGACAGCGTACTCGCCAATTACCAGGTACCAGAGGGAAACATTTCCCAGAGATTGTGTGAGGCGCCCAACGGTGCCTTGCCTACATTGCCCTTGCGACCAGTCTCTCAACGCAGTTGACAACCTCTTCCGGCACGAAGGGCTTGGTAAGGAACGCATCCGCCCCACGCCTCACCACGTCTTCGGCTTCACGGAAACTCAAGGCAGTTATCACCACAATCGGTATTCGTGCCGTTGCGGTGCGGCTGCGTAGCAACTGGATGAGCCGAAAGCCGCTCACCTGTGGAAGTTGCAGGTCAAGGACCACCACGTCGGGCACTGATTGATCGAGTAGGTAAAGTGCCTGGAGACCGTCGTGAGCGGTGAGCGTCTCGAAGCCGCTTGCCTGCAGGTTGAGTGCGAGAACTTCCGCAAGGCCCGGCTCATCCTCAACAATCAACACAGTGCGCGGACCAACTTTTACGCTCTTAGCTGCCGACAGCGCAGGATCATTCTGAACGGCGACGGGAGGGAGCGATCCGACATCTCTGGATGTGTTCGCCGCCTTGGCGGAGATGGTGTTCTTGGACATCGTCTTGGTCTCCAAGCGCCATTGCTGGACAGACGTGCGCGATTGTCTAACCGTGAAGGACGCGCGCGAACTTCTAGGCGCCCCCTCGTGGCATCCATTCTGTTCACGCACCGGATGCATGTGGAGGCTCAAGCGCACCTGCCGACCTAGCTAGCCTATCTGGTCTGACGCGAGATGTCTACCATCGCCCCGTGGGCAGTAGGAAGGTCAATGTGGAACGCGGTCCCAACGATGTGCTGCCCGATTACCGGTGCCGACTTCCCGTCGTTGAGAAGCTCCTTTATGTTTTCCGCCCATATCCGCCCACGGTGACTGGTCACGATCTCACGGCAAATGAAAAGCCCGAGGCCGAGACCAGTGGGTCTGGGGGGCGGAGCGGTCCCTTGCAGTTGGATTGCACCGGCGAGGTCATCTAGTGACGATTCCACTGAAGTAATTGGGACCCGGAAGAACTTGTCAAAGATGGCGTCGATTGCACTTGGCGGAATGCCAGGGCCGGTGTCGCGGATAGCGATGCGGACCCAACCCGGGCGAGGGATTGCAGTCACCCCAACTGGATTGGAGGCCGACGAATACTTCATCGCATTGCCGAGCAAGTTCTGGATGACTTGAGCGAGCTGATCGGGGTCACCCCACACGAGGCACTGTGTCTCTGGCAAATCTGCATGAATTGTGTGGGAAATGTCCAGGATCACCATCTCGTTGACTGCCACGCGAATAACTTCGACCACGTCAACAAGCTGCGTTCTAGTGATGAAAGAGCCGCTTTCGAGTGCTGACGCCGTAAGCAAATTATCGATGAGCCTGATAAGGCGGTCGGTTGCCTCGCCAATGCCAACGTGAAACCGATCAATGGTTTCAACAGGAAGTGACAGGTCGCGACGCTGTAACGTTGCTGAATATCCCTTTATCAGCGCTAGTGGCGTGCGGAGCTCGTGGCTCACCATGGAAATGAACTCGGCCTGACGTCGTTCCGCCTTGAGACGGCCCGATCGTTCCTCGTTCATCGTCTGTACCAATCGTCGCTGTTCAATCGCAACGCCTGCGTAACCGGCGACTGATCCGAGCAGCGCATGCTCCGTGCGATCAAACACCTTTCCGTCTCGCCAAACCGTCAGGGTTCCCAATGCAACAGAACTTGCGTTTGGAGGTGTTTCATCGCGGGCGCCACGCATGTCAGACAGGATGTTGATGAATGGGTCGTCGTGTTCATCAAGCGGTGACGCGCCCGCCTCAGATGGCACATCACCCGTCGTACGGGCCGGGACATGCGCGATGCTCTCGCGTCGCCCGTGGATTGGCACCGACACCAGTCCTCCCACAAGTCCGTCGGTGTGAACTGATGCTTGGGCATCCGGGCCCAAACCCGCGACTGCGGTCGTATCGCCGGTCAAGGATGCGTAGTCACCGGTTGAACGGCGCTGTGTGGTCGCAACCACATCTGACGATCTGGCCAGGTCGTCACGGATGGATAGCGTTCCACCATCGGCATCGACAAGTTCGGCCGCGAGGTCGAGCATCCGTTGCAGGAGTTGCAACAGATTGGCGTTCGCGCCCATCGACATCGTGAGCGTTTCGCCCGCATGCAGGAAACTGCGACGCAGCTGGCCGGCCAATCGACGCGTGTCCTGGGAAAGGCGGGCATTCTCGATCGAAATCGCAATTTGCGATCCAATCGCCTCAGCAGTCTCGATGTCTCGGGACGTGAACCGATATGGCGAGGTCACGTGATTAAGGAAGAGCGTTCCAGAGATCCGTTCTCGATGGCCAAATCCCGTGACAAGAGGCGCCACAAGGATGCTCTTGTCCCCGAAGAAGGCAACCGACGCTTTGTTCGTGCGCGGGTCAGTCATCGCATCGGGCACCGCCACGGCACGCCTGCTTAGCAGTGCCTCGGAACTGAGCGGCTCATCCGCGAGGCGCAGTGGCCGTGTCTTCCACGAGGCGGTGAAATCGGGGGTCATGCCGAAGAATGCAGCCGGATGCAAAATCTCTCCAGACCGATCCAGCAGGAAGATGCTAGATCGATCTGCGCCGGTCATCCTCGCGGCAAGCTCGGCGACGCGTTCCAGAAGCCCGTCGAGATCGATATGCGACCCAGAGAGGCGAGCGATATCGGCAAGGATTGCGTCGTGTCTACCGGGCTTCACGTTGGCATCCATCGTGGTATTGGCGCCCTACGGGCTCGCCCTGCTCCCTCCATCGCACGAAATCACTGCGCGCAAATACGGGAGCGCGGGGTTCGCGCGCAACGTGAGAGAGTGACTGGCTAGACAGGGATGATGGATATTTTGCCGTCGACGTATTTCCACGACCCACCGGCGCGATTTGAAGTTACGTGGTCGACGGCACCGCCAACCGTGATATCGACCCCCGCGTGAACGGTCTGGCGAATGGTCACTCGCGGCGGAACATGGACTTCCGGCACGTCCGCATCAAGTTCCTTGCCCCATCCTGCCTGCACCTTGGTGGCGACTCCATTCTCGGCGCCGACTTCCGAGGCCTGAACCGTTTGCTTGCCACGGACAAGGCCTCCGGTTATCCGGCCGGGACCACGTCCACCACCAACGGTCACGCTGGTTTCCGAAATGACCGTGCACTGCCTGATTTCGAACCCGACAACAACCGGTCCGCCAGCATGGACCGTTGCGTGTTCCATGAACCGCGCGGTTACCGAGCCGCCTGCGGTGATAGTTCCTCGTTCCTGACCGACGAACCCGCCATTGATGGTGACACTCCCACCTGCATTGACCGTTGCGCCTTCAATCGCGCCCATCACCGTGATGTTTCCGGTCGCCTCAACCACAAAATCCGTCATGATGGTGCCCGAAATCGAGACATCGCCTTCGACCCGGACATTTCCGGTCGAAAAGTCCACGTCGCCTGAGATGCTGGTCAGTGGGAGAACGCAGACCCGGTCAGCAATCCAAGAACCGGACCCAGACGCGACGGCAACAATCGCTAGTCCATCGTCGGTGACTTGAGTTCCCTTGCCATTGAACTTGTGAAGATCCACGTCCTTTGCAACCGTGCCAGGGATTGCTACACCCCGGACTGTGATTCCCTCTATGGATTCCGTAGCCGGGGCCTTTTTCGCAACGACCTCACCGGACTTGACCGGCTTGCCAGTTGATCCCATTTCACGATAGTCGACCGTCGCATCATCGCCTGCAACTGGCGAATGCACACCCGCGATCCGTGGAACGACGAAGTCAACAATTGCGTCGCCACCGTTAACCACTGGACGTCCGCGGGCGATGACGATTGGTGTTTCTAGCCGTGTACCGTCAAGGGCCGCCAAGTGGTCCAAGTCAACGCCCGCGCTCACACTCGCGGTTTCAAGCGACGTGGCCAGCCCGGCCTCGCTGAGATCTGCATCGGCCCACGGAATCAACCACGCAGACATTCCGTCTGAGGAAACGTGAACTGCTATCGCGTCATTCGGTTGGGGTTGGACAGTTAGCGCAAATGTGGCAAAAACATGTGGCACTCCGTCAGCAGATCGTATTGCTTGCGCGATCACGTCGCTGTCACGGGCACCGATCGGCCAGCCATCGATCAATGCATCAACCGTGGCTGGCGTCGCAGGATGTTCTCCAGGCACTGGACGACGAACAGTCACTGAGACCCGTCCTCGGCGGCATGAAACAGTTGCAGTTGAAGGAGCAATCTTTTGCTCAGCGACCGGTACGTTTGCGACCGGCGCCTCAACCTTTGGTGGCGTCCAGCGAGCCTCGACGTCGAGTTCTACTCCGCCAAGCCCAAACAATCCACGCTGGTGCTGGGCCGTCACTGTCAGAACGAGTTGTTCTGCCGGTACTGCCAACAGTTGCGCCGCCTTCAGGCGCGCTTCGTCCAATGACTTGGCCCGAACCGCAGCTACCTTCTGACCGACACTTGCCTGGCCTGGGTTCTGCTGAGTGTCCCCTGCCATTGGCGCGCCCCTCCCCTGATGGTCACCACCGACCATTCGAGACATCAATCGCCCATCTGCCGGCCGGCATTCAGTGGGCTGTCCCCAGCCTCATTCGCTCGCACGTGTTAATCGACAGTCCAGCTTAGTACACCCTGACATCGGAAATGAACTCCTGATCCTCATCAAGAATGTCAGTCTCGTTCGAAGAGGCCGCTATGGCATCGTCGATGTCGCGGCACACGCGCCAGACACCTACATAAGACGCGAGTTCGGTGCCGTTGAGGATTACGGTGCCGTTTGCGTGCCTTCTCCAGCGGAAGTACCCGAGATCCATGCCGACCACGATATCGCGATGGGCAACATACCGTGCGCAGGCATTTGAAGCCTGTTCCCAAAGTTGTGACAGGCCGGTTAGGCCGGTCGCGTGCCCGGAAGCTGCAGTTTCACCAAGAATGGCAGACGCCTGACTAGTGGAAATACCGTAGGCCTGAGAAAAAGCCACGGCCCACTCCGTGGGTCTGATGAACACGAAGTCTGCGCCTCGGGAGGCTCGACTACGGGTTAAGCGTGAATCCCCGGCTGGCTCGTCGCGCTGGCTCGAAGAGCTTCCCGCATTCACTTCGCCCACGTTGACCTCCGTTGGGGAGTATACTCCGCGACCCTTGGCAAGTAGCTGCCACCGCTCCAGTGGCAAACGGGATTTGGCGCTGCTCTGGCATGCTTGGTTGCCCGCCGTCGTGAAGTGGGCTGAGAATACGCCCATTTGCACGATTTAGCGAGTGGCTCGCTATACGATCGGAGACTGAAATGGCCATCGAGGTGCCCGGGGCACTACCGAAGGGAATCGCTTCGCCTGGACGTCCCCAGGCGCGGCAGCACATGCTCTCAAATGGCCTGTCATTCCTTACTCGTGAAGTTCGGACGTCCCCAATCGTCAGTTTCTGGGTGTGGTACCGGGTTGGTGGACGCCATGAGGTGCCAGGAACAACTGGTGCAAGCCATTGGGTTGAACACATGGTCTTCAAGGGAACCGACCGGTTTCCGAAGGGTGTGGCTGACAAGACCATCGCCGGATGCGGCGGGGTACGTAACGGCATGACCTGGGTTGACTACACCGCGTACTACGAGACAATGCCAAGCCGGCACATAGACATCGCCATCGCGATTGAAGCGGACCGCATGACGAATGCACGGTTCCTTCCGGACGAAGTGGCGAGCGAACGGGGTGTCGTGATCTCCGAGCGAGAAGGCAGCGAAAATCAGCCCGGATACGCACTTTTTGAGGAGACCTCAGCAGCTGCCTACAAGTTGCACGCGTATGGGCAACCCGTAGTGGGGTACAAGCACGACCTACGCACGATGACGCGGGACACCCTGTTTGACCACTACCGACGGTTCTACGTGCCGAACAATGCAATCGTCGTGGCCGTCGGCGACTTCGACACCGATGACATGGTGACCGCGATTGACAAGGAGTTCGGGATCATTCCACGTGGTCCGGATCCGAGCATCGTGGCTGCCGTCGAACCGGTGCAGGAAGGTGAGCGGCGCGTCACGGTAAGGAGACCCGGTCCAGTTCCCATCCTTTCGCAGGCGTATCACGTGCCGGCAAGTACGCACCCGGACACACCTGCCCTCTGGCTGCTCGGCGCCGTACTTAGCGCCGGCCGGTCTTCGCGTCTGTATACCGCGCTGGTAAACACTGGACTCGCACAGTCGGCCGGCGCTGGAAGCTCGGATACCCGTGACCCGTACCTTTTCAGGGTCAGCGTGACGTCGCGCGTCGAGACCGATCCGCCACGGCTTGAGGCGGCGACGATTGCCGAACTTGAGCGATTGGCACGTGACGGGGTAACCAATGCCGAACTTGCCAAGGTCCGCAGGCAGTTTCGCGCTGGATACGTGTTCGGGTCAGAAGGCGTCACTAACCAGGCACGCAGCCTCGGCCAGCATGAAATCTCGGATACTTGGCGACGTGCTGATACCTATCTCGCTGAGCTTGATCAGGTCACTGCCGACGACGTGCAAAGGGTTTGTGCAACCTATCTGGTGGAGCGCAACCGAACGACCGGGTGGTTCCTGCCCGAAGGAGAGACAAGATGACCGGACCGGTTACGACCGCCATGGCTTCGCCTTCCCGTGCTGCTCGTCTCGCAATTTCGCAGGCGGTCCTTTCGAACGGCATCCGGGTGTACGGGTACGAGAACCATGCCACCCCTATCATCGTCTTTCGGCTCGCCTTGCCGGTATCTGCGCTCCTCGACCTCCCGGAACGCGCAGGTCTTGCCTCGCTGACGGCAAGTGGCATGAACCGTGGAACGACATCGCGGACGTTCGCAGAGATCAATGAGGCTAGTGATGGCGCGGGAATGTCGATTGGCGCGGGTTCCGGCCGACATCAGACGGTCATTTCGGCCCGGTGCCTTCAGGAAGACTTTTCGCTGGCGCTCGGACTTTTCGCCGACATCCTGTTCAACCCAGTTTTCCCGGACCAGGAAATTGCCCAGTTGAAGGGGCAACTGATGACTGGTCTCAGACAGTCGGATAACGACACGGGGGCGGTTGCATCGCGAACTTTTCGTGAGCTTTGCTACCCGGCAGGTCATCCTTACCGGCAACGTACCCAAGGCGATCTTGTGACGGTTCCGGGACTAACTGTTGAACACCTGCGCGAGTTTCATCGGGACCACTTCGGGCCGGCCGGGGGCTACATCGTCGTGGGTGGAGACTTTGACTTCGCGCACACTGTGCGCGAATTTGATGAAGCCCTCGGACATTGGTCTGGGCCGACCGTAACGCAACACGACATCCCTAGTGCACCGCAGCCGGAACATCAAAGGCGGGACGTATTCCTTGCAGGCAAGACACAAAGCGACCTCATTATTGGTCGCACATGCATCAAACGAAGCCACCCGGACTTCTACGCGCTTCGGATTGCGAACATGATCCTCGGTCGGTTGGGAATGATGGGACGGTTGGGCGAGACCGTGCGCGAAGTCCGTGGACTTGCCTACGGGATTTCGAGTGACCTCGACGCCGGGATTGGTGCGGGTCCTTGGTCGGTCCGTGCCGGAGTGAACCCGACTAATATCGACGCAGCGATTGATGGGATCAAAGAGGTCTTGCACAGATTCCGGGATGGTGGCGTCACGGCTGAGGAACTGGACCGTGCCAAGCGGTTTAGTGTCGGAAGCATGGCGCTTCAGCTTGAAACCAACGACGGAGTTGCCGGAGCCATTGCAGACATGGTTCTGTACGGTTTGGGTCTTGACTACATTGACCGCTATCCGGCGATCGTCGAAGGCTTGGCCCTTGACGAGGTAAACCAGGCTGCGTCAAGGCATCTTCCGCGCTTTGAGGAAACGGTCGTGGCCGTTTGCGGTCCCCCAGCCACCTGAGGCAAGTGGCCGGACCTGCTGCGCATGGGTTTCCCTAGGGCAGCGGGTCCGGTCCAGGCACACCTAGGAAGTTGCTTCCTTCACGACTTCGTTCACCAGTCGGCCGTCGGCTTTGCCTTTGAGTCGCTGCGACGCCATGGGCATCACTGCACGGAATTGAGGACCGACTTCCGTGATGATCCCGTTGATCACCGTCCGGATCTGTTCGCGTGTCAGTTGTTGCGGCAAGTATTCCTGCATGACGTTGAGCTCGAGCTGCTCCTTTTCCAGGAGCTCGGTCCGGTTACCGACCTGCGCAAAGTGGATCGTCTCGCGCTTCTGAGCGATTTCCTTCTGTATGACAGCCAGGATGTCAGTCTCTGAAACCGCCTGGCCATACTTGGGGTCCTTGCGATCGGTCCGGCTCATCTCCATCGTGGTGATGGCGGCGCGGAGCATGCGGATCGCGGACACCCGGCGCTGATCACGCGCACGCATCGCGGTTTTCACATCCTCAGCGAGACGGTCCTTGACGGGTTGATCGTTCATGCCCACTCCATATCGAGAACCGGTCGAGATCAACTCTCACACAATCGCACCACACTCCGGTTCCTGCACAATGCGCAGATCGGTTTCGGATGGTCCAGAAGGTGTGGTCTCGCGTTAGAATCGTGCCAGATCAGGTTGCCGACCGTGAAAAGTTGCCCGCGCGTCGAATGCACGTGTCGGCGAACAGCCTGAACCGAGATGCGGAGAGTTCCATGGCGCTACGGTTTGAACGCGGGGACCCGTCGCGGCCGAGCGGTCATGCGCTGCTTTTCTTCCGCACAGGTTCCAGTCCTGGCGCCGACCTTCACGTCACCTATGTGGTCGTCCTACCTGTCGTCGTCAACCCAATGAAGTACCTGCCACCCGCGTTCGCAAGTCAGATTGGCGGATTGGTCGGGGCGATGAGCAATCTCGATGCAGTTCCGCTGCCACCAATCCCTGAACGCATCTCGCGAGATGAACTGTGGCGATTGGCGACCTACAGGAATGATGATGTGCTCGACGGGGGCATGCTCGACGGATCGGTGGAACGACTCATGACCGCCGCCCAGGAAGTAACACAGCAATACGCCGAGGCGTACCGCCTTTCGTTGGCGCGGGTTCCGATCAGCGTGGATGACGGCGGGCCGGTCGAGCTTGAGGCACCTGACGATGACACGTTGAGGTGGGTGTTCCTGGACGAACGCGGTCGCATTGACGAACTCACCAAGCTGACCGGGCGCCTTCGCGATGCCGTCGATGCGGGCGACGTCCTCCACGCTGGGGAACTCGCGATGATGATGCGGAGGCTAGGCGCTCACCTTCCGGAAAAGTACCGGGTCGCCGAGATGGTTGCCGGAGCCGTCCGCGTCGGGGCGGTTGGCTCAACTCTGGCCCAACTTTATCTCGACCGGTGTTACAAGCTTTGTAGTGAGGCGTACGAGGACTTGGGAAGGATTGACCGCGAGATCCTTCGATTCGAGTCGATGTAGGGTTCGGCCCCTTCACAAGTCCGGGCACACGCGATGTCGGGCAGAAATTCTTGGATTGACTTACCTGGCCGCCACTGGACGGAGCAAGTGTCCGGGTGGGGGCGTACCGTTCGCACCCAGCGCATCCGGGAATATTGCGCGAAGGAGCGTCTCAACAGCTCCCACAACTCCTGGACCAGTCGCATTGAGCAGGAAGTCCGGGGCAATTGACCAGGTGCTGCGCGCGATCGTCGGGTTGGGCACGCTGCTGGCTAGGAACGCCTGTAGGCCCGGGTGGTCGCTAGTCGCGTCAGCCACACCGCAGGTTCCAACAAGGACGATGTCAGGCGTACCCAGCAGGATGTCGTCTGGGCAAACCCGTTCGGAGATCAGCACGCCACCGGCAGCGTTGATCAATTGCTTGCCACGCTCGGTCGGCGGACACCACGAATCTTTGTCTGGGTCGTAAGTTGCTAGCGCGACTGTAGGTAGACGAGAACCCGGCGTCTGCGTCAGGTATCGCGCGACGTGCATTCGGAGGGCGAGCAATCGTGCGGACCTGACGGTCTGGAGGCGGACGGCACGTTCGGTCACGCCGAGCAGCGTGCCGATTGGTCCGATCCACCCGAGCTCGTCTTCAAGGCCGACCGAGTGCACTGTCACGACTTGCGGGTCCTCACCGTGGATTCCGAGCGAATGGGCCGGCGTTCCAGAACGTTCTCCACAACCTGAACATTCGGTCTCGACGAGGATTACATCCGGGTTCGACCGCATTACTTCGTCAAAATCGACGGTCACGTCAATCGGGTGACCGTAAGCGTTGACGGCTCCACCATGACCAAGATTCGCAATGTCAATTGAATGCCGATGGAAAGCCGGTGCGATCGTTGCGTGTGGCGTTGCCGCTGCCGGGTGCCATCCAGGCTTGTCCGGGGCGCAAACGATCCAATCGCCCAACCCGAGTTCAATGACGGTGTCACGCACACCCGGCGTGAGGGTCGCAATGCGCATGGGGTGATGGTACCCACCCATCACTTTTTGCTTGCGCTTCGCTAGACGACCGGTTCATCCGGGGTCATGTTCAGTCCAAGTCTCACGGATTGCCGCCGTTAGTCGGTGCCAATGAGACGTTGATGTTCAATCATGATGCAGCGATCCTGGATCACCGGAAGTCCAGCATCCGAGGCCCGCTTGCAAGCGACATCATTCACGACGCCGAGTTGCAGCCAGATTGCCTTGACCCCGTGGGAAATCGCCTCCTCGACGACTGCAGGAACCTCGTGAGACTGCCGGAAGACATTCACAATATCGATCTGGCACTGCACGTGGCTGAGTGATGCAACCGCAGGTACACCGAGTGCCTCGTGTATCCGAGGATTTACGGGGATGATGGAATATCCGTGTGCCTGCATGTAGAGACTGACACCATGCGACGGGCGGTCCGTCCTATCCGACAGGCCAACGACAGCGATGGAGTTTGCCTTTTGCAAGATCGATCGCATTTCGTGGTCATCGGCCACCGGATATCCGCTCATGAGGCAATGCTAACTGAGGGAAGGGATTCCAAATCATCGCGACCTGGTGCCGCGGATTTGCTCTAAATGGGGAAGAACCTTCCTCGACGTTGCCCCGATTTGGCTGGCACCTTATCGTAGTGACGAATTCCGCCGCACCCAGCTGGAGACACGAATGGTTCAGGACACTGCGCACAATTCATCAATGACACCGAGATTTTCGCCGCGGATGGCCGAACTTGGCACGGAGGGCGCATTCGAGGTGCTAGCGCGGGCTCGTGCCCTTGAGGCGCAGGGCCGACGGATTGTCCACCTGGAGATCGGGGAACCGGACTTCGAAACTGCACCCCATATCGTCGAGGCTGGCGTTAAGGCGTTGCACGACGGGTTCACCCATTATGGACCCACGGCAGGGCTTCCACCGGTTCGTGCGGCTATCGCAGAGAATGTAAGCCGTACGCGAGGCCTCGACATCTCTCCGGATACGGTCATCGTCACCCCAGGCGGAAAGCCGGTCATCTACTACACAATCCTCGCAACCTGCGACGCAGGCGACGAAGTTCTCATTCCGGACCCAAGTTACCCGATTTATGAGTCGGTCGTCCGGTATGTTGGGGCAAAGCCGGTATCGATCCCACTGGAGTTCGACCGAGGCTTCCGGTTCGATCCCGAAGCACTTCGCGAACGCGTTACCCTACGGACTCGGCTGATCATTCTCAACTCGCCTCACAATCCGACAGGCGGCGTCCTGACGCCATCTGACCTGCAAGCGGTCGCCGACATCGCGATCAAGCACAACCTGTGGGTGCTATCCGACGAGATTTATTCCCGGATCATCTACGATGATGGCGCAGGCGGTCGTGCCCATCACAGCATCGCGTCAATTCCCGGAATGCTTGAGCGCACGGTGATCCTTGACGGCTTTTCCAAGGCCTTTGCAATGACGGGATGGAGGCTTGGTTACGGCATCGTCCCCCCGCCCCTCCTGCCGCACCTCGTGCGACTTCAGGTAAATGTGAACTCCTGCACGGCCAGTTTTGTCCAAATGGCCGGAATCGCTGCCCTGAACGGGCCGCAGGATGGGGTTGACGTCATGGTTGCCGAGTTCGAGGCCAGGCGCCAGCTTGTCGTCGCGGGGCTTAACGCGATTGACGGGGTGGAATGCCGTGACCCGGGTGGCGCGTTCTACGCGTTTCCTCGGATCGACGTGCCTGGTCGCACTTCCAAGGAGGTAGCCGATTCACTGCTTGCCGCGGAGGGGGTTGCGATTCTGGCCGGAACCGCATTCGGGGAGTTCGGCGAGAACTTCCTGCGACTTTCGTTTGCGAATTCCCGCGCGGAAATCACCGAAGGTCTTGCTCGGATCCGCCACGGAATCGAGCGACTTCGCAAACACTGATATTCCGAGGCGGAGCGGTAAGGCATGGGACACCCGCGTCGGGGTCCCATCCGCGCTCCCGCACTGACGGGTCTCGAGTGGCCCGGTCAGAGACGTTGGCAACCGGGAGGATGCCCTCCCAGTGATTGGGGTCAGGAGCTCCGACCCTGTCGAACGCCAACCGCAAAGGACCTCGCGCGACGTTCGAGTTCCGCCCACTCACGGCGGTCAACGACACCTTTGTCAACCAAGTCCGATCCGGCACCCACGGCGACCGCGCCTGCCCGGATGAAGTCGGCCACGTTCGATGGTGACACACCGCCGGTGGGGCAGATCGGTATGAAATTGAGGGGTCCTCGTACGTCTTTCAAGTATCGAGGCCCGCCTGAGGATGCTGGGAAAAGCTTGACGATGTCGGCACCTGCGTCCCACGCAATCATTATTTCGGTCGGGGTGAAGGCTCCCGGGACCGAAGGAATATCGTGGTGGGATGCGCGGCTGATCACTCGCAACGATGTATTCGGCGCAACGATGAACCGCGCGCCCGCATCAACCGCCTGGTCGACTGCCTCGGCAGTGAGTACGGTTCCGGCGCCGATGATCATCCGGGAGCCGAGGGCTTTCGCCAGCCCCTTGATCATGTCCAGTGCCCCGGCCGTATTCAGGGTCACTTCCACCACGTCCACTCCACCAGCGAGGAGTGCCTCGGCAGCCTCGACTGCCAGCGAAGCCTCGGTGTGGCGCATGATCGCCACCACCCCATTGGCGGTCATTCGTCCGACAACTGCCTTGCGTGTGGCGGAATCACGGTTCATGCCGATACCTTCCCGTTCCTAAAATGATTGCGACGCCGTTTTCCGACCAAAGTTGACTCAGTCGATGACCCTTTGAGGTACCAATATCTTTGCTGAGGGTGATCAACTTGGCCAATCGGTCCTTGTCTCAGCAATGTCGAGGCCGTTGAACAGGCCATCTGCACCTTCGGGAACCCACAGAGGTACCGAGCTTGCCGAAAACCCCGACGGACTGTCTGGGTAAAGATCAACCTCCCCCCCGGTTTCGGCACTGTCAAGGCCACGGAGGAGCGGAACCATGTTCATCACGCTTTGCGCCACCGTGCCGACGTACAAGGAACCGGTCCAAACCGCAGCGACGAAGTCGAGCCATTCATTCACATATCCGCCGTCAAGTGAGGCACCGCTGTTGCGTGAGACACGCCAGGACTGCCTTGACCCATGGGCGTCATGGACGTCGAAGCCCCGGGTCTCCTGCATGTAGGGAGGCGTCAACGTCATTGTCCCAGCATCGCCCTACAAGCGGAGGCGGCTGTCATCAGGTGGAACCACGATTTCGGGATGAATGGCGGAGTAATTGCCCACGGTTCCGTTTGCAAATTCGAGGTTGAGTACGAAAGTCGACGGACCGCCCATCAGCGAGTTTGCATGCTGAACAAGACCATGAACCTTCGCAACATCGCCTAGGAGCAGTCGCATCGCCGCCATCATGTGGATGTCACCATCAAGATGAGTCCCACCGCGGTACCCTGGCTGATGACGCCACGGCGTGCTTGAAAACGTCCCGGCACTCGGCACGTACTGCCCGGAAATTCGCCACGACATCGTGTGAACTCTGCCGATTACACCCTGGTCGAGGTGTAGCCGGGCAAGGCGCAGGTCATCCCGGTAAAAGAAGTTCTCCGCGACAAACAGGATGCGGTCAGGGTGCGCGCGCTCGAGCTCAAGAAATTCTCGGGCCCGATCGAGATCGCCCCCGGGTGGCTTCTCGCAGAAGACATGCTTGCCTGCCTCAAGTGATGCCTTCGCCGCGTCAAAAAGCATGGGGATGGGCAGGAGGATCACCACCGCATCGATATCGGCACTTTCCAGCATCTGGCGGTAGTCGGCATAGCGTGCACTTCCGGGCAGGCCGGTCTCGCTCTGGAATCGCGCTGCCGAGCCACCGTTTGGCTCCGCAAACGCCACCGGGATGACATGATGGCGCAGGCGTGAAAGTGCGGGCCAGTGCAGCCGTTCCATTGCTAGGCCAGTTCCGATCGCGCCAGTCCTGAGTGGCTCGTGCCGTCCGGGGGCAATGATGTTGGGATCCACTGTCACTCCTTGGATATGCCCGGCGGAGCTGCAAGACGACGTTTCAATTGACGGAAATGACGGGGAGGTGAAACGTGTCTTGGGCTGGGGAGTTGCTGACGTCAGAGTTTCAGTGCAACCGGCCTTCCAGTGCGGGTCGATTCGTAGATGCCCTGAATGACCGCGACCACGCGATAGCCATCAAGGCCAGTTACGGCGGGTTGACGCCCGGTCTGGATTGACTCGATAACGTCCCGAAGTTGATACGCGTGGAAGTTGGGCAGTTCCCCCGAGCCATAGTCGCGAGCCTCATGGTTTGACATTCCTGCTTCACCTGGAACGGTCCAGATGTCATTGGTTCCGACATCAGTCGGACCCGTCGCACCGTCGCGTTCTTCTGGCGGTATCTCCCAGCAGTCCAGGCTGACGGTTGCGCCACTTGAGCCAACAACCGACACACCGTGGATGCGACGTGCGGGGTTCATGGACACCGTGCCCTTGATGATCCCGAGCCCACCGGACTTGAAACGGATTACGGCGACAGCATTGTCCTCGATTTCCACATACGGATGGTTCACATTTGCCCAGTAGCCGAAGATTTCCACCGCAGGCCCGCCGTACCAAAGGAGGAAGTCGATGTTGTGGGGTGATTGGTTCATCATCACTCCACCACCTTCGGTGTCCCACTTGCCACGCCAGGCGTCGCGCCGGTAGTAGGCCTCATCGCGCCACATTTCGCAGTACGACTCGCCCATGACGATTTTGTCGCCAAGCTTGCCGGCGTCGATCGCGTGCCGGATCCGCTGGGCTGCAGGAAACCACCGACGCTGCGACATCGATGAAACCAGTGTCCCGTACTTTGATTGCGCCTCGAGAACCCGGTCCGCGTCGTCAAGTGTCGCGGTGAGCGGCTTCTCGACGATCCCATGAATGCCGCGTTCGGCCGCGAGGATGAGTGGATCCGCGTGCTGGGGATGTGGCGTGCAGATCGAGACCACGTCAATGCCGCCGGCATCGAGCATTTCGCGAACATTTCCGAACGACCGCCCGACGTGCCAGCGTGCGGCGAATGCGGCAGCACGTGCCGGATCCACGTCACAGCAGGAAACAATTTCCGCCTGGTCGGTCATCGCCGCGAGCCCGGTCGCATGCGCGTTTGCGATGCCGCCGGTCCCCACGATCCCGAACTTTACTTTCGAGGCCATGAACGCTCTCCGCCCTTCGTGCCATCACTTCATGAGGCGCGGTGAATGGTAAACCTTGCCGGGTTTGGGTGGCGGGATGACACGTAGGGAAGCAGGCGAATCCTGTCGTCAAGCGAACTTGGTTTGACCTGATACCCACGGGTGAAAATGCTGGTAGGGCGGTAGCGGGCAGAGAAAGTGGTTTCCAGCAGCTACCATTTGCGTGGGCGTTCCGCATTCTTGCAGGATCCAGGGTCGGTAGCTCAATGGTAGAGCAACGGACTTTTAATCCGTTGGTTCTGGGTTCGAGCCCCAGCCGACCCACCAGCAACCTTACCTGTTGGCGCCCTCATTCCAGTGACATTGAAGATGAGGTTGGTCACCGACGTGGGGCCATCCTGGGCGGGGTGACGTGACGCCTGACGTGAATGGACTTCGTCAAACGTCACCTTCTCCCGAAGCCCGAACGCACCGGCGAGGGTCGCGACGGCGGCATTGTCGCCCTTCGCAAGCGCATGGGCGTAGATCCGGGCGGTGATTGCGGCATTGGCATGACCCAGGATCTTGGAAACCGTCGTCAGGGGAACCCCGCTCGCAAGCATGGTTGATCCGGCGGTGTGACGCAGGTCATGGATGCGCAGCGTC
>SHXX01000104.1 GCA_009693165.1 Chloroflexota bacterium
GTGAAAGCTGCGGTAGATGCAACCGTTCACGCTTTCGGGAGCCTGACTACCGTGTTCGCGAACGCGGGGATCAACGGGATGCAGTGCCCGATTGAGGAGATGACCATCGAGGAATGGCATGCCACGATGGATACCAATCTGACCGGGACGTTCCTGACGGTCAAGCACTCCATTCCCCACCTGAGGGCAGCCGGCGGGGGAAGCATCATCATCACTGCGTCGGTGAATGGTACGAAGACATTCTCGCTGCCCGGTTACTCGTGCTACTCCACTTCCAAGGGTGGGCAGGCCATCTTTGGAAGGATGGCGGCTGGTGAACTAGGTCGTTGGGATATCCGAGTGAACACCATCTGTCCGGGTGCGATCAGGACAAACATCGGTGAACGCACCTACCGTCGCAACCTCGAGGCGGTTCGTTGGGACATCAAGATGCCGGATCGGAACCCTCCGCACCTTGGGCGCTCGGCCGACCCGTCCGAGGTTGCAGACCTGGTCACCTTTCTCGCGTCTGATGAGAGCATCTACATTACCGGGGCCGAGATCCTCATCGATGCGGGTGCAACGATTTTGCGAGGCTAGGTGTAATCAAGGTGTGTGAACCCGCGGATGCTTGCTCGCTCCGACTAAGTCCATAGGCCGTAGTCGGCGTGTCAACTTGCCCAGGACGCGGATAATCCTCGCGTTTGTCTGCGCGGACCTTCAACAGCTACCAGCGTGAGAGTAGACTCTGGTCAAGGTGCTGATGATTTCGGTCGGCAGCCGAGTTTGGCCGTTCGCTGACGGTTCTTTTCGCTTCGGCCCGTCCATATGACCAGGCCGTCTGGCAACCGGGCCAACCGGGCCAACCGGGCCAACCGGGCCAACCGGGCCAACCGGGCCATAGGCTTCGAATAGTCTAGATCAAATACTGTTCGATGATAACCCACGGGTACGTCATCGCTCTGATCCGGAGACTTGATGTCGCGACTTATCAGATATCTGGTTCTAGGCGTGATTGTGGCCGTGTCGGTCACGTCTGTCTTGCGTCGACGGGTTCCGCGTTCGACCCGAGCCCAGTTCCCGAACCTAACTGGGACGCGCACTTCCCCGCGAATGGCTGTTGGCGGCAGCGAGAGTGGTCTCGAGCCTTCAATTTCCGCATCCCTGCCCGCGGATGACCGACCATTTCATAAAGATGACGTACCAATACCACCTAAAGAATTTGATAGATTTCCAGAGGCGCCACCAGCTGCCGGTTCCACGATGGTGCCCTTCCTCGTGGTGTTTGGAGTGGTCGGGACACTCGCTACGGGGTGGTTGGCCTACGTGCCTGTCTCACGCCCTCAGGGATCACTGCAAGCGTCGCCGGTGGTGCAGGTGACTGCTAGCGTTGGTGGAGCGGCGCCAACCCTTATGCCGCAGGTCGAACGGAAGGTTGACGTGCGCGACGCACTTCCAACCGGGACACCGACTGCCGGTCCCGCGCGGCCCGCGCCCGAAGTTGTTGCTGTCCGGGATCGCATGGGTGAAACGGAACTTGTCAATCTAGCCGTCTCGCCGGGCTCGCTGCCTGCGTCAGACGGGTATGTCCTCTCATTCGACGGGACCGCTGACGCGGCGGTCGTCGATTGGGGGTCCGTGCAACCGTTGTCGACCCGCGATGGGTGGGCGTTTGAGGCCTGGTTGCGACCAGCATCGTTGACTGGACCGCAGTCGATATATGTTGAAAGTATTTCGGTCGGTGTCGGGGCAAGAGCCGTCGAACTTGGTATTGGACTGAACGACCGGAATATAAGCGTTGGCCGACGCGTGCCGGCAAGTGCCTCGACCGCGCGCTGGAACTGGACCTCAGCTCCGCTGCCCGCAGAAATCATTCCTCGAACTTGGTTCCATCTCGAGACGACATCGGTGAACGGCGAAGTCAGAATATTCATCAACGGAGAGCGAATCACCGGGGTCGAGACGCAAACCAGCGGACCATCAGTGCCTGATCGGTCTCCCGTCTCGGTCACTGGCATTGGTGTAACCGGTTCACCGTTGTTGACGGCTCCATTCGGCGGTGCCATTGATGAAGTAAGGTTCTGGGATGGTGCGTCTGCCAGACCCGGGAGTGGTCGTGGTCGTACGAGCCGCATTTCCGTGTCGAACGGAAGCCTTATCGGGTACTTCCCCATATCTGCTTCCGAGGCAGTGGGCGTCGGAGTGCCTGACGCGACTGGAAACCTCTCACCGCTTCGACTTGAAGGTGGATTGCGTTGGACTGCGCTGGCGTCTGGCTCCGGCGTGGAGGCTGCCCCAGAAGTGGTTTCGAACTCGCCATCTCCGCCGGCATCGCAACTAGGCGAAGTCATTCGTGGCGCTCAAGCCACATGGATTGTCCAGGATGCGTTCGTTGGTGAAGTTTCGAACTCCGGGTGGAAGATCGGTGGCGATGCCACGCGGTCCGAGGGAGGGTGGTTACGGCTCACGCAAGATGTTTCGATGCAACTCGGGTCGGCGTTTCTCGAGCAGGCCCTGCCGACAGCGCTCGGATTGACAATCGACTTCGACTACGCGGCCTGGACCGAAGAGGAGATCGGGGCAGATGGCATCGTGGTCTTTCTGGCAGACGCGTCATCGCCGGCGGTTGAACTTGGTCAGCGCGCAGGAAGCCTCGGATATGGGAGGTATTGCCAGACTGGGCTGACGAACGCATACCTCGGAGTTGCACTGGATTCATTTGGGACTTTTTCGTCAAACGAACCCACTTGCAATGCCGGTACGGGATCCCGTTCTCCTAACTCAGTCGCCGTCCGGGGATCTGGCAATTGGAATCAAGGGTACGCACTTATTACCAATCGAGGCGCGTCCGTTTCCTTTGTGGCAACCGGCGCCAGTGCCCGACCTCAACTCGGTTCGCCAGGCACGCAACATGTGACAGTCACCATTTCAGGCAATGGGTTGCTGACGGTCGGGCTGTCCTACTACGGCGCACGGGATCCAGTCACTGTGATAGGCCGGTTTGACATTGCAGGAGTGCCGGGTCAATCCGCTCTTCCCGATACCGTTCGGATCGGCGTGGCAGGTTCCACGGGGGGCCTTTCTGCGGTGAACGAAATCTCGCGCGTCTCCATTCGTACTGGTGAGTGACGTGCGTTCATTGGGCCAGACTATTGTGGTCTTGCCCACTCTGCGACATCACCTCGCAACCAGTCGTCCACGGTGGCGGGGTCGCCGATGATCAGTGCCAGGGCGTGTGTCAGATCAAGGTGTGGTGACCTGGCGCCTGCCCGTTCCAGGTCTTGATCGATACGTGCCTGCGCGTCGAGTGCAGCGTCGAAGGGTGCGGGGTCTGCCACGACTACGGCGTTCGGGTCTGCGAGCCCGGCTGCGGATCCGATTAGGCGATCACAGGCATCCCTGCTTGATCTCGCGTTGTAGGCACGGCAGTAGGCAGGACGTGACGTGTAGATCATGCACGAACCGAGTCCGTCGAGAAGTGGGCACGCAACCCGGGCGCGCAGTCGATCTGAGATGTCAAGCCCGCGTGTGTTTGCTGAAGCGGTTTCAACTCGCTTGCCGAGCTGGGCTGGGTCGATTACCGTGCGGGCCGCACCAAGTGCCTGCACGACTTCCGGGACCGTGACGTTGACGGGTAGGTAGCAACACGACGAGCACCCCAACATACACGGTGACACCTCACCCGGTGGGGATGGGCTGGCAGCCGCTTGGTCGAATGCCGTGGCCATTGCAGATGACGCGATGGCCACTAGCTCGGCGTCGCTCAACCGCCTCACTTAGTCACCTCCCTTGCATTGCGCGGTAGGTAGATCGAAACCTGCGATACCCGGCGCACGTCAGTAAGGAAGGTAGGTGTCGGGATGGGCCTTGATGTATTTCGCAAGCCGAACGCCAAGGTTCTCCTGAAGCTGGATGGTGAGGCCTCCGTCGACCGCAATTGCCTGTCCTGTGATGAATGATGCGTCGTCCGAAGCCAGGAACGCGATGGTGCCTGCGATGTCATCGGGTGTCCCGGTCCGGCGGACGGGGTATTGCTGGGCAAAGAACTCGAGTCCATCTGGGTGAGCCTGCCATTGAACCCCCTGCCGCTCGGTAACGATATGTCCTGGACAAATTGCATTGACCCGGATCCCGGACGGGCCATAATCGCACGCCATCTGCCGTGTCACTCCGATGACTGCGGATTTCCCGGCTTCGTAGACGAGGAATCCTTCGGCCATCATGAGGCCGTGCACCGAACTGAGGTTGATGATGCTTCCAGCGCCTGCCTGGCGCATGTGAGGCACCGCGTACTTCACCCCAAGGAAGATCGACTTCACGAGGACGCCCATGCCTCGGTCCCATGCAAGTTCGGAGACATCGGTTGCGCCACCGCTGATCGAGCCGCTGTCCAGTCCTCCTCCGGCAACGCTGAACGCGTTGTTGACGAGGATGTCGAGACGACCCCACTTAGTGACCGCGGTATGTACCATTTGCTCAACATCTTCTGCAACCGCAACGTCGGTTCTGATGACCGAGACGGTGCCCCCGGTGCTTCGAATACGTTCGGCGTTTGCTTCGGCCCGTTCGGCATCGATATCGGCGATAAGCACCGATGCGCCGTCAGATGCAAGCCGTCTGGCCGTCGCTCCGCCAATGCCCTGCGCGCCGCCCGTCACAATCGCCACACGGCCGGTAAATCGTTCAGAGTTCCCCATTCGCATGCTCCCCAATCTTGGTGCGTGACGCGCCAACTCCCGATCCTCCGGTGGTCCGTTGGCGTCACGCCGGTCACCAGTGGGCAGTATATCGGGAGGAGAGCGGGCTCCTGTCGGCACGAATGTAATGATGCAGGCAAACTATTATTAAATGGTCTGGCTGGGTTTGACTGGGTGCGAGCCGGCTTCCGTGCGTCCGGACAGGTGCCGAGCGGGCACGCTTCGGCCGACCGTTTGGAGTTCGTCACGTGACCTCGGGGTTCCCGAACCGTTTAGGCCGCGCCATCGCGGTTGCTCTCGCGATCCTGGCGATTGTCGCGACCTCTCGCATCCAATGGGATGCGGTCGCGACCACCGGAGTGCAGATTGTGCCCGCCACCGGAGTGGAGATTGCGCCCGCCACTGGTGGTGAATCAATATCGATTGACACGACGACTGCCGACGGTGGTTCGGGCGCCTGCACGCCACTGTCGGGACCGGTCCTCACCGAGCGTGCGGCTGGCGACATTGCCTCTCCCACGATGTCGCTCACGCTCCCGGAGGAGTTTGAGTTCTGTCCGGGGGGAACCGCGGTTGTTACGCCAGTGGGTCAGCCAACTACCCTCACATTGTCGTCATCCGCGGTGACGCGGGACGGCCTCCGTACGGTGTCGGTCTCGGTATCAAAGATGAGCACGGCGAACAGTGTCGGACG
>SHXX01000105.1 GCA_009693165.1 Chloroflexota bacterium
GATGGTTGATGAGGAGGAACTCAATGACGCCCTCACGTGCCTTCAAGGCACCAGGGGCCATCGTGTTGATCGTCATCCCGTTCGAAACGCGGGTCGTGCAACTCGTCATCATCGCGGGCGGGCGGGGTGGTTGGCCAGGAGGTGACGCCATTCCAATCTCACACATGCACATGCGGCATGCGCCCGCTAGAGACAGTTTCGGGTGGTAACAGAAGACCGGAACGTCCACGCCCGCCGCCCGGGCGGCTTCCACCGCGAGCGTTCCCGCGGGCACGGTTACTTCGTGGCCGTCAACGGTCAGGGTCACGGTTGCAGGTGGCGGACTTGCGGTCATCGTTCACGCACTCTCTGTCACATGATGGCCCGGATGGTCTCCCCGGTCACCGGCAACCCGAATACTGAGGTTGCCAATCTTCCAGGATGAAATGGATCAGAATCGCAGGGTTCTAGACTAACCAGCCGCGACCGGGACACCCGACCCGGCTGCGGTTGACCTCGCATGTCCGTTGCAGTAGGCCTCGAACTCGGGCCGAAAAAGCCTCAATGCTGACGCAACCGAGTTGACCGAGAAGTCACCGAGGGCGCACAGGGTCTTGCGTCCACCGATGTTTCGCGTCACATCCTCTAGGATGCCCAGATCGCGCGGACGCCCGTGTCCATGCGCAATCCTTCCCAGGACATCCTGCATCCAATGCGTGCCCTCACGGCATGGCACGCACTTTCCGCAACTCTCCCGGGCAAAGAAGCCGGCCGCCCGCGCTACAACCTGCACGATGTCGGTCTCCTCGCCATACACGATGATTCCCCCGGCACCAAAACCCACTGGCCCGAATGGCGGATGCCAGTGAGGCGGCCTGGTCAGGGTCGCCGTATCCATCTGGACGTTGAGGTCCGTCCCGGGCAGCAGCTGGCAGGCGAGCGCCCCAGGGCTTACCGCCTTCACCTTCTGGTTCCGCTTCATGCCGCCGGCGTACTTGTAGATCAGGTCGTACAGCGTGGTGCCCATCGGCAGTTCATACACGCCAGGACGATTGACATGGCCGGAAATCGTGTACAGCTTCGGTCCCGGACAAGCCGGCGCACCAATACTTGCGAACCACGCCGCTCCACGAACCACGATGTGCGGGACACACATCAAAGTCTCGACGTTGTTGACCACCGTCGGACGCCCAAACAGGCCACCACCAACCTCGATCGGAAAGGGGGGCCGGATCCGCGGTTGCGCACGGCGGCCTTCAAGACTTTCCATCAGCGCGGTTTCCTCACCGCACACATACGCTCCAGCCCCACGCGTGACCGAGATATCTACATTGAACCCCTCCTTGCCAAGGATGTTCTTGCCGATGTATCCAGCCGCGTAGGCTTCCTTGATGGCGTTCTCAAGCACCTCCGCGCCGTATAGGTTCTCGCCCCGAATATAGATGTACGCCTGCTCGATACCGACCGCAAAGCAGCAGACAAGCATGCCCTCGATCAGTCCATGCGGGTCCGCATCAATTGCGTAGCGGTTGCCGTACGTACCCGGCTCAGACTCGTCAGCATTGACGACAAGGTGCCGAGGCCCGGGATTGCGCTTCGTGCCACCCCACTTCACCCCGGTCGGAAATCCCGCACCGCCGCGTCCCAGCAGCTTGCTATCAGTGACTTCCTTTATGACCGAGTCAGGATCCATCTCCCGCACGGCCTTCGTGAGACCCTGATACCCGCCTCGCAACAGAAAGTCGGACAGGAAACGTCCCCCGTCGCGGCCGACAGCGGTCATGAGAACCGGTTCCCACGGCAGCGGCTGGCCAGCACCATGCTGGATGGACGCATCAGCGGCGGGTGGCGTCTGGGTCATCGTTCACGCACTCCCTCGATCAGTCGACGGCGGGCACATCCGCGCATCGCCGCGGACCGGACATGTGAAATGGAAACTTCGGATCTGCGCAGCAAGACCGCTTGAATGAAAAGTCCGCATCTCATGCTGCGGATCCCGGGGCCGGGGGCGCGTGGGTCTCCCAGCCTTCAACCGGAACCGCCTGCGGGCCATTCGCCATCGAAACGGACGGCTTGCCCTGGATCGAAAACGCTTCCATGTTTGCAAGGAAGGCGTCAACATCTGCCTCATGCACTGGCCCGTAGAACCGCAGGTCCACTTGTACGACTGGAGCATAGTCGCACGCCGCCAAGCACTCGGTGGGCCTCACACTGAACTTGCCGTCCGGTGTCGTCTGCATTCCATGCCCACCGTGACCGGCATCAAGGCCAAGTCGGTCGCAAATCCGGGCGTGCGTCTGGTCACTGCCATTCAGGAAACAGGACGGATTCTCGCAGACCTCGATCAACCGGTCACCAATTTTCCGGCGGTGAAACATCACGTAGAAACTGGCAACGGACGCCACATCGGTGGCATGAAGGTCGAGCAGCTCACCGACTTCCTCGAACACCTCCGTCCCAAGCCATCCGGCCTCCTCCTGAGCGAGCCAGAGCGACGGCATAAGCGCCGCCCGCTTGCTCGGATACCGCGGGATGAACTCGTTGACGATGCGGTCACGTGCAGCCTGACTGAGGGACATCAGCGGTCAATCTCCCCGAGGACGATGTCAATGCTCCCGATGCACGCCACAACATCGGCAACGAGGCCACCAGCAATCGTGTGTTGCAATACCTGGAGGTTGTAGAACGACGGCCCGCGGAAACGCACCCGATGAGGCTTGTTGCTGCCATCACTCATGATGTACGTCGCCTGCTCACCGCGCGGGGATTCCACCGCGGCATACGCTTCGCCGGGCAACGGCACCGGCCCCTCCGAAACCAGCTTGAAGTGATGGATCAGGCTCTCCATGCTCGAATGGATCTTCTCGCGCTTCGGGAAAGTGATCCGCGGGTCATCAAGCCGGATCGGTGCGCCATTCAGGGCCAACAACCGCTTCGCGCCTTGGTCGATGATGCGCACCGATTCGCGCATCTCCCGCATCCGGACCATGTACCTGGCGTAGACGTCGCCTTCCTTGCTCCAAGCAACATCGAAGTCATACGTCTCGTATCCGCAGTAGGGGAGGTTCACCCGTACGTCGAACTCGACCCCCGATGCCCGCAGGCACGAGCCAGTGAACCCAAACTCGAGGGCTCCATCGCGGGCGATGACTCCTACTCCGCGGGTCCGGTCGATGAAGATCGGATTGCGACTGAGAAGTGTCTCGTACTCGTCAATCTTGCGTGGCATGACCCGGACGAAGTCCGCGACCAATCCCGCAAAGTCATCGGGCACATCAGCGACAAGTCCGCCAATCCGCATGAAACTGGTCATCATCCGAACACCCGAGATGTTCTCCATGATGTCCAGAATCTGTTCGCGTTCGCGCCAGCAGTACATGAAGACGGTCATGGCCCCAAGGTCAAGCGCATGGGTACCTAGCCAGATCAGATGGCTGGCAATCCTTGTCAATTCAGACAGGATCACCCGCACCACCTGTGCGCGTTCCGGAACCTTGTCTCCAACATCGAACAGCTTCTCGCAAGCCATGATGTACGAAAGGTTGTTCGTGATCGGTGCAAGGTAGTCAATTCGATCAGTCAGGACAAGAGCCTGATGGTAATTGCGCGCCTCGGACATCTTTTCGATGCCTGTATGCAGGTATCCCATGTCCGGAATGCACTGGGTGACGTTCTCACCCTCGAGTTCCAGCATCAGGCGCAACACGCCGTGGGTCGACGGGTGCTGAGGCCCCATGTTCAGGACCATCCGGCCAGATTCGGTACGAGTCTCCTCGAGCATCACCATCGTCGTTGCTCCATGATCGCTCTCGGATTGTCAGGCGCCGGCAGACGCCGAACGGTAGAACTCGACCGGTTCCTCGCCGAGCGGGAAGTCCTTGCGAAGCGGATGACCTTCCCAGTCATTCGGGGTGAGAATGCGTCGCAAGTCAGGATGGTCGGTGAATTCAACGCCGAACATGTCGTAGATTTCTCGTTCAGGCCAGTTCGCCGCTGACCAGATCAGCGCAATCGACGGAATGACAGGCAAGTCGTCTCCGTGAGCCGCAACCGCGCACTTGACCCGGATGCGCGCATTCGTGGTCATGGAATGCAGGATATACGTCACCTCAAATGGTTCGTCGCGGTCGGGCCAATGGCTTCCTCCGACATCAACCAGCATGTCATAGCGCGCCGGACACTCGTGACGTAGCCATGAGATTGCCTCACGGATGTGTTCCGGCAAGACCCGCACTGTCGGCATCTGGTCCGCATACCGCCACGACGGCACGAATGAACCCGGAAATCGTTCGATCACCAAGTCAATGTCGGTCGGGGGAGGCGGAGGCGTCTCATCGGCAGCCTCAGTGGCGCCTTCGGAAGGTGGTTGCTGAACCATCGGTCTGCCTTCTTACGTAAGCGAAGCGTCTGTCGATTCAAGGGACCCTGGGGTGTGGGGCACGGAGGGCAACACTAGAAGCAATTGCGCGTCACGAAGGCGGGCAAAGCCCCACCGTCAGCATTCCCGCTATGCCTTCACCGTCACCGGAGCCCGTTCGAATTGCTTGCCGAACTGCTTGTCGAACTCGATCTTCGCCTGGAGCTTGATAAGTCCGTCGATGACAGCCTCAGGCCTCGGAGGGCACCCAGGGACGTACACATCGACCGGAACGATCCGGTCAACCCCCTGCACCAGTGCGTAGTTGTTGTACACACCACTGCACGACGCACAGGCACCCATGGACATTACCCACTTCGGTTCCGGCATCTGGTCGTAGAGGCGACGAAGTACCGGGGCCATCTTCTTGGAAAGCCGCCCGGCGACGATCATGAGATCCGATTGGCGAGGCGAGGAACGGAATACCTCCGCACCAAATCGGGAGACGTCATGCTTTGCGGCACTCATGGCCATCATCTCTATGGCACAGCACGCGAGGCCGAAGAGCATCGGCCAGATGGAATTGGCTCGCGCCCATCCAACCGCCCGATCGACAGTGGTGAGGGCCACGCCCGACGCACCACTGAACCCACCGGCATCTAGTGCCTGCGGACGAACAGCCCCGGGCTGCTCAGGAGAATCCGACGCACGCATCCAGCGACTGAACGGAACGGTCATGCTTCCCACTCCAACGCGCGCTTCTTCCAGATATAGACGTAGCCAAGCATCAGGAACCCGGCGAACACCGCCATCTCCCCGAGGGCAAACATAACGTAATCGGTGCCTCCAGCCCGGAGGTGGCGGAGAATGACCGTCCAAGGCACGAAGAAGATTACTTCAACGTCGAACAGAACGAACAGCATCGCCGTGAGGAAGAACTTGATCGGGAAACGTCGCCACGCCTGACCCAC
>SHXX01000106.1 GCA_009693165.1 Chloroflexota bacterium
TGCCCGGACCCCCTCCGGGCGGGTGGAACCACCTCGCGACGGGTCACCGGCCAGGTTCCGCAGACCGCTGGCGACCGATCCAGACGAAACTGACCGCGACGACGTCCCCAGAACCGGAGATTCAGCCTTGTGCAGCGCATCCCTAGGCCTCTTCAGCCAGTTCCACGTCAGAGCCACCGCCACCTACTTCGCTGTGAATGAAGCGGGCAAGGGACATTGCTCCGCCCCGACGCCTCACGTTCACGATTTCGGCCATAATCGCCAGGGCGATTTCAGTCGGCGCGCGCCCCCCGAGATCCAAACCGATTGGGGCGTAAACCTTTGAGAGCAATGAAGCTTCCACTCCGGCTCTTCTCAACCGTTCTAACACCACGAGGACCCGACGCCTGCTGCCGATCATACCGATATAGCGTGCCGTTGACCCTGCGACGCGCTGCAAAGTCGCCTCGTCGTGTTCATGGCCACGGGTCACAAGAACGAGATATGTCCACGGCGTGATCTCCAAGGTGTCAATTGCCCTCACGAAATCATCGACCATGATCGAATGCGCCGCAGGAAAGCGTTCACGGGTTGCAAACCGCGCGCGGTCGTCAATTACGGTGACCTCGTAGTCCAACACCGCGCCCAAGGCGCAAAGCGGAACCGCGATGTGCCCAGCACCCACGATCACCAAACGTGGTGGAGGCAGGCACGATTCGAATAGCAGTTCAACCGTATCCGGAGACGCCTCGCGATCACGCATCCGACGCCGATTTGCGAGTACCGCCCCGTCGATACTGAAACGAACTTCGGCCGGTTCCTCGGCACCGAGAAACCGTAGGGACGCGTCGACAACCGACCCTGTCAGTCCATCGGAACCGACCCGGCCTTCGCATGTCCCGTCGGGGAAGACCGCAATTTTCCCGCCGACGCGCAAGACGCTGTCGCTCCCGCTTGCGACCACCGTGACGAGGCAGAACGGCGTTCGAGCATCGAGCAGCGAGAGAATGCGCGCAACGCCAATTCCTGTCACGCCGATTGCCCAGCCTCATCAACTACTTCTTCGCCGAGATGTGGAGGGAAAAGGACATCAATAAATACTTCCATTGTCCCGCCGCACACGTCGCCCCCCGGGTGATCCGGGTCATCGGCTAGGACGAACTCACGCAATCCGCTCTCACCTCGACGCATCAGGCGTTGCGCCTCTGCCCATACATCTGCCTCAACACACCCGCCACCAATGGTGCCGTGCATCGTGCCATCTGAAAGCATGAGCAATGCGGCGCCAGACTTCTGGGGTGTGGAACCTCGGGTAGCCACGACAGTCGCTAACGCCGCACGTTCGCCTCGGGCCAAACGTGTCGACGCCGTTCGGTACAACTCGGTCCGCGGATGTACAGGCACTTCCCACGTCCTTCTTATTGCGGAGGCTGATACGTCATTGCCACCAGGCGGGCCGGGAAATCAACTCAGGCCTGCGTGTGGCCGCCTTGATCTATGGCTTTCACCCATCACCCCAGCCCCTGACCGAATGGTAACGCGCGGTCTGCCAATCCACGAACGGGCATGGCGTGGCACGCGCCCTACTCGGATCCTTTCCACCTTCCATCCCAACCGGGCGTAAAAAAAACTGGATCCCGATCCAGTGATCTATGATGAACTTCCACGACGATTGTTGTGAACGGTTGCTGGAGGGATTGGCGATGAAGGCAGTGGTCATGGCCGGAGGCGAAGGATCACGACTGCGCCCCCTTACCATCGGGCGACCGAAGCCAATGGTTCCGATCGTCAACACGCCAGTCATGGCGCATATCCTCGGGCTCCTGAAACGCCATGGTATCACTGAAGTTATTGTGACACTTCAGTACATGTCAAATACCATTCAGGACTACTTCGGCGACGGGTCGGAGTTCGGGATGGTGATCCACTACACCGTTGAAGAGACACCTCTCGGGACCGCCGGCAGTGTCAAGAACGCCGAACACCTTCTCGATGAACCATTCATCGTGATTTCCGGCGACGCCCTGACAGACTTCGATCTCGAAAAGGTCATCTCGTTCCACCGCGAGCGGGAAGCGATGGCTACCCTGACGCTCTACCAAGTGCCAAATCCGCTTGAATACGGTGTGGTTATCCTTGACGAGGAACACCGGGTTACACGTTTTCTTGAAAAGCCAAGTTGGGGCGAAGTCTTCTCTGACACGGTCAACACTGGCATTTACGTCCTGGACCCCGGCATTTTCAAGTACGTGCCATCCGGCAAGTCGGTTGACTGGAGCAACGACGTCTTTCCGCAACTCCTTCAGAACAGCGACCTCATGTACGGGTATGTCGCTTCCGGATACTGGTGCGACGTCGGGTCCCTGCAGGAATATGTGCGAGCAAACGCCGACATGCTTCAGGAACTCGTGAACCTGCCCGTGCCTGGAGAGATATCGCCTGGCCGCATTTGGAGGTCCAATCAGGACGGCGAACCCGACGCGGTGATCCACCCAACGGCGCGTGTCTATGGCCCGGTATTTCTCGGCAAAGGCGTCGAGGTCCGTGCAGGTGCAGTGATCCACGGTCCGACCGTCATCGGCGACTACACGGTCGTGGAGGAGCGCGCCACGATCGACCGTAGCGTAATCTGGACCAACGGGTATATCGGCGATGGGGCAGACCTCAACGGTGCGCTGATCGGCAAGCAGGTAAGCCTGAAGTCCGGGACGGTGGTCTTCGAGGGTGCCGTAATTGGAGACAACTGCACGATTGGCGAAGGCGCCGTCGTCCGCCCGAACGTGAAATTGTGGCCGAACAAGGAAGTCGAACCTGGCGCAACCGTCGCATCAAGCCTCATCTGGGGTAATCAGGCACGGCGGTCGATCTTCACGGCGACCGGAGTGAGTGGTCTGGCGAACGTGGAGATGGTGCCAGAGTTTGCTGCGAAGGTCGGGGCGGCTTACGGCTCGACATTGCCTCGCGGTTCCCGTGTAACCGTCAATCGAGACCGAAGCCGCGCCGCGCGAATGATTAAGCGAGCGATCATCGCCGGTCTGCCGTCGGCAGGCATCGATGTACTCGACATCGGCGATGTTCCGGTGCCGGTGGCCCGCTATGAAACCCGCGCCAGCGGTGCCATGGGTGGAATTCACGTGCGTCTGTCACCGGCGGACTGGCGGCAGATCGAACTCACCCTCTTAGATAGACGTGGCCTCAACATTGACAAGAATGGTCAGCGACGCATCGAGACGAGTTTTTTCCGCGAGGACTTCCGGCGGGTTCCCGTCACTGAAGTCGGTGCAATCTCCGTAGTTGGGGACGTCGTCGCGCGACGGTATGAGGATGCCTTCGTCAACCACTGCGATAAGTCCGCGATCGCATCAGCGCACGGACGCGCCGTGATCGACTATGGATTCGGCAGCACGTCCACGATCCTACCCATACTTCTGGGACGTATCGGGGCGGAGACCATTACGGTGAACGCCGCCACCGGACAGGCATTCGGGCGACGCACCGCCACCCAGTACGACCAAGACCTTCGCCACCTCAGCGCGATTTGCCGGGCCATTGGTGCACAGGCCGGCGCCATGATGGACAACGACGGTACCCGGATAGACCTCATCGATGATAGAGGTGTCATCCTGTCTCCCATGACCGCCCTGGCCGTCATCGCGGTCCTTGCGTGGCGTGCCCACCCGGGTGCCGTTGTGGGCGTTCCGGCGAGTGCGCCACTCGTGTTCGACGCCCTTGCCAACCGGAATGGTGGCGCGGTCTTACGAATTGCCCCGAACGCTCGCGCGTTGATGCAAACCGCACAAGACGCGTTTGTTCAAGGCCGCGTCTTGACGCCGACAGCCCCAGGGACCAGTACCCTAAATTCGGGAGACAAACCACTCATACTCATTGGAAACGGGGAAGGAAGCTACATTTTCCCGGACTTCCACCCGGGGTTCGATGGGATGATGGCAGTCGCCCGAATCCTTCAGTTCCTTAGTGTTGACAGCACGTCGCTTTCAGACGTCGCCATCAACATCCCAACTGCTCATCTCGGACGCCAGATGGTCCCATGCCCGTGGGATGCGACGGGACGTGTCATGCGAGTGATGCACGAACAAGCGAGCCGGTTCGGTGATAGTAGCGCCGCATCCGAAGGTGTCCGATTCGACTTCGGCGCCGAATGGGTCCTCATGCTTCCGGATGCCGACCTCCCACTGTTTCACGTGCATGCCGAAGGCCAGTCTCCTGAAGCCGCCCAAGCACTCGTTGCCAAGCACGCCGAGATGATCCGCCGAATTGTCAATTAAGCGCCGAGGTCCGGCTTCAGATGCTTCCGGATCAATCGGGGCAGGGCCTTCACCCTCACGTGGACGCCACGAACCAGCGGCGCGTTGGATACGTCTGTGGCGGATCGTACGTCGCGCAATCGCGCTTGCGCTACTGCGCAGCACGCACGATCCGCCAGCGGCCTTCGGGCAGGCACCCGGCCTGGTAATAATCCAGCTTGACGGGCTTGGTCACGGCAACTTCCAAAAGGCCGTGGCACGCGGCTACCTTCCGTTCCTGTCCGGGTTGCTCGCATCTGGAACCCACACCATGCACCGTTGGCGGTGCGGGCTCCCAGCGGACACGCCTCCGGTTCAAGCCGGGATCATGTGGGGGGACGCAGACGGGATCCCGGGCTTCTACTGGTGGGATCGCACCTCATCCAGGCGTATCGCGAGCAGCAACCCCGCGCACATGCGCGAAGTTGAGCGCACAATCGCCTTGCGCAACCATCTCGGTGGTCTCCTGAAGGATGGCAGCAGCTATTCAAACACGATGTCGGGTGGGGCGAGGCACCGCATCCTCACAATCGCCGGATCGGACCCGCGTTGGTTTGCACCGGGTCAAGGAATGGTCCGCGCACTTGCCCTCGTCGCACTCAATCCCGGTCGGACAATTCGGTTCATTAGTGATGCTGTCTGGGAAGTAATTCAAGAGGCTGAGGACCGTATATGGGTAACCCTCAACCGGCGTCCGAGGCTCTTCGAGGGAATGTTTCCACTCCTGCGGGTCCTCCTCAATGTCCTCGCGCGTGACGTGATCACCGCGGGTACCCGTCTCGACATGCTGCGAGCCGTGCCAATTATTTACACCTGTTATATCGGCTACGACGTGGTGGGTCATCACTCAGGGCCATTGTCACGAAACAGCCTAAGGACCCTGAAAGGCATTGACCGATCCATCAAGGCACTTTTCGAAACCGGCGACCGCGCTCCTCGTCCATACCGGTTCGTCATCCTCTCGGA
>SHXX01000107.1 GCA_009693165.1 Chloroflexota bacterium
GCACCACCGCCAGCATCTCCTCCAGGAACACCTGCTTGACCGTCCGCTTGGTCCCGCGCTCGAATCCCGTCATCAGGCTCAGTTGGTTCATGCCTTCATGATTCCCCATCACACTCCCCCACCGCTACCTTATGCAGATGATCCTTAGGGCCCGATCCACGGCGATCGGCGCTTCATCCAGTGCCCCCGGGTCCCGGTCGGCGGACGTAGACAATGTCCCGCAGGTCAATCGCCCCTCCATGCAGAGGGTCGGTCCTCGTTTCGCCAAACGCGATCCGGGACAGCGTTCGCGGTCCCTCGAGTGTCCACACTATGCTCCCGTCAATGAACACCTCGAAACGCCGCCCATCCAGGCGGAGGCGCCAGTAGTGCGGTTCCCCGCGGTCGACGATCCGGGAAACCGAGGTACTCGTGCCCCCGTTCGGGCGGTCGGGATCCTGGAACACCTGGACGTCAAACGGTGTCGCCTGGATCAGCAGTGCCCCCGGTTCCCCAGCAAAGCGCACCTCACACACGATCATGTACCGCTGATGGATGGCGATGCTTGCCAGCCACGTGACGTCCTCGATCCAAGGGCCCCTTCTGGCCGGGTCGCCCGCGCGAATGACCGACTGAAGTGGCGCGTAAGGCAGTCTCGGTGATGCCCACACCGGGTGTCCCGGCACACTGATCAGCCGCAAGAGGTCCGGCGTGGCCTCGACGCGTGCGGGAGGATCGGCGACTACCGCCCACTGCGCCTCCGGTCCCTCCAGGACTGGCATGGCGTCACTCCCACGAAGGAAGCCATGGAAGACGTCCGGGTTCTCCGGAGGCAGTCCGCTTTCCAGAATCGCACGGATCGCATTCGGCAACGGAGGCAGCGTGGGAACCTGACACCCGGACGCCAACCCCGCAACCATCCCGGCACCGATGCCCTGACCAAGCACGGATCGCCTCGACCGTCGGCCAGAAACCGGCGACGGTAGTGCGTCATCCAATCCCCGCTCACCGCCCGGACGGCCGGTCATCCCAAACTTCACGACCATGCAACGGTCAACGAGGTCGACCCGCCATCACAACCCTCACCTCACAACGAATAAAGGTCCGAACCAAGTGTCCAGTGGAAACCCTTTCAGGCCACCCGCGGGACCAAGCGAACCGTTCAACGCCAAGACACCCGTGGGAACCAGAACCGGACTCCATCCGTGACCTCAACACGACCAATCCGCATCTGCCGTGTCATCGCCCGCATGAATGGCGGTGGTCCCGCGGTGCACCTTGCCCATCTCGACGCCGGCCTCAATCCTGATCACTTCTCCCAGATCACTATCGCCGGACGAACGGGTAGTGGCGAGGTCGACCTGACCGACGACGCGCGGTCCCGGGGCATGGAAATCATCACCATTCCCTCACTCGGACGGGAACTCAGTCTCGCAGCCGACACACTCACTATCGCACGGCTCGTCCGGATATTCCGTCAATGGAAACCGGACATCGTAGAAACGCACACGGCCAAGGCCGGTACGGTCGGGCGACTCGCCGCGATGATCGCGCGGGTTCCAATTCGGATCCACGTCTTCCACGGTCACGTCTTCCATGGCTACTTCTCACCGGCAAAGACGCGTTTCTTCCTTGAGGTCGAACGTGCGCTCGCTCGCACCACTACGCGCATCATTGCCCTTGGTGAGAGGCAGCGTACGGACCTAGTCGGGTACGGCATCGGCACGCCATCGCGTGTCATCAGCATTCCCCTCGGGTTTGATCTCGCGCCATTCAAGGACGACCCTGATCGAAGGGGAACCCTCCGGTCCGAACTTGGAATCGCGCACCTATCCCCATCCGACGCCCCGGTGCTCGGGATTGTCGGCCGACTGGTGCCGATCAAGGCACACGAGGTCTTCCTTGACGCCGCCCGGATGATCCTTTCCGAAATCCCGGGCGCACGGTTCGTGATTGCCGGTGAAGGCGAACGGCGCACTGAACTCGAACATCTTGCAAAGGTTCCACCCCTTGCCGGACGCGTTCACTTCCTGGGATGGAGGCACGACACCGCCTCCGTCTACGCCGATCTGGACCTGGTACTCCTGACCTCCGACAACGAAGGCATGCCGGTCACCATCATTGAGAGCCTCGCATCAGCCGTACCCGTCGTCGCCACGGCGGTCGGCGGGGTGCCCGACTTGGTCCGCGACGGAATCAATGGCATCCTGACGCCACCGCGCGACAGCCATGCCATCGCACGGGCATCAATCACGCTCCTGCGGGACCCCGAACGACGCGCCCGGATGGGAGCCTCCGGCAGGGAAGCAGTGATACCCGAACATGAAGTCGAGACCCTCGTTGATCGCATGACCCGTCTTTACCAGAGCCTCGTCCGGGTACCAGCCGCCCGATGATTTGCCAACGCTCGGCACCATCCGTGTAACCTGAAGGCATACCAGTGCGTTAGCCACTTGGACCAACCGGAGAACCATCCGTGACCAGAAGGCACGGACGGATGTCGCGATGGGGTTGAAGCCTGATCGCTTCCTGGTCCTGCCGGCACGCTTGGGAACGAGAACTGTCCGAAATGCCGTACGCCCTCGCGTACCTCATCGTCTTCATCGTCGCGTTGGCGGCGTCACTCGTCGGCACTCCGCTTGCGCGACGGATGGCCCATCGCTTCGGCGTCCTCGACCAGCCAAGTGTGCGCAAGGTGCACCGCACCCCGACACCACTCCTTGGTGGCTTGGCAATCTATGCCGGATTCTGGGTCAGTGTGATCGCGGCTACCCGGCTGGAACTTCCAACCTCCGACATCTTCCTGCCTGCGACCACCCTTGAACTCACTGCCATCTTCCTCGCCACCATCCCACTGGTCGTTGTCGGTTTCCTCGATGACAAGTACAAGACGCAGGGTCTGCCTCCCCGGGCAAAGTTTGCTGCCCAGTTCCTATCCGCCGGCATTGCGTCCGCCGCCGGTCTCGAGTTGCGGGTCTTCGACACCCTCTGGCTTGACCTGCCCCTGACCTGCCTGTGGGTGGTGGGTATCACCAATGCCATCAACCTTCTCGACAACATGGATGGCCTCTCTGCCGGCGCAACCGCCATCGCCGCCGTGAGTTTTTTCACCATCGCCGCGATGAATGGCCAGATTCTCGTCGGCAGCCTTGCGATCGCCCTCGCGGGTGCCTGCCTGGGGTTCCTGCGCTACAACTTCAATCCTGCATCCGTCTTCATGGGTGACACCGGCACCCTTTTCATGGGTTTCCTGCTTGCCGTGATCGGCATGAAACTCAAGGCCACCGGTCCGGCTTGGTGGAGTTTCATCGTCGCCATCGCCGTCCTCGCGTTGCCCATCTTCGACACCAGCCTGGTCACCGTGTACCGCATCTGGAAGCGTCAGGCAGTCTCCCAAGGGGGCAAGGATCACACCAGCCACCGGTTGATGAAACTTGGCCTGCCCAAGAGCCAGGCCGTGCTCGTCCTGTACGGCGCAAGTGCAATCGCCGGTGCTGTCGCCCTCGTCATGGCCCGTGGTGGTGTCGACGCCGGCATCCTGTACGGCCTGCCGGTTGTCGTCGGTGCCGTCGGTGCCGGTCTCTTCCTGGCAAGGGTCGACGTCTGATCGCACGGGAAACCGCAAGCGCGAGTGGCACCATGGAGGCACCGTGAAGACCCCCGGGGTCAAGAGCGAAGCGTCTATAGACCGAGGCGCGACGCGATGGAGATGGTCTCTGGCAATCCTGATCGCATACCTACTGATCCGGGGATCACTTGGCGCCGTCGTCAATGCACCCGGGATCGGCCCGGATGAGCGGGGCCATGTCCAGTACATCCAGACCTTCACCGGGCGAAGCGCATCCGAAACGGGCGGGGTGGGGCGGGAAGGAGGCCTGGCCAACGTGACTGGGGTCGAGGCCCGGCAACCGGTGCTCGCCTACCTGCCGGCATCTGGCATCTGGATGCTTTCGGGCGGGCCGGAGAACCCTATAGCCAATGAGGTGGCACCAATGGACCTCGCAGGACCAATCCTTGCCGTGCGACTGCTCTCCGTCGCGTGGAGTGGTGTCACCGCATGGGTCATCTGGCGGTTCGCCCTGATCCTGTGGCCCAGCCAACCTTGGATGGCCCTGCTCGGCACACTCATGGCCACATCGGCACCCGGATACCTGTTCGTGATGGCATCCATCTCGAACGACCCGATGGCAACAGCAACGATCACACTCGCCCTTCTCGCCACCGCCCGGGTGATCAAAGGCGTCCCATCGGTACCGGTACCTAGCCGGTATCCCCTCACTCCACTCGCATGGTGGATCGCCTCCACGGTACTGGCAATCGCAACCAAACTCACCGCATTGCCGGTTATCACCGGCACAGTCCTGGCCATCATCTGGGCGCACCGCCAGTATTGGCCCACATGGTGGCGACGACGTGCCTTCCGGGTTGGAACAGCACTGCTCGCAACTGCCTCTTCGTGTAGCTATGCGTTCCTGCTAACCAAGCACCCCACATCCTCTTACGCTGCCGCCGCCGCGCGCATCTGGCCCCAGGCAATCCTTGCCGGACTGAACGGTTTCCTTGCCAAGGGTGGCCTGACAGAGTCCTTCCGAACCTTCTGGCACGCCTTCGATTACTCAGTCCAGTGGCAGGAACCGCTTGACACCATCATGACGGTCATCGTCGCCATCCCCATGACATTCGCAATAGTCGGGCTCGTCATGAACGTCATTGGCGTGGCCCATCCACAGAACCTGCGTGCAGCGTCGATGGATGTAGGGGCGATGGGTCGATGGGATTGGACGGTGCCCATCCCGCCAATCCTCTGGTTGACCGCCCTTTGCCAGATAGCCTTCGCCATCATCCGGTACGGCATCGGCGACATCTCCGGGTCGGCCATGGGGGGCGTCGCCCAAGCCAAGACGTTCTTCCCTGCCATCGCCCCACTCGGCCTCATCGGAGCCGCCGGACTGGCGACCGCGCTGACTGGTCTCACCAGGATCTGGAGGCGACTGCGTCCCGCTCCACTCGAACGAGCCGATACGCAAGGCTTCCCGGGACATTGGCTTCTCCCCATCACCTTCATGTGGGTGAGCCTTGTTGACGTCACAAGCCTCGCGATCTCCTTCTGGCGACACTACCAGTGGTGGGTGGGATAAGCGACACGACAACGTTGCCCACGTCGTGGAAGGTACGGCTCTCGAACCCATTCGCCATCACCATCACGACGGCAACTCTCGGCGTCGTCCTGAGATTGCTCCACGTTGCATATACGGCCCGC
>SHXX01000024.1 GCA_009693165.1 Chloroflexota bacterium
CAGCTGGTGACCCTGTTCGCCCTCTCCACCCTCTGGATGGCACGGCGCACGCTGCTGGCGGGGTAGGCCGCCGCGTGCCCGAATGCGCACCGGACGCCACGCCGGCGGGCATGGCGACGCCCGAAACCCGGTTCTGGAGCGGAAATGGCGCTTGAGGAAGCCTCACCGACCGCGATTCCCGGTCACTTGCCTCGCACTGGACGCGAAACGTGCCTTGTGCAGCCCTTCCCTAGCCTCGCAGGTAGGCAAGAACCTCCTGGGCATGGCCCTTTGGGGTGACACTGGCGAAGACATGCCCGATGGTGCCGTCAGGCTCGATGATGAACGTTGACCGCATTACCCCCATGTACTCACGCCCCATGAATTTCTTCAGTCCCCACACCCCGAACGCTTCCGCCAAGGCGTGGTGTTCGTCGGCAATCAGCGTGAATGTAAGGTCAAACTTCTTCCGGAACTTGGCCTGCGCCTTCACTGGGTCTGGACTGACCCCAAGGACAACGACACCCAGGTCCCCGAACCCCGTGAAGTCATCACGGATTTCGCACGCTTCAGTCGTGCACCCGGGCGTGTCGGACTTCGGGTAGAAGTACACCATCACCCGTTGCCCGCGAAAATCCTGAAGTGAAACGGAACCACCGGTGTCAGTCAGTACCGAATCCGTCGGTGCAATTGCGCCAACTGCAAGCATTTCGAACCTCTTCTTCGCGCCGCGTCTGGCCCCAAACTGCTAACCCGACCCCGGTGGTGTTCGATCACGTGCGCCGTCACGCCCGGCGACGTGCCGCGCCATCGCGTCGTGGGCGAAACCGACCAAGCATGGCACAACATGGTCGTCAATCAGCTCGTCGTCCCAACGTGGATCAAGCCGGCGCCGGAGTTCTACCCACCCCCTGTCCGGGTCGTACCGGAGGGTCAGGCACACAAGTGTAACTGGCGCATTCATGTCCGGCGGAGGCAAGGGACCACCGGGCATACGACGAGGCTTGACTTCATAGGTTTCCCCGGGAAGGACCCCCACCGGCGGAACATGCCGAGCGGGCGGGGGCCGATCGGCTTCAAGCGCGAAGAACAACGAGTGCCACGCACTAAGACGCACACCAACCGCCCCGCCAGGCCCCGGGATGCCGTTGTCCTCAAAGACCGGGTAGCCAGTCGGGCAGTAGCGTTCGATGATGCTTACGGCGTCACGCAATCGGGGACCGACATGCGCCCTCACGTCAGCGAGCGCCCTCTCGCCGTCCCGCCGCGTCAGGACCTGAGGCGTCGGATAGCGCGAGACAATCGCCGCTATGCGCACCGATGCCCGCACCAGTGCGGCTGATCGTTGCAAACGGTCGTGCCCATCGTTACGGGTATCGCCTGAGTTTGAGGGTTCGGAGCCGATCATCTTCACGCGAAATGGTAAGCGTCTATGCGAACCCAAGGTGCTCCCGCCGTCACAACGACGAGCCGATCTCCGGTTGCTCGGAGTCGGGGCCGAACGGTGATCCAGTCGGGCGGCACCGGTCAGCCCGCGCTATGCTGCCCGAAGACCACAACGTGAAACGAGGTATCCCATGTCTGCCGGCGCCCCAGCCACCACGTTCTCATCTGCCCAAGTCATCGGCACTCCGGGTCAGCAGCCTCGACCTGCACCGACCGGAGCACCAACCCGCTTGCCCGACGCGCCTGCCCGACGCCTGCGCGTCCTCCTGACCGGTGCCACGGGCTATATCGCCTCCCAATTGCTACCGACCTTGCAGGCACGCTACGACGTGGTCCTGACCGATGCGCGTGGTGTTCATCGCGACGGGTCTAGCATTCAGGACGTACATGTCCTCGACTTCCAGTCGGTCGAAGACGACGCCCTCAGACAGTTATTTGCAGGATGCGACGCCGTCATCCACCTCGGCTATCACAAGCCAACCGGCCCAGTGACTGTCGGAACCCGCCTCGCCTATGAAGATGAGCGAGTGAACGTAGACATGGCCGAACGCGTCTACCGCCTCTCACACGAGGCCGGCGTGCACCGGGTCGTCATGGCGTCCTCGAACCACGCCTCCGACTGGTACGAACCACTGATCCACGCACGCACACTCGATCAGGTCACGCCTGCGGACCTGCCTCGCAGCGACAACTACTACGGGTGGTCAAAGATTGCCTATGAGGCCCTCGGTTTCACCTACGCCACAGGCGCGCCTGGCCGCCGGCTGGAGATCGTCCAAGTTCGCATTGGTGCGCCAAGGCACATCGAGGAGGCGCACTTCGTCGGCAACCCGGTTGGGTTCAAGCGCGACCTTGGCGCGTGGATCAGTCCGCGCGACCTGACCCAACTCATTGTACGGAGTGTCGAGACCCCCGATATCCGCAACAGCGATGGCGTGCCGTTCCTCATTGTCAACGGCGTATCCAACAACACCCGCGGGTTCTGGAGCATCGCCAACGCCCGCGTCGCCATCGGATACGCCCCAGAAGACGACTCCGAGGTGTTCTACGCCGACGCCATCAGGCACATCCTCCTGGACCACGGCGACCGGGGAAGGGTCGGCACCGAACCAACCGGCCACTGCCCACACCGATCCAGAAAGGAATACCCAGCATGAAAATCCGTGCCATCACCCCGTGGATTGTCGCCGTGCCGAACCGGGAACCTGGCATCCTGTATTCGCAGGGTCAACCCGGATCCGAAACTTCTGCCCCTGTGCCAACCCGCCAGTACGTCTTCATCCAAGTCGACACCGACGAAGGCATTACCGGATGGGGCGAGATCACCACCTATCCCGGCCCTGTCGCCAACCGTGCGGTGTGCGCGGTGGTGCGTGAACTCGCCCCAATGCTTATCGGCCACGATGCGTCCCGCATTGAGGAGATATGGCACCGGATCTTCCGGGCATTCACCTATGTTGGGACGCGGGGTTTCACCACCGCGGTCATCAGCGGGATCGACATCGCCCTATGGGACATCCGGGGGAAGGCGCTTGGCCTTCCCATCTACCAACTCCTAGGTGGCGCTATCCGTGACTCAATCGCCCTCTACACCCACTTCCCGTACGCCAAGACACCTGAGGAAAGTGCGCGAAACGCCCTTGTGCCGGTCAACGACGGCGTCCACGCCATCAAGACCGATCCATTCTGGGAAGAGATGGGCCGGACCGGGACGCGCTATCTGGACGGCAATATCAGCGCTGCCGGTGAGCAGAAGGGCGTCGACATCATTGCCGCGATCCGCGCGGCGGTAGGTCCTAACGTCGAGATCCTCATCGATGCGCACGCCCTCTACAACGTCCCGACGGCAATCCGCCTTGCAAACCGCCTCGCCGCGTACAACATCACGTGGTTCGAGGAACCCGTCCCACCGGAGAGTTACCACGCCCTCCGGCAGGTCCGCGATCAAGTGCAGACCCGCATCTGCGTCGGAGAACGACTCCACACCCGTTTCGACTTCGTCCCTGTCCTCGAACAGCGCCTCGCGGACTTCATCATGCCCGACGTCACCTGGACCGGTGGGATTTCCGAACTGAAGAAGATCAGCACGATGGCAGAGGCCTACTACGTTCCCGTTAGCCCTCACGATGCAAGCGGGCCGATCAATGTACTCGCCGGTGCCCACGTGATGATGACCGTCCCGAACTTCTACAAACTTGAGACAATGCGGTCCAAGCTTGACGCCTACAACGCATTCATCGACACGCCTCTCGACACCCGGGGCGGTCACCTCTTTCTCCCTAACAAGCCGGGGCTTGGCCTTGAGATGAACATCGACTACCTGCGTGCCCACGCCCTGGAGGGTTGGGGAGGGTAGACGCCGACACATCGCCCTGATGGAGCGCAAGTAACCATCACCCCCTCCCGTCCCAACCGAGGGAAGGGGCCGGCTGAAGGGGCCGGCTGAAGAGGCCACACCACGACATGGTGACGTGGCGGGTTCGCATCGCCCGCCACACCCTTTGTTCACATTGGGAGGCGAACCTCGGCGCCGCTAATGGTTGACTCGCGCAGCGCCTTGATGAACTCGATTGACCGACGACCTTCCTCGCCCGTCACGAGTGGGTCGCGTCCTTCGCGGATCGCCGCCAGAAAATCCTGCAGCTGCCACTTGTGGCAGATTGGGAAGGGAGAGAAATGTTCCTCCTTGGCTTCCCGAGCACGTGCCAGTTCCGAAGCCGCCGAAGCTTCCTCGCCTGGGATCGTCCAGATGTCGTTGACGCCCATCCGACTTTCCGGGTCCTCAAGCACCGATACCGATGCACCAGTCTCTCCGGTGATCGTGATCCGGGATCCGAGGGTTGGGGTCGTCGAGATTGACACCGACGCAACACCCAAGGCGCCGTTCTCCCAGCGGAGGGCGGCCACTGCGGTGTCTTCACACTCAATATAAGGATGGGTCAGGTTCGCCCACTTTCCATAGACAGACGTGCATGGCCCGGCCGCTGACATGAGCCAGAGGTACATGTCGATCCCGTGAACCGCCTGGTTCACCAGCGCTGCACCGTTTTCGCCCTTCCACGTGCCACGCCACGGGGCATCGCGGTAGTACGACTCGTCACGGTGCCACTTGAACATGAACTCACCGTTGATTGGACCCCCGATCTTTCCGGCCTTGATGGCTTCGTGCGCCCGGAGGGCCGCCGGCCAGAACCGGCGCATAAAGATGACCCCGAAACGGACATTTGCCTTGCGGGTCACCTCGATCGCTCGGTCAGCCTCCGCGAGATCCATCGTCATCGGCTTCTCGACAATAGTGTGTTTCCCTACTGAAGTCGCCATGAGGGTTGCAGGGAGGTGGAAAGGCGGGTTCGTGCAAACCGCGATTGCCTCGATGCCTGGGTGGTCGATCACCGCACGCGCATCGGTGTAATGGTTCGGGATCCCATGGTCCCGAGCGAGCGAGGCTGCTTTTCCCCCATCCAAGTCGGCACACGCGATCAATTCGCATTCGCCTTCAGCTTCAAGTGACTTCAGTGCCATCGCGTGAAACCGAGCGATGTTTCCGCACCCGATGATCCCTATCCCTATCCGTCGCATCTTCCCACCTCTCCTTCCATGCTGCACCAACCATGATCCTGCACAACCCCCTTGGACCCAAGAAGAATGGGGTTCACAGCTGGTTTCGTGCGATCATAAAGGCGTTCGGCCGCATACGTCGGTCAGCGTCACCCACCACGAGGAGTGCTTCGGGCGTGGACAGTTATTCGGTTACATATGCGCCGGTCATCGCGGCCACATTCCTGGGTATCGGGTTCATCGCCGCAACCCTCCTGATCGCCAATCTCCTCGCACCACGGGTACGCACGCGCGTCAAGGAGAGCATCTACGAGTGCGGGATGCCGACCATCGGGCAGGGATGGAGTCAGATGAACCTGCGCTACTATCTGTATGCGATTGTATTCCTGATCTTTGAGATCGAGTCGGTATTCCTCTTCCCATGGACGGTCGTGTACAAGGGGCTTGGCCCCTTCGCGTTCTGGGAAATGATGCTGTTCATGTCCATGCTGCTATTCGGCCTGGTCTACGCCTGGCGCAAGGGAGTCCTCACGTGGGAGTGAACCTCGGGGCACCGAAACCGTTTGCGACGGCGTACGCGAACGCCAACGCCCCTGACCTGCCATTGAATGACGGCGCGGCCGGAATGCTTCCGGCGGAAAACCTGTATGCACGACTGCCCCAAGGCATCGTGACGACAAGCGTCGACCAGCTGTTCCAATGGGCACGCAAGAGCAGCCTGTGGCCGATGACCTTCGGTCTCGCCTGTTGCGCGATCGAGATGATCTCGACCTTCATGGCAAAGCATGACCTTGACCGCTTCGGGCTGATCGGTCAGGTTGGAGCGACACCGAGGCAGTCAGACTTGATGATCGTTTCCGGCACGGTGACGACCAAGATGGCCCCCGCGGTCCGCGTTCTCTGGGAGCAGATGCCCGAACCCAAGTGGGTGATCTCGATGGGTGGTTGTGCCACGTGCGGCGGGCCGTATTACCGGTATCCCACCGTTGTTCAGGGTGTCGACCAGGTCATTCCGGTCGACGTCTACATCGGTGGATGCCCGCCTCGACCCGAAGCACTGATGCACGGCATCCTGAAACTTCAGGAAAAGATCATGCGACAGGCCAAGGAAGGTCGGCGTCCGACAGCGGACCTCGAACTCGTCCTCTCTGGCGAGGGCATCGAGGTCGCGTAGACGGCGCCGTTCCGCAGCGATGGCCCGGGCGTGCCTCGTGGTGCATCGTGACGATACGCACGAACTCAGGAAGGCGAAGCACGCGTGAGCACCGAAGGCGGGGCCGCCGGGGCGGCAATATCACTACGCGCAACCCTTGCGAACTCCAAGTGGTTGGGCTCCGCGTGCCCCAAGTGCAGCGGAGTGTTTGCCGTTGCCGATCAGGTTGTCCTTTGCCCGTCATGTTTCTCCGCGCACCACGCTTCCTGCTGGCGAGAGAACGGGAATACGTGCCTCAAGGACCAGACACCCGGTCGCATCATCGAACCTCGCGGGCGCGGTGCCTCGCCCGCATCCGAAGCTCCGGCGCCAGTAACAGTCCCGTCTCCCGCTACACCGGGTGCAGCGGCTACACCGGGTGCAGCGGCTACACCGGGTGCAGCGGTTGCGCGACCCGCCGCACCGGCGAAACCCGCTGCACCCGCCGCTACTGCAAAGGGCGCCGGCCCAGCGGTGCGTGACGCGAAGGGCCTCCGTCCGATGGGTGGGGTCCGTGCTCGTATCGAATCAGCAACGTCCGACCTTTCGCCAATCTTCGGCACCGCCATCGACGAAGTAATCGTGACAGTTCCGCCGGCAAGGCTTCCCGAAGCGGCCCGCAGGTTGAAGGAAGCCGACGGATTGAAGTTCGACTACCTGAGATGCCTGAGTGGGGTTGATTACCAGTCAGATGGCATCGAGGTCGTCTACCACCTGTTCAGCACGCGACTGGCACAGAAGTGCGTTCTCAAGACCCGGCTTGCAGCCGAGGGCGATGCCGTTGGGACGGTCACCTCCGTCTGGGCGGGTGCGGACTGGCACGAGCGTGAAACCGCCGAAATGTTCAACATCCGGTTTGAGGGTCACCCGTACCCCGAACCGCTTCTCTTGGAACGCGATGACCACGGCACCATCGTTCCCGGACCGGTCCTCCTCAAGCGCTTCAAGTTGCGCCCCAAGGAACCTCCCGCCCAGTATGGCTTTCCCGAGGAAGAGTAGGAGTTCGCCATGGCCATCGCAAGTGCCATCAACATGCTTCGCGAAACTGCGCCCTCGGTGTCTGAGGAGCGCAATCTCGAAACTGTCGAGATGACCATCAACATGGGGCCACAGCACCCGAGTACGCACGGCGTATTTCGGATGGTCCTGACCCTCGAGGGCGAACGTGTCAAGAATGTGCAGTCGCACATCGGGTACCTGCACCGGGGTGCCGAAAAACTCGGTGAGTCCGGTGAGATCGAGGGCTACCGCAAGGCGATGATCACCCTCGACCGCACGGACTACCTCTCGTCATTGCTCAACGAGCATGCGTATGTGATGGCGGTTGAGAAACTCGCGGGCATCAGCGTGCCCGAACGCGCCGAATACATCCGCATCATTCTGGGCGAACTCACCCGGATCAACTCGCATTGCATGTTCTACGGCGCATTCGGTGCCGACTCCGGGGCCACCACGCCGTACATGTATGCGTTTGCCCTTCGTGAAGAGATTCAGCAACTGTTCGAGGCAGTCGGTGGCGCACGGATGTTCCCGAACTACTACCGCGCTGGAGGCCTGCGCGAGGATGTTCCCCATGACTTCGTTCACCGGGTCCAAGCAATCATTGACCGGGCCTTCTATGCGTTCGATGACTTTGACAACCTGATCACCGCTAACGAGATCTTCCTGTCGCGGACCCGGGGCTTGGGCATCCTTGACCAGACACGTGCCCTTGACCTTGGCGTATCCGGTCCGTTGCTCCGGGCAACCGGGCTTCCGTACGACGTTCGGAGGTCCGAACCCTATTCGATTTACGACCGCTTCGCTTTCGACGTGCCCGTCGGGACGACCGGAGACTGCTATGAGCGGTACCTCATTCGCCAGGAAGAGATGCGCCAGTCAATCCGCATCATTGAACAGGCTCTCAAGGATCTTCCCGGCGGACCAATCATGGGCAACGCACCCAAGGCACTGCGCCCCCCGAAAGGCGAGGCGTACGTGCGCATCGAGAATTCCCGAGGCGACTTCGGCGTCTACCTAGTGTCGGACGGAAAGTCGAGTGCGCCATACCGGGTGAAGTACCGTTCTCCCTGCTTCGTAAACCTTCAATCACTCAACGACATGGTGATCGGAACATACATCGCCGATGCCGTCGTCGCCCTCGGGTCGATTGATATCGTCCTTGGCGAAGTTGACCGCTAGCCCGCATCCCGGCCATTCACTGTGCGATCAGGTCAGTCCAGACATTGAGGTCCAGACAAATTGAGTAACAATGCCGCGTCGGAGTTGACGCTTCAGGCCGTTCCTTCATGGATGCCGGCATTTCTCGTCGCCCCGATGATCGGGGGCCTCAGTCTCGCCGACCTCATCGCGCTGGTCGTCCTACTGCTCTTCGTCCTCATCTTCGTGATGATCGAAATCTGGATGGAACGCAAGGTTGCGGGGCACATCCAGCTCCGACGCGGGCCGCTTCACGTCGGCCCGCACGGGTCGCTGCAAAGCCCCGCCGACGTCCTGAAATTGCTGACCAAGGAAGACCTCACTCCCGTCGCCGCGGATCGAATAGTCTTCCCAATGGCTCCCTACCTGGTGTTCGTACCGGTTTTCCTGACCTTCCTGGTCATCCCCTGGGGTCCGCTTGTCCTCTTCGGGAACTTCGTGGTCCGCCCGTTTGACCTCGGTCTGGTCTACATGGTTGCGATCCCCGCAATGCAAGGCATCGGTCTGGTCATGGCCGGATGGTCGTCGGGCAACAAGTATTCGCTACTCGGCTCGGCCCGGGTCGTCGCCCAGCTCATCTCCTATGAACTTCCGATGGTGATCGCCCTGCTTGGCGTCGCGATGATGGCGGAGAGCCTCAACCTCACCACCATCGTCGAATCGCAAATGAAGCAAGGATGGAATGTCTTCCTGCAGCCGATTGGCTTCCTGGTCTTCTTCCTGGCCACGATGTCAGAAATGAGCCGCGCCCCGTTCGACATTGCCGTGGCAGAGTCGGAAATAGTGGGTGGCCCGTTCGTCGAGTACAGCGGGATGCGATGGGGCATATTCTACCTCGCCGAGTTCGCCGCCGTCTGCCTCAACTCGGCACTTTCGACCGCTCTCTTCCTCGGAGGATGGGAACTTTTCCCTGGATCACGCGCCCTCGGCCTCGGGTGGATCTCCGATCAGTTTGGGCTTCTTTTCTTCATGGGGAAGATGATCGTCCTCGTCCTTATCATCCAGTGGGCCCGGTTCGTGCTTCCCCGTCTCCGGATCGACCAACTCATGGACTTCGCTTGGAAGTTCCTCCTTCCGGCAGCCTTCGTGAACTTCATCCTGACCGCAATCCTTCAGGTGTTCGGCTTCGTGCCATTCGCCATCGGGATCGGCCTGACACTCGCATTGGCAGCAGTGTTGCTTGCGACCTATCAGGCACGCCGAAGCCCGTCCACGGTTGCACTGATGCGGACATCACCAGAATCCGTGCCGACTAGCAAGGGCGTCGGCCTTCCCGTCTGAACTCCTGACGCTGACCCACAAAGGATTTGACCGATGCGTGGCGTTCTCGGTGGCTTCTTTCAGACACTGAAGTCATTCCTGACCAAACCAGTTACCCGCCTGTATCCATATGAAAAGCCTCCACTCGAGGCGCGGTTCATGGGTGCACCGTCACTCCTTTGGGATGATGCGGTAGACGAGGTCGTCTGTGTTGCGTGCAACATCTGTGCTCGTTCGTGCCCGGACGACTGCATCACGCTTACCGGCGACAAGTACACGGACGGCAAGACTAACAAGAAGAACATCATCAAGGACTACTTCATCGACCTTGGTCGATGCTCGTACTGCGGCATCTGCGTCGAGGTGTGCCCGTTCGACGCCAACGAAATGTCCCCACACTTCGAACTGAGTACCTATGATCGCATGACTTTGGTCTACGACAAGGATCAGCTGATCGAGATTGGTCGGGGTGTGACGCGTCGCACCGGCAAGCCTGAACCAGTGGGGCCGCTCCCGGGAATCCTCGATCCGTCCACCTATCGTTAGTCACAAATCGGTTCGCCCGGACCGTGGAAATCGGGTGTCGGGTGTTGCATCATTGGGTGCGCGCGCGTGCTCATGCATGCGACATCGTGTCATTGGAGAAGTCATGGGACTGAGTGCGCTCGCCTTCTACGTCGTTGCCGGGGTCACCCTCGTCTCAGCGCTTGGCGTGGTTGTCGCGCGCAGCGTCGTCTACGCCGCACTCCTGCTGATCCTGTCGCTCGTCATGACTGGCCTCATCTACCTCCTCCTGCTCGCGGACTTCCTCGCCCTGATCCAGATACTTGTCTACGGCGGGACGGTGAGCATCCTGCTGCTGTTTGCACTCATGCTTACGCCACCGGAGACACGCCCGCAACTCAACCATCGCGGGTGGGCGCTTGGTGCCGTATCTTCGGGCGCGCTGTTCGTCCTCTTGCTTGTTGCATCACTTGCAGACACGTGGCCCGCAGCCGGGGCAGTTCGTCACATCGGTCTCGTCGACCTCGGTCGTGCGCTCTTCTCGACGTGGGCCGTTCCCTTCGAAGTGGCATCGGTGGTCTTGCTCGTCGCGCTTCTCGGCGCGCTGACCATTGCGCGCAGTACCTCACCGAGCAGCAAAATCGCTCCCCGTGCTTCGGCATGATGATCGACTGAGGCGAAACGAATGGTTCCCATCGAACACATCATGGTTTTTACCGGCGCCCTGTTCAGCATTGGCGTCTACGGTGTCATGGCTCGCAGAAACGCCGTTCTGGTGCTGATGGCGATCGAACTCATGCTCAACGCCGTTGCCATCAACTTGGTGGCTTTCGGCACGCTGGTCTATCCCGGGCAAATCAATGGCATGGTGTTTGCGATCTTTGTCGTGACCATCGCCGCTGCCGAACTCGGTCTCGGTCTTGCAATCGTCCTGCGGGTGTACCGGATGCGTTCAAGCATCAATGTTGACGATATCAATTTGATGAGGTGGTAGCTCGTGGACTACGCGTGGCTCGCGCCCGTGCTGCCGATCAGTGCCTTTGCGCTCAACGTGCTGATCTGGCGACAGATGGGCGCCAGAAAGCATGCCCTGTCGGCCCTGACAACGCTCGCCGCCATCGGGGGCGCGTTCCTGGTGTTTCTTGCTGTCTTCTCTGATGCATCAGCGCATCTTGAAGAAACGGCAACGAGCAGTGGACGCCATCTGATCTTCGAAGGCACGCCGTGGTTCACGGTGGGTGTCTCGCCTCATTTGTACGTCTTCGCGCCAACGCTGGTGGTCGACTGGTTGTCGATCATGATGCTCGGCGTCGTCACGTTCCTGGCATTCCTGATCGAGTTCTACGCAACGGGCTACATGAAGGGCGACAGCCGCTACTGGTGGTTCTTCTCCGTCAAAGCCCTTTTCACCGCGGCGATGCTCGGCGTCGTCCTCTCATACAACTTCCTGCTGATGTACATCTGTTGGGAGCTTGTCGGCCTCTGTTCGTTCCTGCTCATCGGTTTCTGGTACTCGGAACGGACAAATGCCGAGGCCGCCAAGAAGGCGTTCATCACAACCCGTGTCGGTGACGTCGGGTTCTTCATAGGCCTCGCCCTGCTGTTCTTGAAGACGCGCACCTTCGACATGAAGGAAACGTTCGCCGCCGTTGAATCCGGCGCGATTGACCCGGCCACCGTCACCATTGCCGGCATCCTGATCTTCCTCGGTGCGATGGGCAAGAGTGGACAGTTCCCCCTCCATGTCTGGTTGCCCGACGCGATGGCCGGCCCGACGCCAGTTTCAGCACTAGTGCACTCAGCAACGATGGTTGCGGCAGGTGTTTATCTGGTCGGTCGCGCCTATCCGATCTTCCATGCGTCGTCAACGACGATGGCGGTCATCACCACCGTCGGGACCATCACCGCCATCTTCGCTGCAACGATTGCGCTGACCCAACGCGACATCAAGCGCATCCTTGCCTACTCAACGATCAGTCAACTCGGGTACATGATCATGGCCTTGGGCGTTGGCGCGTACACCGCGGGTCTCTTCCACCTGTTCACTCATGCCTTCTTCAAGGCACTCCTGTTCCTTGGTGCCGGATCGGTCATCCATTCCATGGAACCTGTACTGCACGGGACCGGGCGCAACCCGAATGACATCTTCAATATGGGTGGCCTGCGCAAGCAGATGCCAGTCACGTTCTGGACTTTCCTGATCGCTTCACTTTCCTTGGCGGGCATCGCGCCTCTAGCCGGCTTTTGGAGCAAGGACGCCATTCTTGTAGGCGCCTATGAAGCCGATGCCTGGTTGCCGTTGGTCGTGGCACTGGTCACGGCGTTCCTGACTGCCTTCTACATGTTCCGGTGCATTTATCTGGTCTTCTTCGGACCGGCCAGGTGGCAGGTGGCAACGTCAACGGGTGACCACCACGACAACCATTCCACGAACCACGACATAGGTCACCATGCTGTGCCTCATGAAAGCCCGTGGACAATGGCGCTTCCCCTGGTGTTGATTTGCGTGCCAGCGATTGCAGCCGGGTGGATTGGAATCCCCGGATTTTCTGAGGGCTTCGCCGAGACGGTCCGGTTCGGTCCGATGATCGAGGAACACATCAATCTGGTCCTCGCCGGGGCAGGAACGCTCGCCGGGGTGCTCGGCATCGGTCTCGCGACCTTGATGTATCTCACCCCCGTATCTGGACCTCGCCTCATCTCGGAGAGTTTCCCGGCCGTCTATAAGACCCTTTACAACAAGTACTACGTCGATGAGATGTACCAGTGGATCATCGACCACGTAGTGCTCGCGATTGCCGCAATGGCTGCGACCGTCGATCGGAAAATCCTCAACGATCGCATCGTGGACTGGTGCGGGCCATTCCTTCAGGGCGCGGGCGCCCGTGTGCGCCTCACGACCTCTGGCTACATCTATCACTACGCGTTCGGCTTCATCATTGGCATCATGGCCATCGGTGTGGTCATGTCGGGCGGAATACCGGACATGCGTTTCGCACTCTGGTAGGAACCTGCCACTTCAAGATGTCGGTCACCGACGTAACCTGAAACCATTCATCGCCACCTGTAAGGACAAGCTCAGTGGGGTACCTGTCGACGATGACCCTCGCGCCGTTCATAGCGGCGCTCATCATCATGCTGATCCCGAGTGAGCGCCCGGGAATCACCCGCGCCGTGGCGCTCGTTGCGAGCGTCATATCGTTCGTGTTGTCCCTTGTGGTCTTTGCCGGATACAACTGGCACCAGGCCGGTTTCCAGTTCCGCGAGGCCTACCAGTGGCTTCCGGACTACGGGATCACGATCAGTCTTGGCGTCGATGGAATCTCAGCTCCGCTGATCATTCTCAACGCCGTGGTCCTTCTGACCGGCACGGTTGTCTCATTCAAGATTGCCGACCGCCCGAAAGAGTTCTACGCGCTCTTCCTGGTTTCGGTTGCCGGGGTATTCGGCGTCTTCGCTTCCCTCGACCTATTCATCCTGTTCCTCGCATATGACATCGCCGGCCTTCCGATGTACCCGCTGATCGTGATCTGGGGCAGTACGCGCAAGAACTACGCCGCGCTCAAACTCACCCTCATGCACGTCGCCGGAAGCCTGTTCATATGGGTCGGCATGATCGCCATCTACGTCCAGGCCGGAGCGAAATCCTTCGACCTCGAGTACCTCGCCTCCCAGGCGCATTCCCTGCTCACTCCGGGTTTCCAGACCATCTTCTTTCCGGTGATCTTCATCGGGTTTGGCTTCCTAGCTGCCATGTGGCCACTTCACACATGGTCTCCCGATGGTCACGGCGCTGCGCCAACCGCAGTCTCTATGGTCGCCGCCGGCGTGTTGATGAAGCTCGGCGCCTATGGATGCATCCGTGTTGGCGTCTGGCTCCTGCCCGAAGGTGCGATGGTGTGGTCACCGGTCTTTGTGACCCTCGGGACAATCGGTGCCGTTTACGGTGGCGTCATGGCGATCGCGCAACGTGACTTCAAGTTCGTGATCGCCCATTCGTCGGTCAGCCACATGGGATACGTGATCGTGGGCATCTCTACGATGTCACTGGTCGGCTTGAACGGCGCAGTGTTGCAAATGGTCAGCCATGGCCTCATGACTGCCCTCTTCTTCGCGATGATCGGTGCCATGTACGACCAAGCGCATACTCGCGAGGTAGGCATCTTCGGCGGTTTGGCGCGAAACATGCCCTGGTACACCGGGTTCTTCGCAACTGCCTGCCTCGCATCACTCGGCCTGCCGGGATTGTCGGGGTTCATTCCTGAACTCCTCATCTTCCTCGGGGCCTTCCAGACGTACCCAATCGTGGGCATCCTCTGCGTTGCAACCGTGGCCCTGGCAGCCACCTACATGCTCCGATTGGTGGCCCGTGCATTCTTCGGGCCACTCAGCCCGCGTTGGGCGTCATTGCATGACCTGCTTCCAAACGAGTGGTTCGTCGGTGCTTTCCTTGTCCTGTCCCTGATCATCGTCGGCGTCTATCCAACCCCGTTCCTCGACATGATCAACGCCTCAGCCGCACCAGTAATCGAGCGGGTGGGAGGGGTACGTTGATCACGGTACGAGCCGGCACCAAGAGGTTTTCCGATGCCCAACTTTGATCCAGCGACGCTCGACTACATCCTGCTCGCTCCACAGTTCATCGTTACCGGCCTGATCTTCGTTTGCCTCGCCCTCGACCTCATGGTCTTCGGGCGAGGGCACCGGTTCATCGGGTGGGTCGCGATACTGGGCCTCGGCATAGGAATAGGCGCACAGGCATCGCTGTGGGGAGTCCGCAGCTCGTTCGCAGGTGTCCTTCGTGTCGACGACTACTCGAACCTGTTCAACATCATCTTCATGGCCGCCGGCATGGGGGTCGTCTTCCTGTCATTCGACTACGCCGAGCGTTTCTTCACGCAACCCGGCGAGTTCTATGCGTTCCTTGTGGCCGGGGTTCTCGGCATGGGACTTATGTCCCAGGCGCAGGAACTGCTGACCGCGTACATTGCGTTGGAACTCCTCGGCTTTTCCAGCTACGTGTTGGTGTCTTACGCCAAGACCAACTTGAAGAGCAACGAGGCCGGATTGAAGTACATCGTCCTCGGTTCGTTCAGTTCGGCAATCCTCCTCTACGGAGTGAGCCTCCTGTTTGGCGCTGTTGGTTCCACGATGTTCACCGATATCAGGGCAGCGCTAGGTACCTCGGTCGCCACGAGCGCCGTCGCCCAGATCGCGCTTGTGATGATCACTGCAGGCTTGGCGTTCAAGGTCGCGGCCGTTCCCTTCCACATGTACTCACCGGATGTTTACGAGGGGGCACCAACCCCGATTACGGCGTACCTGTCCGTTGCCTCGAAGGCCGCCGGGTTCGCCCTCACCATGCGTTTCGTCGTCATGGCCCTTTGGCCCGTGCGTGGCCCGGTATCCGACGTGATCGCCTTCCTTGCCGTCCTCACAATGACGCTTGGCAATGTTGTTGCCCTCCGGCAAACGAACATCAAGCGTCTGATGGCGTATTCAAGCATTGCCCAGGCCGGATACGCACTGATCGGTGTGGCTGCGTTCTTCGCTGCCGGTGATATCGCGGAACAGGCCTCTCGAGGCGTGATCCTGCAACTCATTGGCTACCTCTTCACCACGCTGGCAGCGTTCGGGGGAATCATCGCCTTCCAAGTGGTCGCCGATGGAAGAGAGAACATCTCAGACCTGGCAGGCTTGTCACGCCGGTCGCCATTCGCAGCATTCGCCATCATGTCCGCACTGTTCAGCCTTGCTGGCATGCCCATCTTTTCGGGGTTCATGACGAAGCTCTTCCTGTTCGCGCCGATCGCCCGCGCCGACCTTCTGTGGTTGGTGGCGATCGCGGTCCTCAACAGCACGATTTCTCTGTACTACTACCTGCAGGTCATCCGCGTGATGTATTCGGAGTCACCAGCGGGTGTCACCGCCCTGAATGCGTCCACCGTGGCCGCAATCAAGGCGGCGTCAATCCACCATGAAGAGCCGGTACTCGTCGGTGCCTCGGTCGCTCATGGGTCCGGACACGCGGCGGACAGCCACGGAACGTCTCATGGCAGCCATGGTGCTGAGCCGCATGGTGATGTGTCGCCGTCATCGGCCGGCCCGTGGTGGCGTCGACGACTTACCGACGGCATGGAACCGGAACTGCGCTTTCCGATCGATCCGATTTCGATCGAACTTGGTATCGGGATTACGCTTGCCCTTGCCGGCATGTTTGCCTTGGGCCTGTACCCAGCCCCGTTTGTAAATCTTGCGTATGACGCCAGCATGGCACTCTTCGCCAAGTAGCGGTAACCATCAGTTCAAGTGCCCCTGAGTGGGGAAAGACATAAAGAAGGGGGAGAGGTAAACCTCTCCCCCTTCTTTAATTTTTGACGACTTGGTCTACGACGTGTGACCCAGCAAGTCTGAGGTGCAGACTCCGACTAGACCCCGGTGAACTTCTGCATGAAGTAGATCCCACCGATTGTGAAGAAGAGGACAAGCAACACGCAGACCAACTGCATGGTTTCGCTGATCACGACGCCATTAATCATTGTCCGAGTCTCCAAGCAAAGAGCATGATTTCCCTTGGGGGCGCGCCTCCGGAATGAAGCCTTGCATACCCACTCGTCCGCTTCCCGGAAAACTGTCGCGGTCCCTTTCATCGTAGCAAACCGATGCGGCGCCCCGCGCGATGGCTCATGAAGAATGTCCCGCACGCGATCGCCATCAGAATCGAAGCGATCATGAATACCGGGGGCCAGCCATAGGTCTCCGCCACGAACCCGAGGGCAGGAGCGGCCACCACCGGGCCAACGGTCGACGCCGTGTTGTACACGGCAATCGCCGTCCCACCGCGATTGGGAAGCAAGTTCTGAACATGTAATATCCCAAATCCGAACGTTGCCGTCACAACGATTGCGTAGAGGAACTCAATGGCAAGGAACGGCTCGAATGTTGACGTGAACACGATCGCACCGAAGTAGAAGACGCCGGCAGCAATGCCGATCAGCAGCACCGGCGCAATACCGAAACGGCGCACGACTAGGGCCGCAAACAGTGATACCGGGATCTCGTAAACGGGTTCTATGCCAAAGACAAACCCAACCGCGTCATTGTCGGCGCCGACGACTTTCCTGAGGTAGAGCGGAAGCATAGTCATTCGCGCGACGGAGGCTGCTCCGGTGCAAATCGTCGTCAGTAGGTACCACGCCATCGGCGCCTGAGTCAGGTCATGCCAAACCGACGTTGAGGATCTCGCACTGACTTCGACGAGCGGCGCGATGGTCGTGGCCGGAGCATCGCGCACGCCGAGGATGAGGACCGCAACCGACGCGACCTGCAGGACTGCGGTGGACAGGAATAGCCCGTCGTACCCAAAGTTGGCGACAATACGTCCCGCCCCAAACGACCCAGTCAGCCAACCAATCGTGAAACCGAGGCGAACGATGTTCGAAATCTCGGCACCTCGCTCATCGGCGCGATGGCGCAACCAGTCGCCGAGGATTGCAAAGAAAAGCGTGAACATCGCCACGCTGATCGCAGCGTAGAGCACCGTGCCGACCACGAAGTCGACCGTCCATGCGATAACGACCCGCAAGGGAACCGCGAGGCCGAATGCGACGACCAACCATGGCACCCTCTTCCGTGTACGGTCGGTAAGGATGCCGAAGCCCAGACCGAACGCAGTGGTCGCTAGCGACGTCACCAGAGAAATCGTCCCGACTTCCACAGGACCGACGCGGAGGCGTTCCGTTGCCCAGAGGGGCATGAACGGCATCTGGGCTCCGAACACAACACCTTGGATGATCAGGATGATGAAGATCGACCGGTAGACCGGATCGGTCATCACCACATCAATCGCTCCCCCAGACAGCAACCGCGTGGCCAATCCAGGCCTCGCATCTAGGTTCCTTGACGTTCCCGTCACGTTGGATCTCCCGTGGCAAGGAACGCCCGTGCCAGTTCCGTCGCTCGCTCACGGTCATCTTCGGCCAGTTCGCCGTCAATCACCAATCCAAGCAGGTAGTCCTTGACTGGCCTGATCCATGCGCCAGGTCCACGCCCGAACAGGTGCATCAACGCATCCCCATCAAGCGGACTTTGGAGACGTGCCACATCCTGCGCAGCTTGGAGTTCCCGGCAGCGTCGCGCGAAGTCGTCGACGCGGTCGTTCACGGCCTGGACTTTCTCGGCGCGATAGCTTGTGACATCAGCGCGGGAAAGCGCGATCAGATCGTCAAGTTCATCGCCGACCTCACGGATCAGGCGCCGCACCGCCGCGTCGGTCCATGAAGGTTCATACGCATTGATCCGCAAATGCATCCGAACAAGGTTCGTAACCCGTGCGATCAGCGCCACATCCAGGTTGAGGCCTCGCATGATGCGGTTCGCCATACGCGCACCCACTTCTTCATGCCCAAAGAAGTGCACCGTACCGTGGTTCACAGACTTTGTCGGTGGCTTGCCAATGTCATGAAGGAGGGCTGCCCATCGGAGCCCAGCTTCTGCAGGAATGTTCTCGACCACACCCATCGTGTGCTCAAACACATCCTTGTGATGGACTGGCCGTTGGCTCATTCCACGCATCGGCAGGACATCCGGGATGATGTGTTCCATCAATCCCAGATCAGTCGCGAGGCGCAGGCCCATCGCCGGGCGGGTAGACACCAGGATCCGCCCTAGTTCGGACGCAATCCGCTCACGACTGATCCGATCAAGCCCAGCGGCGCCAGCGGCCATTGCAGCACGGGTAGGTTCCGCAAGCGTGAAACCGAGTTCGCAGACAAACCGTACGCCGCGCAGCAATCGGAGCGGATCGTCAGAAAACCGGGCATCCGCGTCACCGACCGCTCTCACAATCTTCGAGACGATGTCGTCCCGGCCCCCGCACGGATCATGCAGTTCGCCCGTGAGCAGGTTGACCGCGATCGCATTGATTGTGAAATCGCGTCGGGCAAGGTCTTCGTCGAGCGACGTGCCGAACTGAACGGTAGGCTTCCGGGTGCCATCTGGATAATGTTCGGTCCTGAACGTCGTAATTTCGACAGACCCGGTCGCCTCGAACGTCCCACCGGATGGGTCGGGCACCGTGTAGACGACACCAATCGTTCCGAACCTTGCACCAACATCGTAGACGGCCGACGGACGCGACGCGGCCACCATTCGTCGGACTTGATCCGGCGTGGCGTCCGTCGTGAGGTCCACGTCCTTGATCGGCCGTCCCATAAACCAGTCCCGAACCGGTCCGCCAACGACGAAGAGATGATGACCATGAGCGTGGAAAGCACGCGCCAAATCCTTGAGGCGGTCGTCGATGGGTGTAGCCAGTTCCATTTGTCTGCGAATAAGTATCCCTGTCGGCTGAAGCGCAGTGACGCACGGTCGGGGATCATTGACCAAACTTCGAACCACGTGATCAGGCCGTAGGGGTGACCCGGCCCGATGCGGGTTAATCGACCCGCTCAAGACCTGCTTGGCGACCAAGCAACCGGGCACCGGCCTCGCGAGGATCCAGTGTTCCGTCAATTACCTCACCCAGTAGCGCCGTGATTGGCAATTCAACCCCCAGTCGCGACGCCACTTGAAGTGCAGCCCGAGTCGTCGGCACACCCTCCGAGACCGATCCAGACGTGTCGATCAGGTCTGCCATGCGCTCACCACGTGCCAAGCGAAGGCCAAAGGTGCGATTTCGGCTTAGCGGGCTTGAACACGTCGCGACCAGGTCGCCAAGTCCAGCCAGACCCGCGAAAGTCAGCGCCTCCCCCCCAAGCGCCTGCCCGAGACGTGACATCTCAGCGAGACCCCGGGTGATCAACGCGGCCTTCGCATTCTCACCTGCCTCAAGACCTTCCGCAATTCCGATCGCAAGGGCAATCACATTTTTCAGTGCACCACCTAGTTCCACGCCAATCACGTCGTGGTGCCGGTAGATCCGCCATGCTGGCGTCGAAAGGACTGACTGCACCAAGTTGCCAACGCGGTCATCGATGCACGCCACCACCGATGAGGCCGGTTTACCAGCTGCGATCTCGGCCGCCAAGTTGGGTCCGGACAAGGCACATATCGGATGAGCGTTTCCGGTGAACGATGCAATGACCTCGGTCATCCGTAATCCAGTCGCAATCTCCAGTCCCTTGGTTGCGCTTACAACCACCGCGCCGGGTACAAGATGAGGGGTAACCAACCCGAAGTTTCGACGCATCGACTGGGCGGGTACTACCATGACTACGATGGACGCCGTGGAAATGGCGTCCTGGAGATCTGCAGAAACCCGAAGGCTGTCAGGCAACGCCATGCCCGGAACGCGGGGGGATCGTCTTGTCGAACTGAGCAACGATGCCTCTTCACGGGTCCGCGCGACGAGCGTGACCGCACGTTCCTGCGACGCAATCTGCGAGGCAATAACCACACCCCACGCACCCGTTCCCACCACCGCAAGTTTCGTTGCGCCCATGATTCCGACTTCTGGCCTCATTGGTGTCCTGAACGTCAGCAACGTCTACACGGTGCAGTTGCCCCGGCACTTCCGTGCATGGACAATGCACCAGGCTCCGCCTGATTACTCGTATTTTGTAAACGCCTCGCCGTAACGTGACCGATACCAATGCCTGAGTTACCTGAAGTCGAGACAATCTGCCGAACGCTCGCCCCCATATTGGTCGGATCGGCATTCGCACGCGCCGAACTTGTCTGGCCAGGTTGCGTCGGAAACGGCAGTGCACCGGACTTCGAGGCCTCGTTGGCGGGTTCCATCTGCACTGGCATTTCCCGCCGTGGCAAGTACCTCCTGATCGCCCTCGACCATTCACGGTGGTTGGGGGTCCATCTCCGGATGACCGGTCGCCTCACCATGATGGACAGCGGGGCCGACCGCGACCGCCACCTGCGTGCCATCCTCCACCTTCAGGATGGACACGAACTCCATTTCATCGACCAGCGGAAGTTCGGGCGCCTTACCCTCGCGTTCGGCGTCGACGGCCTACGACACTTCCTGCGCCGACTTGGACCGGAGCCAGCGATTGACGACGCACAATCGTCGGACCGTCACCCCGGAGAGGCGGACGATAGTGGGAGTTCTGGGTTCGAGAACGTTCCCGGACCAGACTTCATGACCGCGTCCAGCCTTGCCTCCCGCTTCTCCGGGCGACGCGCGCCAATCAAGTCGCTCCTCCTAGACCAGCAATCGGTGGCCGGCCTTGGGAATATCTATGTCGACGAGGCACTCTTCCGGGCCCGCATCCACCCGCTGAGGTCCGGAGGCAGTCTCGCGGCACACGAAATCAGAAACCTCTACCAAGCGATCCGTGACGCACTTGCGCAAGGCATCGAGAATCGCGGAACCACCCTTTCCGACTACCGTGACGCACTTGGTGGTACGGGATCAAACCAGACGAAATTGCTCGTCTTCCGACGGAACGGCAAGCCATGTCCGGTCTGCGGCGCCGAAATCATCCGTCTCCGCGTCTCCGCGCGGGGTACGCACGTTTGCCCTCGTTGCCAAGTCGATCCAAGTGAGCCTTCTGCCCCTCTCCGCCCTCCCGGTGTCACGGGGGAGGGGTAGAGCGCAGGGGATAATCCAAAATATCCCCGTACACTCTTCCCACATGGCGCTCGTATCCGCTTCAAATCTCGCCCGTGCCTATGGTGCCCAGGACATCTTCGCCGACGTCGGGTTCGAGATTCGCACCCGTGAGCGCATTGCCCTTGTCGGTGTCAATGGCGCGGGCAAATCGACCCTTCTCCGGTTGCTCGCCAGAGTCGAACCTCTCGACCGCGGTTCCCTCTCGCTCCCGCCTCGCGACCGTGTCGGATACCTGCCCCAGGAAGTCACCTTCGCCGAAGGCATGACCCTGCAGACCTATCTGGACGGGGCATTTGCCCATGTCCGTCGACTGGAAATCGAACTCCGCGAACTTGAGGATGCATTGGCATCGCCGCCTGCTGGCGTGACGATTGACGAACTGCTTACCAGTCACTCCGATGTGTCGGTGGCCTTCGAGGCCGCTGATGGATACGCGTACCGCCACCGGATCCATGAGACGATTGCCGGTCTTGGCATCCCCGAGGCGCACCTTGAACGCGAGGTGACGACATTCAGCGGCGGTCAGCGAACCCGGGCAGCCCTTGCCCGACTGCTACTGAGTGGGAGTGACCTACTGCTACTCGATGAACCCACGAACCATCTCGACGTTGACGCGACCGAATGGCTCGAGGGCTTCCTGACCGGTGTCCATGCGGCAGTCGTTGTCGTTTCTCATGACCGCTACTTTCTCGACGCCGTCGCAACCCGGACGTGGGAAATCGCCGACGGCAACTTTGAGGCGTACACCGGCAACTACACCCAGTTTGCGCGGCAGCGGGCTGAACGCGAAGTCCGAAAGCAGCGTGACTTCGCGACCCAGCAGGCGCACATTGCCCGCACCGAGGCATTTATTCGACGCTACCGCGCCGGGGTCAAGGCTCGTCAGGCACGCGGTCGCCAGAAGCAACTGGACCGCCTTGGCCGCGTCGGACCCCCGCGTACGCCGGGGCAAATGAACCTTGCGATCCGTGCAACCCTCCGTGCGGGAGACACCGTCCTCGCGTTCGAGAACCTTGGCATCGCCCCCGATGCACCAGTCGGGAAAGGGTTGCTCGGCCAGACGCCCGGCATGCCGTTCGTTCACGAATCAAATGCACAGTCGCGAGCCTTGACTCCCTTGGTCCATGCGCATGAAATCGAGGTGGCACGGGGAGAACGGATTGCGATCGTCGGGCCGAACGGAGCCGGGAAGACTACGCTCCTTCGCGTCATCATGGGAGAGCTTGATCCAGTTCGCGGACGCGTGCATATCGGATACGGCGTCCAGATCGCCTACTACGCACAGGCGCAAGAGCAGCTAGATCCGAAGGGCACCGTGATGACCGAGGTCACAGACGGTCACGCAATGAGTGAAACTGAGGCACGCACCTACCTCGGACGTTTCCTTTTCACGGGCGACGACGTCTTCAAGGCAGTCCGCGCACTGTCCGGTGGTGAACGAAGCCGTCTCGCGCTCGCGAAACTCGCCCTCTCAACGGCAAATGTCCTTATCCTCGACGAACCTACAAACCATCTCGATATCTACTCGCGTGAGGCACTGGAAGGGGTCCTCGACCAGTTCGATGGCACCATCATTTTCGTGTCCCACGACCGTTTTTTCATCGACGGTCTCGCATCCCAGATCTGGGAAGTTGCGGACGGACGATTGACGCTCCATCGCGGTACGTGGTCGGAAGTCCGTGCCGCGAGGCACGACATCGGGCGACGAGCCGCGAAGCCGGAGGACCGCAATTCACTGGCAAATACGTCCAGTGTGCCCGAACCGTCGAAGCAACTCGCACCACCTGCAGTGCGGTCATCAAATGGTTCCAGACCAACGGCAAACCCGAGAGAAATTCGCGCGGCACGGGAATGCACCGAGAAACTTGGTCGAGAACTTACGAAGCTCGAGACAGACATGCAGCTCATCGATCAGAAAATCGATGCGTCATCGCGTTCCGGAGATGGCGTGAAACTGGTCGAACTGGGGGCACGCCACGTTGTCGTCAGTGAGCAATTGCGGGCGACCGAAGAGCGATGGCTTGACGCACAGGCAACCCTCGAGGCGCTTGAGTGCGTGACGGCGACCTGATTTGCTGTCAACGCCCCTCTTGACGCCGTGGCCAATCGACGCTATCGTGACACCTGCCAATGGAAACTGAGAACTTAATCCTGATTGCCGTCACCCTGACCCTGTTGGGTAGCCTTGCGTCCTTTGTCAACGGATACCTCGGCGCCGGTCTTGCGGCTTTTGCTTGGCTGGTCCTTCTTGGCATCGTGCGTCAACCGGTCGCAGTCACTGCGGAAGTCCTTCAGGTCACCGAAAATACTTGGGCACCGCACCTCCTTCTGCCACTCACGCTGTTTTTGATCGTTTGGCAGGCGCGTCTGCGCGGACGCATCGCACCACACATCGGCCTTCGTGACATCTTCGGGCGACGTGGCTAGACGGTACCTCCCGTCAGTTCTTGCCCCCGAGTCGCCCCCGGTCTGTATCCTAGAATGGGCGGTCCGCTGCTCCAGTGACGTCGTTGTTACGTCAACTCCTGCACATGTATGCCTGATGTGATAATCGAACCGGAAGAGAGAACCGCGCGATCATGGCGAGTCTTGACACCTTACGTACCCAGCTGAAAGGCGTGACAGCCTTTCCGATCACGCCGTTCCACGCCAACCTTGACCTGAACCTCGATGGTCTCCGCCACAACGTGGATTGGATGATCAGGCACGGGATTGTGACCTTAGTCGCCGCCGGCGGAACTGGTGAACTGTATTCACTGACAACCGAGGAAACAGAAGCAGTTCACCGCACAGTCATCGAGGCGGCCGCCAGTCGCGCAGCAGTCATTTGTGGTGTGGGCGGAAAGCAACGGGAATCGCAAAAACTCGCTGCAACCGCGGAAAAAGCGGGAGCGAGCGGCATCCTTATGCTGCCTCCGGCGTATGGACCCTCACCCGAGGATGGCTTGCTCGCCTTTTACGCGGGCATTGCGCAGTCGGTCCACATCGGAGTATTGCCATATGCCCGTGACTGGGCAGTCTTCACACCCGAGATGGTGGAGAAGCTCGCAAACTCCTCGCCAAATGTCGTTGCCTTCAAGGATGGTTCGGCTGACTTGCGCCTTTGGGGGCGAATTCGTGCACGCCTCGGCGACCGACTGGTGTGGGTCGGCGGGGTCGGCGACGACATGGTGCACACCTACTTCGCGGCCGGCGCCGAGGGATTTACCTCCAGTGTTGCCAACTTCATGCCCTGGGTAAGCCAGGAGCTTTATGACACTGCCCACCGCGGCGACTTTGCTTCGACACGGCGCATCTTTGACGACAAAGTCGCCGAGTTCTACGCAATCCGAGCACGTCGTCGCGGCTTTGAAGTCTCAAGCGTCAAGGCTGCGATGGAACTTTGCGGCTTGCCCGCGGGACCGGTCCGGCCACCACTCGGCGCCCTCGGGTCCGAGGAACACGCAATCATTGCTTCGGTTGTGGCACGGCTTGGTCTCCGAGCAAAGAACCCTTAGGCACCACCAACACCCGCCGGACCAGTGCACGCGCCATCGCGTGATGCGAAAGTCCGAATGACTGACTGAGGGAAAACCGGCATGGCACGATCATCAGGCACAGTCGCGAGCAATCCAAACTTAAACGGGTTCCGTGATCTCGTGTGGCAGGCGTTCCACCAACCTGGTTCAGCCGCGTTTGGATTTACATCCCGCGTGACCTTCCTGATGATCAGCCTGTCAATTGGGGCGCTCATCGCCGAATCAATGCAACCCGACGAGGCCACGCTGCTCACGATCAACGTAATTGAGACATTTCTTGTTGTGGTATTCAGTGCGGAGTACCTGCTTCACCTCTGGGTTGCTGAAAACCGGATCAAGTACGCGACCAGTTTCTGGGGAATTGTCGACCTACTGGCAATCCTTCCAGCACTTTTGGCATTCCTTCCGAATGCCGGATTACGTGTCGTGCGTACCCTTCGGGTGCTCCGGGTGCTCCGGATGCTCAAGTTGATGAAGCTTGCCGCCGATCAGGCACGGGCGAGCGCAAACCTCGCATCGCGAGGCAAGCCATCCATTTCCAACGATGCGCTCATCTACTTCATGGCGCTATTTACCGTGCTGACAATCTCCGCAACGCTTGCCTACCACGCGGAGGTCGACGAGACCGCCGAGGCAACCGCTACCACGTTCAACTCAATCCCTCAAGCAATGTGGTGGAGCATCGTCACAATCACGACCACCGGTTACGGCGACATGGTCCCTTCAAGCCTTACCGGACGCCTGATCGCCGTGGGGACGATGTTTTCGGGCCTCGCGCTCTTCGGCATCCTGACCAGTGTGATCGGGCGTGCGGTACTGACTACCGTGTTCGGCCGTGAACCGGAGGTCATTCAAGTTGACGACGCCGACGCCGAACCAATTTCTGTGTCCACGGTTTCACGGGTCGAAGCCCCGCCGGTACCCTTGCGTGACGTAGCCATTGCGATCGCGGCGGTCATTTCCGTGATCATGCTCGTACTTGAGACTGTCCCGGAAATCTTTGAATCTGCGCCGAACTTCTTCTCTTACGGCGAATATGTTTTTGTCGCCATTTTCACGATTGAATATCTCTACAACATCATTACGGCGCCCTCGAAGCGCGCGTACCTGCTGAGTTTTGGAGGCATCGTCGACCTGCTCTCAATCCTGCCTTCGTACATGGGATTGATTGACGTCACCGGTCTTCGCGCATTCCGCGCACTCCGGGTGCTGCGCGTGCTACGCGTCCTCAAGCTGATCAAGATTGCGCTTGCGCATCGTGCTTCGCGCGTCGAGACGGGTGTGAAGAAGAACTCCTTCGTCGTCGATCTCCAGATCTATGCGATAGCGGTGACCTGTGCGATCACCATCAGTGGAACGCTCGGGTACTACGCCGAAAAGGACGTTCCAGGGTCGGCCTTCAGCAGCATTCCTGCGGGAATGTGGTGGGGCGTCGTGACGATGACGACGACTGGCTACGGCGACATGGTTGCCAAAGCCCCAATCATTGGCGACGACGGCAATCCTGTCCTGAACGATGATGGTGAACCGACGATGACTGCCGATGTCCAGCCAGTCACCGTTGGGGGTCGTATCACTGCTGGGCTGACGATGTTCGCTGGACTTGCCCTGTTCGGCGTCCTCAGTGCCGTCATCGGCAGTGCATTGCTGAACTCGCTGTTCGGTGGCGAAGGCGAACGTTCACCCGCGTGACCCTAGGTGTTGTCTCTCACAAGGTTGTTGACAGGGAAGCGAGGCGGACGAGGGGGGTGAGGCCGTTGATGCCAAGGTGCGGTCGGTCGTGGTTGGAGTATTCCACGAAGGCGTCCAGTGCACGTTGGCGCTCGTCCTCGCTGGCCAGCG
>SHXX01000108.1 GCA_009693165.1 Chloroflexota bacterium
GCCACGGGTGCCCATGACCGTGCCGAAAGCACATGGGCGGTCAAGCGTGGGCTCGCTCAGATGCTCAAGGGCGGAGTGATCATGGACGTGGTCACTTCCGACCAAGCCAAGATCGCCGAAGACGCAGGCGCCTGTGCGGTCATGGCGCTCGAGCGGGTCCCTGCGGACATCCGCAAGTCAGGCGGCGTGGCCCGCATGAGCGACCCGGACCTGATCAGGGCAATCTGCGAATCGGTCACGATCCCGGTCATGGCCAAGGCGCGCATCGGGCATTTTGTCGAGGCCCAGGTCCTCGAGGCACTCGGTGTCGACTACATCGACGAATCCGAGGTCCTCACTCCGGCGGATGACGAGTTCCACATCGACAAGCACGTCTTCAAGGTGCCATTCGTGTGCGGTTGCCGGGATCTCGGTGAGGCCCTGCGCCGCGTAGGTGAAGGTGCGGCCATGATCCGAACCAAGGGCGAGGCCGGAACCGGCAACGTTGTCGAGGCTGTCCGCCATGCGCGCGCCGTCCTGGGTGAGATCCGTAAGATCCGCAGCCTTCCCGTCGAGGAACTGATGACCGAGGCGAAGCGCCTGGGTGCACCGTACGAGCTCATCCGTGAGATCCATGCGACGGGTGTCCTGCCAGTCGTCAACTTCGCCGCAGGTGGCATTGCGACTCCGTCAGACGCAGCCCTCATGATGCAGATTGGCGTTGACGGCGTGTTCGTCGGCTCCGGAATCTTCAAGAGCGAGAACCCCGCCAAGATGGCCCGGGCTATCGTGATGGCGACCACCCATTTCCGTGACGCCAGCATCGTTGCCGAGGTCAGCCGCGGGGTCGGCGAACCGATGCGCGGCCTTGAAGTCGCAAGCATGCCCGCCGGGGAGCGCCTTGCCAGCCGGGGTTGGTAACTATGCCCAGCGGCACCGTTATTCCTCCCTCTACCCAACCCGGGTGGAGGGAGACCTCCTCTCAATCCGGAACCAGGCTGGCCATTGGCGTACTTGCGATGCAGGGCGCCTTTTTTGAGCACGTCCGGATCCTGACGAAACTTGGTGCAACCGTCCGGGAGGTCCGGCTACCGCGCGATCTTGACGGACTTGACGGCATCATTCTTCCGGGAGGCGAAAGCACAACCATTGGCAAGCTCCTCGAGGCGTGGGATGTCCTCGTGCCACTGAGAAGCGCGATTGTGCGAGGCCTGCCATGCTGGGGAACCTGCGCTGGGGCGATCCTGATGGCGAGACACGTGTCTGGCACGTTGCCCGGCCAACCCTTACTTTCGGTGATGGATATCTCGGTACGACGAAATGCGTTCGGCCGTCAGGTCCAGAGTTTCGAGACTGGAATCGTCATAGACGGGATGGACACCGACGTGCCATTTCCCGCCATGTTCATACGCGCGCCGAAAATCGAATCCGTCGGCCCGGATGCCACGGCAATTGCGACCCTTGACGACGGAACCATCGTGGCCGCTCGGCAAGGCAACTGGCTTGCAACTTCGTTCCATCCGGAACTTACGTCCGACCCACGGTTCCACACCTGGTTCCTCGATATCGCCCTCGCCAACCGTGAGCACTCCTCGGCCTTCGCCGGCGCAGCCATGCCGTAGTATTCGTCTCAGCGTCGCATCGCAGTCTCGTGATCGCTGACGACCTCCCGGTGCGTGGGAGGCCCCCAACCAAATAACTGCTAGGGGAGCCTGAGGGCTGAGAGGGCGTACGCCGGTTGCCGGCAAGCGTCGACCCTGCGAACCTGATCCGGGTAATGCCGGCGGAGGAAAGCATGAACGAACCACGAACGGTCAAACCGTCCCGCCCGAACGGACCCGGAACCTCCCAAGCCTGGCGTACCACTGACCTGATGGTGGTAGTCGTGGTCGCTCTCGTCTTTGGCGCCATCTATGTCGCGTGGGCTGGGCCCTACGAATGGGTCGCGGCGTTTGGTGGAACACCGACGCAAGAGGCTGCAAACGGACTCTGGTTTATTGCTGGTTTGCTTGGCCCTTATCTGATTCGACGCCCGGGTGCCGCGCTGGCCTCGGAGACCCTGGCAGCGCTTGCCGAGATGTTGGTCGGCGCGCCGTGGGGCCCGAGCCTCGTCATCTACGGTGTCCTTCAGTCGATCGGCGCCGAGGCAACGTTTGCCCTCTTTGGCTACCGAAGCTGGACACTGGCAACCATGGTCATCGCCGGTGTCGCCGCCGGGCTCGTGTCGTTGCCCTACAGCTGGTGGGAATACGGCTACTTCGAACTTGACGTGCCGGTCCTGTTGACGATGCTGGTGACGCGTACGATCGGCGTCGCAATTGCGGGCATCATCGCCAAGTACCTCGGTGATGCGCTTGTCCTGACCGGCGCCCTCAAGGACACGGCCATCGGTCGTGCCCGAATGGAAGAGGTGTAGGGGTTCGGGAGGTGACCGAACAAAAGGACCCCGGGCATCAACGAGTTCGTGTCTGGAGCCAGCGTGAACGCACCTCGGATTGACGTCCGGGATCTCACAATCAGGCACTTCGGACGAAAGCGCCGATGTCTGGAACACGTTTCGCTGACAGTCGCGCCCGGCGAACGCATCCTGATCGCCGGACCGAGTGGCGCGGGCAAGAGCACCCTTGCCCTATGCCTGAATGGCTTGGTTCCGCACTCCGTTGACGTCCATTGGGTCAGCGGGTCCGTCGAAGTCTCCGGCGAGGCAACCACCAGCCTGCCTCCCGGTGACCTGACACGACGGATCGGGATACTTTTCCAGGATCCTGACGCACAAGTCGTCCTCTCCAAGATCGACGAGGACATTGCATTCGGACTGGAGAACCGCGGAGTACCACCGGCGAACATGCCCGCTTTGATTGCACGGGCACGGTTGGCGGTTGGGTTGGCACGCATCTCCGAGCGCGAGGCAGATGAGCAGATCCGGGTCCCCGAACAGGTGGACCAGCTTTCCGGTGGGGCCCGTCAGAGGTTGACCCTTGCCGGACTTCTGGCAGGCAATCCAGAGATTCTTATCCTGGACGAGCCGGTCGCAAACCTTGACCCGGCTGGTGCAGCAACCGTGTGGTCGACGGTTGCTTCGCTTCTTGGTGAGGACGCCACAAGACCCCCAGCCAGTGAGAACCCTGTTTCGCAGGCAATCGCTGCCACGCCCTCGAACCACTGCGACGCCGTTAACTCATGGAACGCCCGTCACGGTTGGCGTTCGCTGGTCGTGATCGAACACACCGCTGATGATGTGTTGCCATTGCTTGACCGCGTCATCGTTCTCGACCAAGATGGGCGGGTAGCCCTGACTGGCACACCCGACGAAGTGTTCATTGGCAACCGGGAAACCGTCCGGTCCCTCGGGATGCGCCTGCCCGTATGGGCCTCGGTGGCGCGCCTCACCGGGTCGCCCTCACTTCCGAAATCCCTTCTCGAGGCCGCGGTCACCTTCGGGGAGTGGGCGATGAGAACGAACTCACCTTCACCACCCGACATTGACCCGGAACCACACGCCCGAAACACACCGAGGGCTACCCCGCCAATTCGACCCCGCATCGCACTCGATGGGGTTTCATTCCGGCATCGGGAGAGTGATCGGGATGCGGTTTCGGGTGTCACCATGACGTGTGCTCCCGGGGAACTGATCGCAATCGTGGGCGCAAACGGCGCCGGAAAGAGCACCCTTGGATTGATGCTCGCCGGTGTGATGCAACCAACAGCAGGAACAGTTCTGCTCGATGGCACACCGATCGAGGAAGTTCCCGGCGGCGACCAGCGTCGGCGCCTCCGATACGTCTTCCAGTATCCAGAGCACCAATTCGTGGGACAAACCGTTCGCGCCGACCTCGAAGCCGCCTTGCGGGTCGAACACCTTGACGCCTACGCCGTGTCGGAGCGGGTCGATGATGCACTACGACGCGCAGACCTCGAAGGACTGGCACGTGCCAACCCATTCACCCTCAGCCACGGGCAGAAACGGCGGCTATCGGTCGCCGGGGCACTCCTGACCAACCCCGACCTCCTTGTGCTTGACGAACCGACGTTTGGGCAAGACGATCATCACACGGCGCAACTCATGGCGACCGTGAATGGGCGGGTGGCCGACGGGTGCACGGCGATCATCGTCACGCACGACCTCGACCTCGTAGCCTCCCACGCGACGCGGGTGATCGCAATGCGTGAGGGGTCGATAGTCTTCGACGGTACACCTGCCAACCTGCTAGAAAGCGACCCGATCCTCAGATCTTGTTCGCTGAGGCGACCACCTGCAGCCGAGTTGGCGTGGAGAGCACGCCAACTCGGGTTCACGACCCCACCAGTGACCTGCCGACGAGACCTTGAATTGCTCAAACCATCCACGCGCACCACGACGGATGGCAGTCGCATCTCGGTGCCACCCAACCTGGAACCGTGTGTTGAATCATTCTGGGCATCGACCCCACGAGGACCCATATCACCCATATCAAGCGAGACGAACGTCGGCGGGTTTGGTCCTGGCTCAAGTTGCTCCTGGCTTGAACGACGCAACCCGACTGTCAAGTTTGGCGTCGTCATCGTGCTTGGGTTCATGATGACGTTCGTGTTCAATCCGCTCACGCCGCTGGCGTGGCTTGCCGTGGTCATGGTGGTGGCGTGGACGACTGGCATCCGTCCCCATCGGCTTGCGCGCCTCCTCGGACCAGTGTTGGTGTTTGCGTTCAGTCTCCTCTGGACCAACGCATTCCTTGCTTCGGTTCCCCAGGGTGAGCCCGTTCTTTGGCAGTGGGGACCATTTCACCTGACGGTCCACGGTCTAGTGCAAGGGTTGGCGCTCGCAATTCGGGGCGTCTCAACCGCGGCCGTGGGGCTGCTCTTCATCCTGACCACGGATCCCACTTTGTTGGTGGTGAGCCTTGTGCAACACGGCCGCCTGCCGTACCGCTGGGGATACGCACTACTTGCGGGATACCGGTTCATGCCCGGGCTTGCCGATGAACTGGTGCAAATCCGCCTCGCGCGCCGCGTCCGCGGTGAGGATGTGACGGATGAGCGTGCCATCTATGGAACATGGGGTGGCGGGCTGAGAAGGCGGGCGAACGGGTTTTCTAGGCCGTTCCGCGAACTTCGGATCTTGCTCACCGTTGCAATCCTTCGGGCAACACGGCTTGCGATCGCAATGGACGCGCGAGGATTTGCAGGGATCACCACGCGGACGTATTTCCGCACTGCACCGCTGACGGC
>SHXX01000109.1 GCA_009693165.1 Chloroflexota bacterium
ACCCCCACCCGCGTGGGGAAGACCCTTCATTCTAGCTCTTCCCGTCACGTGTCGCCATCTGGGACCTGCACCCGCTCGATCAGTTGCAACCCCTCGAAGTCTCGCACCCGGTATGAAGGATCACCAATCGTGAGGATCTGGTATCCCTGCTCATTCGCTACCATGTATACCAGTGTAGCGTCACCTTTCTTCACGTATTTGGTGATCCGGTCCCACAGGCGCACCCGCACGGCGGCGGTCAGGCGCCCCACGTAGACCCCCGGCCGTACTTCAAGCAGCCACTTGGCCAGGTCACCCCGAAGTCCCGGAGGCACCCGTGACAGCACGATCACGGTCACGACGATGGATCCGCCACTTCACTGGTCCCGGGGTTCCCGCCGTCATCTGCCCAGTTGCGCCCGCCCGCCACCGAACCCTGTTCCGGATCCCAGAGACCTCCCGGCAGTGCGGCGAACCCCCCGTCCATCTCGTCGTCGGCATCACGGCGGACAGCCAGCACCCGGTCGATATCCGGGATGATCCGGTCCAGCAGCCGTCGCGCGTGGAACAGGTCGCGGCAGGCGCGACGCACATGGGTTTCGATCCCGGATTCCCCATGCCGGGCGACTGCCTGGAACGCGGCCGGCACGGCAATCTCCACCTTGTAGAGGTCGGCAATGTCGTACACGAACGCGAGCATCTTGCCGGTGTGGACAAATCCGAGCCCCGTGGAATAGCCCGCCGAGATGATGGCCGCGTGGCAGATGCCGTACATGCAACTGTGGGAGGCGGAAAGTGCGCGGTTGATGGCATCGGCCGCAGGCTGGCCCGGGCGGGGAACGGTCCGCCCGTGCCAGGGCACGCCGGTCTCACGGCTCATCGCCGCGTAGGCATCGCGCACGCGCACGCCTTCCATGCCCCGGATCTGCTGGATTGAAAGGTGTGCCCCAAGTGGGTCGGGGAACCGCATGCCGTACATCCGCCGCACCACCGAGAGGTGGGACGCCGGGTCCGCCCACATCCGGGCCTGGTGCAGGAGGTGCCTGGCACTGCGGGTTTCCCCCTGCCCGGTGGCGTAGCAGCGTACGCCGGCCTCGCCTCCCCACACGATCGCGCAGCCCGCCGCGGTCAGCGTGCGCACCGCCGCGTGGGTGATGCTGGTTCCCGGTCCAAGCAGGAGGGTCGTCAGCATGGTGCAAGGCACCACGGTCACGCCGGTCTCCGACCGCACCGCGATGGCGTGGCCATCCTGGTCAATGGTGCACCGCTCCAGGTAGAGGAAACTCCACGAATCACGGACCCTGGGCAGCAGGTGCAGGTCGGTCGCTGGTTCCATTGGCGTGCCCTCCAGTGGGCCAGGTGACGGCCAATGACGCCGGGACGCCACCTGGTCGTGCGGTGCAGGGCTAGGCAGTTGCCACGGAAAGCAATCCGTACCCATAGGCCTTGGCCGGGCCGATGCCCTGGCGGACGGCCGTGGCGAACCGTTCCGGGTCTGCCACTTCCAGGATGCCCTCGAAGACGAGGCCCTCGAACGACAGCCGTGCACGTGGAGACCGTGCCCCCGAGCCATCTGCCTCGCCGGGACGCAGGCCGCTCACGGGGGAGTCGCGATCGATCCGCACCGGGGGAAGGCCCTCGACCGGGTCCACCCCACGGAGGTCGTGCGCCCGCTTTGCCTCACGGTGCCCGTCCGGGGGCGCGTCACCGGGTGGTGGCAACGTCACGCGGAAGCCCGCCGCGGTGGCGTGCGAGAGCAACCACGCCAGCTGGGCTGCTTCCGTGCGCAAGGGCACCCGGTTCCCGAAGACCTTGGCGGTGACATTGGCCCGCAGCCGGAAGCGTCGCCGTGCCCCGGCAGCGGTCTTCCAGACGGTTTCGGGAATGGTGCGGGTGGACCATCCATCCGGGCACTCGCTGGCCGGTGCGACATACCCGGCCGGCAGGGCGCGCCAGTCCGGCAGGGACGTCGATTGCGCAAGGATCCGCACGGTGCCGGTGCGCCGGTCGGTTTCGGGCCGGAAGAGCAACCCGGCCGAGGCGCGTGCGCCGTCCGCATCCGAGCCGATGCCGTCCGGAAAGCCACGCATGAGGGTCCGATGCAGGCCCTGGCAGTCGGCGAGGTCGCGCCAGGCGTCGCGCGAGCGGGCATTCAACCAGAGTTGCGAGAGGTAGAGCGTGGTCATCGTGCTGCTCCAGGAGGGGTGCTGACCGGGGTCGATGGTGAGGCACGCCTGCGTGCCCGGGCAAGTGGGTCGGCATCGAGTTCCTCCACCTCAACCCAGGTGGTCCGTACCAGCCTCGCGCCGAAGGTCCGCACCGAGAAGTCGACCGGGACGTCATCGCGCCACTCGCTGGCGTCGGGATCACCGGACGGGGCGTCGGTCACGCATTGGAGGCGTCTCTTGCCGGTTGGTGCCGGGTCCGATCTGGTCGCGCCCGTCCCGGTGCGCCCCCACGGCGTCCACGGGATGGTCACCAGCGCTTCCTCGATCCTTCCAAGGCGTAGCCCAGGCCCGTGGGGGGCGGTTCCGGGAAGGCGGATCGGCACGGACGGCACGAAGGCCTTGCGGCCGAGGTAGGTTGCCCAGACCGGTGAGGCAAGCGCGTCATCGATCGTCCGGAGTTGGCCCAGTGGCCCCTCGAAGGCGGCCAGGAATGAGGCATCGTGCAGGGCATACCGGTACGAGATGACGGTGTCCTTCTCCACCTTGCCGTCGTGCCAGATGCCTTGGCCGTCACGTCGGCCGGGTGCGGGACGGTGGTAGGCGGTGCCACCGGCGGTGTGGTAATCGCGCCGGATCGTTCCCGGGTGGTCGATGCGCACGCCGAACCGGAGGCCGGCGAGGTCATCGACGGCGGCGGTGCGCGGACGCCCGAGGGCGGCACAGACCAACCCGATCACCCCGCTCTTGCTGGGTTCACTGCCGGCATCGCGCACCAGGAACCGGCTCTGGGTACCCCACGACTGCATCGGACCGGCCAAGCGGAGCAGGAGGGTTGCAGTGGCGTCATCGGGCGTGCCGGGAGGCACGGCCTCCGCCGCGGTATCGGGCACCATCACGCGCCCTCGACGGCCGGCAGTCCGCAGGCCTTGATGAGCCCACTGACAAGGCTGGCAACGGTCCCCGCATGGTGTCCCTCCCCGAACGCACCGGCCGGGACCGGGACCACGGCCGCCGACCAGGTCCCGGCGATGCCCCGGCGACCGTACATGCCGGTCAGTGCCTCCCAGTGGGCGCAGATCCGGTCGACCGATCCCTCGACAAGATCGTGGTCGCGTGTCGGGGCAACCGGCTTCGCGAAGGCGTTGGCAAGGTTCCACCGGGTGCCGTCGCGGGCCACGGCCAGGACGAACGAGGGTGGCGTGTGGGCGGCCATGCTGTTCTGCTTGCCAGAGGGGACGGCGGCGATCGTCGCTTCGAGGAAGGCCGCAACCGCCCGGGCCACGAGGGCATCATCGCCGCCGACGGTGGTCCGCAGCTGGGCCACGTCGACGTTGGCGTACCGGTAGAAGCACGGGGCATTGAACTCGATGGTCCCGATCATGTCGGCACCGGCGGTGTCGTTCGGCTTGCGGTCGTCAACGGCGGTGTAGTAATCGAACTCGACACTGACGACATTCGTGGAGAGGGCATGGGCCACCTGCGCGGCGGCGTCCACGTTTGCCTCGGGGGCGTCAGCGAGCATCCGGCCGAACAGGGCGACGTCGGCGGCCCGGGCGCGGTTGGTCAGGACGGTGGCAAGTTCAGAAGCGAGGGCCTTGGCGCCACCCTTGGCAGCGGCGCTGCCATCCGCCTTCAGCTTTTTCTTGGGCGTGCCGGCCGCGTTGATGACACCGGCTTGCTTGGCAAGCGCGTCCCAGTGGGTGATGCAAAGGTCGCAGAGCCGTCCGATCTCGTCGTTGCCCACGTACAAGAGGTACTCGGTCTTGGCGTACGGGTCTCCCGCGCCTGGCTCGGCAAAGCCGTACCCGGCAATGGCGAGGGCGGTCTCGACGACCTGCCTCGTGTCTTCCTCGCCGTGGCCAGCCTTCGCGACGACCTGGCCGGTGACCCACTCGAGGATGCGCTTCGTGCGCGTGCCCCGGTCGGCGTCGGTGAGGAAACCCAACCGCTGGAAGTGGGTGCGTGCGGCGCGCTTGAGGCTCTGGCTCGAGATGCGCGCGCGGCGGTAGCCACCGAACTCGCAGTCCTTGGGTGACCCGGTGTCGTCGCGGTTGAGGTTGCTGGGCGGGAAATTCTGGATGACGTGCAGTTCGATGAGTGACGGGGTGGGCATGGAACGGTTCCTTTCCACTGGCATGGGTGGGATCAGTCGGCGGTTGGCGTGGTGGCTGGAGTGCTTGCCGGAGTGCTTGCCGGAGTGCCACGGTAGTAGGCGCGTGCCCACCCGCGTTGGGCCGGCCGTTCCGGGTGGTCCCACGCCAGGATGTCGCGCAGGAGCTGCGCCCAATCCACTGGCCAGTCACCCCCGCGCAGGAGGCCGATGGCCTGACGAAGGTGGGTGCCGACATCATCGCGGTGGGCATTCAGGATGGCGACCATGCGCCGGTCGATGCCGGGACCTCCGGCGTCACCACGGGCATCGCGCAATTGCCGGAGGGTTGCACCGAAGTTCAGACCGCGTCGTTCACCGCGCAACGGTGACGGGTGCAGGCCGAAGAGACTGCCGACGAGGTACCACGCCTCATCGTTGCGCGGGTGGTGGGCGTCGTCGGGAAGATAGGGGACGACGAGCGGATGCATCGACGCAACGTCGCCGGGTGCCTTCCCCAGACCACGGCGCAAGGCAGCGAGGGACGCGCGGTCCCCTCGATCGACCAGGTGGGTCAGGCTGTTGATGAAGGCGGTGGTTGGCCCCGTGCGGGGGATCGGCGCCTCTGGCGGTGGCGTCGCGGTGATGGGTTCCACGGTGGCGGTCTCCTTTCAGGCTGCGTTGGTGGTACGGGTCGTTGCGGGGACGGGTCAGATGAGGCCTTGCCGGACTGGTGTCGCCTGGGGCGCGGTCGTGACCGTGGCGATGTCTGCGGTGGCATCGGCGGATGCGCCACGGTGCCCCCCTGGTGGCGACCACGATGTCCCGGCATAGGTCGGGGTCATGACCGCCTCGCGCCCGCGTCCGGCGCGCGTCTC
>SHXX01000025.1 GCA_009693165.1 Chloroflexota bacterium
CCCGGTGCGTGGGCCCCAGATCGGCATCGCCAACTTCGCCTTCTCCCCATCATCCGTCACCGTCTACCGGGGCGAGGTGGTGCGGTGGACCAACTCCAGTGCGGTCACCACCCACTCGGTCCGGGCAACCGATGGATCCTGGGATTCCGGCCCAATCCTCCCCAGCGCATCATTCGCGCTCGACTTCGCTGTCGCCGGCACCTATGCCTACACCTCTTCCGCATCGGCGGGCATGTCCGGCACGATCATCGTGCTTGATGCGACCGTGACGCCGGGGCCATCGGTGACCGTAACCGCGTCTGCAACATCGACGCTACCGGGCACGGCAACTCCGACCCAAGTACCATCCATGACCGCGTCGGCAACCGCTTCACTGACCGCATCTGCCACGGCCACCGCGTCGGCGACGCCCGTCACCGGATTGCGTACCCGGGACCTGCGGGTCACCAACGTCAGCGAGGGTGCGTTCACGGTCTCGTGGACCACTGATCTTGCCACCACTGGAGCCGTCCGCTGGAGCACCCCTAGTAGTTCGCCGTCAACCATGGCCCATGACATCCGAGGGGCGGCAACCGTGTCGACTGTCCACTCGGTCACGGTCTCGGGACTCCTGCCCGCAAGACGCTACCTGTTCGACGTAGTCAGTGGCGATGGCACCGATACCAATGGCGGCTTGCACTTCCCGGTCCTGACCGGGGCAAGTCTCCCCATACCGACGCCGGACATCGCCTATGGTTCGGTCAGGTCGGCATCAGGTGCCGTCGCCCAGGATGCGCTGGTCGTACTGACGATTGACGCCCCGGGGGGTGGAAGTTCGGTCATCTCGACGATGCTCCGTCCAGCGGACGGCGGGACCTGGCTGCTCAATCTCAGCAACCTCCGCACCACCGACCGGACGGCCCAGTACCCATACACATCGGCGGCCTCGATCACCATCGAGGCCATCGGCGGGGTCAATGGGTATGCACGTGGCGTCCTGTCGCTCGCCGACGCGCGGGCCGGCACCGGATCGATACAACTCGCAACCGTGCTCGAAACCTCCCTGCAGATCTCTACCGGTTGGAACCTCGTCGCCCTCGCCCTCGAACCGTCCACACCGATGTCCGCGAGTTCGCTTTGCACGGCCATCAACTCGCTCGCCGAGATTGACCGCTGGGATGGCGGATGGGAACCTCACCTTTGCAACATCCCCGCCAATGACTTCCCCCTGGAGGTTGGTCGCGGCTACTTCCTGCGCGCCTCGGCGTCCCGCACCTGGTCCTACCAGGGGCTTCCCGCCAGCGGACGCCTGACTTTCGCGCTCCAGTCCGGTTGGAACCTCATCGCGCTCCCCGGCGCAAACTTGCGTTACGACGCGCCCGCCATCGTTGCCTCGATCGACCTTGCCTCCGGGTCTGCCGGTGCAGCCAGGGAGATTGCCCGCTGGGAAGCCAGTGCCTGGGAAAGCCACATCCAGGGCGTGCCAGTCAACCGATTCCCGATCGAGGAGGGTCGAGGCTACTTCGTCGGCATGACCCGTCCGGTCGCCTGGGCGGTGCCCGCACTCACCGGAACGAACCGCGTACGAATCACAGACGCCCCGACCACCATCCCGAGCCCGACCACCGCCTGGACTGCCTCGCCGTCTGCAACCGCGACCGCCATTTCAAGCGTCTCGCCGACGGCAACGGTCGTGTCCTCGCCCACGTCCTCTCCGACCCCGTCGCCGACACCAAGTCCCGCGCCATCGCCGTCAAGCGCGCTGACCGAAACCGCATCTCTTCCCACCCGGCCCTCTGACCCAGTTCTATCCAGCCCAACTCCCGCGCCCGCGCCGACACCGACCGTTACTGGCTAATCCCGCCTGGGTGGACCACCCCTCTCGAAGTGATTTGGTCCACCCAGGCCCCAACCATCTTGCCAAGACTTCAATGACCGCGCATCATGCGATAGGTCGCCTGGCCCGGGTCGATGTCGGCAGCTTGTTCGCCGCGAGTCCGGATCGAAGACGGCACGCCGTACGAGCCACCGTCTCCTGCGCGGATACCGGCCGCCAAAGACACCCATGCGGGTACCACGCACGCACACGCAAGGAACGCTGCCACGGCGACAACGACGAGCCCACGAGTGGTCAGGTGGCGCCAAGACACACAGACAATGACCATCGCTGACGCCACCGCGCTTCCGACGCCCCAGGACCACGGTGATCCGCTGGTCGCACCACCCGCTATCCCCACCATGCCACTTAAGACGACGACGACCGCGGCGAACACTGGAAGCACCGCCAGGTTTGCGACCGGCACGCTCGCATCGAGGTCATAAACCGGGGGTGGTTCCGGCTGGTTGGGTGTTGCCAACATCATGCCAAGCACCACGGCCGTCACGACCGCCTGCACCGTGCTATCGACACCCGTGAGCGACGATAAACCGATGGTGACCATCACTGGGATGAGAATGACCGCGTGCCACCGCTCACCGTTTGCGTCTCGTCGCCAGGTGGCAGCACAGGCGGCCGAAATACAGACGATGAAAGAGACCAACCCAGCCACCCCGGTGGTAATGAGGAGATCGAGCAACCCGGAGTGGGCACGATCGAATGTTGCACCCTGGGCATCCAAGCCAAGAATGAACGGCTGGGAGTCTGGTCCGTAGCCGAATACGACCCGCCAGATGCGATCAGTTGGCCCGGGAGTTCCGGGTAAAGGTCGGCGGGCATCGGAATACTGCATGCCGACCGTCGACGCTGCCCGGTCCCTTTCAGCAGCATCGTTGACGGGGACACCATGCAGGTATGCCCCGATGGCGCGATCCCAGACCTCGAGACGCGGGGTGAGGGAGTCGCGCCCGGCCATCGTAACCACGGCCTCGGCACCAGCACGCACCGCAACGACTGGTAAAGCTCCGGCCCAAAGTGCGCGCAGGGCAGGTCCACCAACCATGCCGGCCATGCCTAGGAGGAGCGCGCCCCCAAGCAGGCCCAGAACCGCTTGTCCGATGTCAACGCGTGACCTAAGACCGAGCTGGTACGACGAGAGGACGCCGAGCAAGAGCATGGCCAATACTGCCCCGACGAGTGCCATCCGACTGCCGGAAACGGCGGTAGCAACGGTCGCGACAGCGGCAATGGTTCCCCAGACCGCGACTTCGCTGGCCCTCACGCGCGCTGCGGCTGGCGGGACCGACGCAAGCGCGATGAGCAGGCCACCAACGAACGCGCACGGGAATGCCAGCCACGAGGCTCCCGGAAAGAGGCGGCCCGATGCGTCGCCGCCGATGATGCATGCAGCCCCCAGGACCCCTGATACGGCACGCACCAATCCATCGCCGGCACCGATTACCGATGAGGCCGCTGGTTCCGCCTCGCTCCCATAAGGGGTCATTTCGTCCAACGGTGAACGGTTCGACGGCTCCGGTTGTCCACCACTTCTGGGCTGGTTAGCCGCCCACGCACGAATCGCGAGTCCCGCAGAAAGCACGGCCACCACCGCCAGGTACGTGCCCAGCGACACTGCATTGCCTATCGTGCCGGGAGGCCGGTCGCCTGGGAACACCCGACCAACGACGGGGTCGACGCCCAATGCCTGTGCGACCGCAACCACCATCGGAGCGACCGACCCCAGTGCCAAGGCGCGCATGATCCATTCGCGAGCGCACGACACTCCGAGGTTCGCCCGGTTCAGGGTAAGCGCCGCGGTCAGAACCACAATGAATGCTGTGCCCTGACCGCGGTTAAGTGTCCCGGAGAGGCTGGTGCCGGGCGCGATCGACCCGAACGACGAGACCACCACGACGCAAACGAATAGCAGGCCTGCACCGATCCCCACGCTCCGGGCCATTGACCCCGTGACTGACGATAGCGAATACCGGTGAACGGGTCGGCGCCACACACCACCGCGGTCAACGACCGACAGGCAAACGGCCAGGACGGCAACGAAGATGACGAAGTGGGTTTTTGGGGGCTCGTAAGCAGACAGCGATTCGGGGACGTAGAGGCCCGGCACCGCCCCGACCGCGATGATCAGAAGCAGCACCCCCAGGCTTTGCGGGGTCACCACACTCCACCAAACCAGAGGTCAACCGAAGAATCCCCGGAATGGGGACGGATCCGATGGTGTGGAGGCACGGAAAACGCCAATATTCCCGACGCCCTACGGGAAACGGGAAGATGCCTCAACCAAATGCAATTCACGTGCTACACGCGATCGGCATCGTACCTGCCTGAACCTGTTGTTCAACGTACCGCACCGAAACACTCGCCATGCACGTGCCTTCGGCAATCCAGGCGGTTCCGGTGCCCATGGCCGAGTCAGGACCGTGGCCCGGAACCGCGTCCGGGCGATTACGCCGCCGTACGGAACAGCGGTTCGGTGGCATGGGCAAGGGTCTCGATGGTGGCCAGTTCGGCCGGGTTGAGGGGGCGGAGATCAGACGCGATTTCCAAGGCAAGGTCGAAGAACTCGACGTGTCCGGGAGGGATTGCCGCCGTGACACCGAGCCCGAGGGTGAAGCGGAGGGCAAGGGCTGCGTGGTCACGACCCTCGATGGGTTCGTACCACGCCTTGCGCCACTTGCGATCCTCGCGCGTGGTCCCCTCAGGCCACTTGGTCTTCGCCATGCCCTTGAGGGCGAGGATGCCGGCACCACGGCGCTTGGCAGCGTCAACTACCTGCGGGCCGAAGTTGCCTTCGAGGTAGGTGCAGAAGTTCAAGGGGAACAGGACGGAGTCGAAGGGGAAACGGTCGAGAAGGGCAACGGCGGCCTCGGTCGAGTGCGCGCTGAACCCGAGGTACTTGACCTTGCCTTCGTCACGCGCACGCAGGAAGGTCTCCATCGCGCCGCCGGGTCCGAGGACGGTCTCGACATCCTCCATCTTGGTCATCGCATGCAACTGGTAGAGGTCGAAGTGGTCGGTGTGCATCTTTGCGAGCGAGGTCTCCAGTTCGGCACGGGCGCCCGCGGCATCGCGCATGCCCGTCTTGCAGGCCAGGAAGACCCCATCACGGTGGGGACGTAGCGCCGGTCCGAGACGATCCTCCGCATCGCCGTAACTCGGGGCGACGTCGAAGTAGTTCACCCCCCGCGCGACCGCCGATGCGACAAGGCGGTTGGCCTCGTCCTGGGGCGTCTCGGTGACGACGATGCCACCGAATCCGATGACCGACAACTTCTGGCCCGTCTGGCCCAATGTGCGGTATTCCACTTGATCACCCCTGACGAGTTCGGTGGGGCACCCCGGTGTGGTGCCTGACGACAGATTGCCGTTTGGCGACAGTATCGCACCAACGGCACACCACCTGGTGCGCGAGAGGCGGTATCTCAGGACGCGTTTGCAACCAGTGTCTCGGGGGACCCAGTAGCGTCCTCCGCGCGACCGTCGGCACCCGCCGGGACTGTCCCACCGGAGTTGGCGACCGTCTCGACGGTTTCACGCGGACGTGGCGCGCCCCGGGCACGGGAGAGGACGTCAGCCTGGCGCGAAAGTTGCTGCATGCGCTTGGAAAGTTCGGCCCATGCACGCAGGCGATCGGTGGCGACATCAAGACGGGTCTGGATGGCTTCGGTGCGACGTTCAACCGCCCGCACCTGCCGTTCGAGAGAACTAGCCCGGTCCTCGGCTGACAAAGCACGCCGGCGCCACTCGTCGCATTCGACCAGGAGGCGCTCGACCCGCTCAAGGAACTGGCGGGCAACCGCGGTCTCCTCGGCGCCGGAGGCCCGGTCGGAAGCGTTCTCAACCACACGAGCTTCGCCACCAACAGGACGGACCCGCCCGGACGCACCGGGCCGGACGACCGACCACTCGGACGATGAACTGTGGCCCGAGGCATCGTCTCCGGCAGGCATGTCGGTTCCTAGTGGATCAGGATCGGGCGCCTGACCCCAGGATGGCACGACGCCGTACTCGTCAAGGGGCGGGGCAAGCATGACCGTCAGGCGCCTTGATGCGCCATCGGGAGAGGCCTGGACATCAACGATCCGCCGCGCCTCAAGTTCGGCGAGGGCGGCTTCGGCCGTTTCACCCGCGAGGTTGGTGCGACGGTACAAGTCAGCATTTGACCACGTCGCCGGGGTGCCGGGAACGTGCGCACCGATCAAGGTGGCGAGGACGCGCCCGGATGGGGTGGCCGGGTCGGGGAACGCCTCGTCAGCGGTGGCATCAGTGTCAGCGTGTGACAGCACGGGCGCGGGGCGGGGGGACTTGCGGGGCATGGCGTTGGCACTCCAGATCAGGTGGGTGCGGGGACCATCGGACCCCCGCACGACCGGTGTGCCGCCGGACCGAACGTGCGCGCACCGATCACATCGATGACCGAAGCGTACACGTCGCCGGATACCCGAAACCTAGAGGCCGATGGAGATGGCCTTGACTTCGAGGAAGTGGTTGATGCCGTCGGATCCGTTCTCGCGGGCGACACCAGACTCCTTGAACCCGCCGAACGGGATGTGGGGGCCGGTTGGCAGCGGATCGTTGGCGCCAACGATGCCGTACTCAAGACCCTCGGCCACCCGGAAGAGGCGCCCGACATCCCGCGTGAAGAAGTACGCGGCGAGGCCGTACTGGGTGTCGTTCGCCATGGAGATGGCCTCTTCCTCCGTCTCGAACTCCATGATCGGGAGAACGGGCCCGAAGGTCTCCTCGTGCATGACAAGCATCTCGGGATGGGCATTGCCGATGACGGTCGGCTCGAAGAACCATCCGTGCAGGTGGCCCTTGCCATTCCCGTTGGCGTGGCCGTTCGCATGGCCATTGGTCGGGGTGGAGAACGGCTTGCCACCGGCGAGGACGGTGCCACCGCGGGCGACCGCATCGCGGACATGCTCCTCGACCTTGCGGAAGCCATGCTCATCGATCAGGGGACCGACCTGGATGCCGGCCTCGAGACCGTTGCCGACCTTCAGTGCGGAGACGCGCGACGCAACCTTCTGCGCGAAGGCTGGAGCGACTGACTTCTGCACATACACCCGGTTGGTGCAGATGCAGGTCTGGCCGGCATTGCGGAAACGGCTCAGGACGACGGCATCGGCAGCCTTGTCCATGTCGGCATCGTCGAAGACGATGAACGGCGCGTGTCCGCCGAGTTCCATCGAGACGCGCTTGACGGTAGTGGCGCACTTGGCGATGAGTTGCTTGCCAACCTCGGTGGATCCGGTGAACGTGAGTTTGCGGACCTTCGGGTTGGTGGCAAGTTCGTCACCCATGCCGGCGGAATCCGTGCCGGTGACGAGGTTGACGACGCCCTTCGGGATCCCGACTTCCTCGAGGATCTTGTAGATCGCGATGGCGATCAGCGGGGTGGCACGGGCCGGACGCAACACCGCGGTGCACCCGGCAGCCAAGGCGGGACCAAGCTTGCGGGTGACCATGCTGCACGGGAAGTTCCAGGGAGTGATCGCCGCGACCACACCGACCGGCTGCTTGATCGTCAGGATCCGCGAATCGGTACGGGCCGACGGCACGACTTCGCCGTAGATGCGACGCGCCTCCTCGGCATTCCACTGGAAGAACGAAGCGGCGCCACGGGTCTCGCCAATGCTCTCGGCGAGCGGCTTGCCGTTCTCAAGGGTGAGGATCTCGGCGAGTTCATTCACCCGCTCGATCATCAGGGCGGCGGCCTTCGAGAGGTACCCGGCACGAACCTCGGCGGGCAACTTGCTCCATGCCGGGAAGGCACGGTGCGCAGCCTCGATGGCTTCGGTCGTCTCGGCGCGACCACCATCGGCACACTTGGCGATCACCTCGCCCGTGGCCGGATTCCGCACCGCGAACGACTTGCCGCTATGCGATGCGCGCCACTCACCATCGATATAGAGACCGTGTTCGGCGACAACCGTCGCCGCGTGTTCAACCTTCGTAGCCATTCCTGCCTCCGGCACACCCGCCCCGGGTGGCCCCACACAGGTCCGGGCAACACACCCGGACCGCTGATCCATTGTCCCACTCCGGGACGTCAGGCACGAACCATCCGACCCGGGATCCAGTCAGACCGGTCGGATTGGTGGCAGTGCACCGCCAATGCGCCGGTCGTTTGCGCACCGGCACGGTTGACACGACGCCACCCGGCAATGCAGGGGAAAGTCTAGCACCACTGTTGCCACCGGACAGTGAGCATCAGCGCGGAAGGGTGACCCCGTTGCGGGCGAACGCAGTCGCGTAGAAGGGCAGGTATTCCCAGAGGTGGTCACCCCAGTACCAGCCATCGTGTCCACCATCAAAGACGTGGTACTCGACAGACCGGCCCCGTTCCACAAGGGCGTCACGCAATGCCTCCGCGCCAGACCTCCAGGAATCTTCCTGGCCGGCATCGATCCAGAACTGCTGTCTCGTCACGTCGACCGACTTCGCCAGTGAGACCGGGTCACGACGCTCGAATGCCCCACCGGTACCGAAGAAGGCCGGGGCGGAATCGCGGTTCCGGATGGATGGGCTATGTGCCCCGGCAATGGAAAACACATCCGGGAAGTTCAGGGCCATCTGGACGGCACCGTGGCCACCCATCGAAAGGCCACCAATGGCACGTCCGGCCGGGGTTGCGACGGTGCGGCAGGTCTCGTCGACATGTTGCACGAGATCACGGGAGACGCAGGTCGCCCACGGCGTCGCACCCGCGCCATCCTGATCCATCCAGTACCCAAGACCTCCCTGGGGAGCCACGAGGATCACGCCACCAAGTTTGCCGTCATGCACCAGCCCACTGGCGACCTCGTCGATGCCGTACCCATTCCACTCGTCATAGCGCCCCGAAAGGCCATGCAGGAGGTAGATCACGGGATATCGCACGGACGAACCCACCTGATACCCGCGCGGAAGGGAAACCCGGTACGGCATCGTGCGCCCGAGGGTGCGACTGAAGAACGTGCGGTCCTGCCACGCACTTGCCGGCGTGCGCCATTCCGGTGCGCCCTGGGGAAGGATGGGGACAAACCACTCGGCGACGGTGTGGGTGTCGGAGGGCCGGAGGCCATGGTCGGTCACCCACTTCCAGTCGGGTACCTTCCGGAGTGCCCCGCCATCGACGTGGTAGACGTCGGGGGCGGAAGAGGTCCGGACAAGCAGGTGATCGCTCAGGGCCAACGGTATGGATTGGACAGTCTCGACATCAATGATCTGGACGGTCGTTCCGTCACCGTCAGATCCGGTGATCCAGACGCGCTCGCCGCTCCTGATCCGGTAGGTGAAAGCAGTTCCTGTCCCGCGCACAAGCCCGCCGTCAGTCAGCGGGGGGATCCGTTCTCCAACTGGAATGAGGCTGAGGAAATCCTTCGAAGCTGGCAACGTTGCGTGTGCCGGCGAGGAGAGGATCCGCAAGGTCCCCTCGTCAGGGATGGCACGGCGTACCTTGCCGGATACTGCCCAGTGCGTGCCCTCGGCATCGCGCAGGAAGAGCGGAGCGAATGCGTCCGGTGGCGTGACGGTCAGGTCGTACGTCACGGTAGTGGACGTGGCACCGCCGGTTGCGAGGGCATTGCGGATGCGGGTGGTTGTCGAGGGTTCGTCGCTTCCCCCGGGAAACTGAGTCTTCACCTCGATCGTGTACTGACCAGGCGCAGGGGGCGCGAACACCAGGTCGATGACGGAATGGTCGCGGATTTGCCCACCCGCACTGGGTGCCATGACCCCGCGGACCACGTTGCCGTCAAGCGACCCTGCCGGCGCAACCGTGACCCCATTGACCGAGACCGAGGTCATCGAGGCATCAACCCGGCCGGCGTCGTCAGCTGCCGCGACGAGGTAGATCGGCAGACCCGACACGATGTCCAGTGAGTAATCGCGACGGGCGGTGGCAGGCTCCGTGCCCTGCAACCACGGCGGTACCGGCAGGAAGTTGACCGGTCGTCCGAGGAGGGGGCCCGACTGGCGTGGGAAATACACGAATGCGTCCCGGGCCAGACTGCGCCGCTGTTCGGCGTCGAACGGTGTTGCCGTCGGCGGCACGACAATGAGGGGCGCCACCGGGCCTGCTGCCATTGCCTTGCCGCGATTTCCGAGCAACGCAATCCCTCCCGAAGCCAGTGCGGCAAAGGTTCGCCTTGACACGCCGGTGCGCGCAGTCACTCGCTTCCCTGACCATTCCACACCCGTTTCCATGTGTCACGAACCCTCCCTTCGAACCTAACAGGAAGATCGCGCCGTCTGGCCTAACGGGTTGTAAAGAACACGTAAACCCACTAGGAATGAGACGCCGATGTAACGCAAGGATGAACGTCACACCCCGGAGGATTCGCGAAAGGGATCAGGTGCCGGGCGGGGTGAATAGTGATCGCACGGTGCTCACGACGGCACGCCGGAGCCCTTGGATGATCCCGCCAAGGATGCCGGTGACTACCCCGCGGACGGCACACCGGTCCCGAGGCACACGACGGCACACGACGGCACACGACGGCACACCGGATCGTGCCCGCAATGCCCCAACCCACAGGTTCAAAGGACGCATGGTGCCAGCGGTCGCACCGAAGAACCCGCCCAGGAATGCACCGGTCATGCCTGACACGAAGGCACCGGCACGACCACCGAGCCGCCCCCCGATGCAGGTGCCAACGACGCCACGGGCATTCGCCCCGAGTGGCCCGATGGTCCAAACCTCGATGGTGCCCGTCTTGATTTGCCCTGACCGCCTGGCTTGTGTAGACGCCAAGACGCCTCCGATGCCGGTGCCACGGAACGAGGCAATCCAGGGTCTGGTCACCCACCACGCCGGCAGCTCGGCGCCGGGTTCCGTGGCATGCCCGCCAGCATCCGTCACGCCGCGCGTGGGTCGGGTCGGGTCATCCGTTCTCTTGATTGGCACTTCACCGCGTCATCGAACCTGCCCGACGGATGGGGCAGCGATGTATATCTATAGCACTGTCATTGTACTATACTGGCCCGATCCCGGTGGCACCTTGCGGGCAACCGGGACGCAAGCCCACGAATTGGAAAGCGGACCTGACCATGAACCTCCGAGGCGTCGTGGATCTGCACTTGCACAGCGCCCCTGACGTACGTCCGAGATCGATCGACGACTTGACCGCGGCCCGGGCTGCCTTGGCAAACGGGATGCGCGGGGTGGTGCTCAAGAACCACCTCGCCCCGACTGCCGACCGGGCAGCGGTGGCGCGACTGGCAGTGCCCGGCGCACCGGTCTTCGGCGGGATCGTCCTGAACCCCAGCGTGGGGGGGCTGAACCCGGACGCCGTCGAGGCGTGTGCCCGTGCCGGAGGGCGGGTCGTGTGGCTGCCCACCTTCGGGGCAGCCCATCATGTCCGCCAGGACACGCACCCGGGCGCAACTGGCGTCGGGCTGCTTGATGCGCGGGGCAAGGCCAGTCGCGACCTGCAAGCGGTCCTCGAGGTTGTGGCTTCGCACGGCCTCCTGCTTGCAACCGGGCACGCCAGTCCGGCCGAAACCCTCATCGCGGTCCCGGAGGCATTCGCCCGTGGCGTACGACGCGTCCTCGTGACCCACCCGGAAAACCGCATGGTGGCGATGACCCACGAAGACCAGGCAACGCTAGCGTCGCACGGGGCCTTCCTCGAACGCGTCTACGCGCAACCGGGACCTGACGGGCAATGGGTACCGAACTTCCCGGTCAACGCCGACGCAATCCGGGCGGTCGGCGTCGCCTCAACGGTGATCGCGTCAGACCTCGGGCAACCGGAAAACCCGGTGTGGCCGGATGGACTCGACCAGTACCTCACGTGGCTCCGGGGTGCAGGGTTCACCAGTGCCGAGATTGACACGATGGGCCGGACCAACCCGGCACACCTCCTCGGCATCTGAGGCTCGCACCGAGATGGGGTACACGGTTGGAGTACTCTGCGATGACGACACGGCGAACCAGGAGGGATGGACGATGGCACGACCGGCACCAGCACGCGCACAACTGATCGATAGCATCGGATGGGATGAGACGACGGCGGCGAACCTGGACTTCCTCAAGGCAACCGGCGTCGAGGGCGTGATCATCCGGGTGCCGGAACACCTGGCGGATGGTGGCACCCATGCCGAGGAGTTCATCGCGCTCCGCAAGCATGTCGAGGCCCACGGACTGGAACTTTCGGTCCTGCACAACGGCGGCCTGCCCAAGAAATCAGTGGTCTACGGCCTTGATGGGCGCGAGGCAGAGGCGCACAACTGGGCGCAGATCGTGCGCGGGATCGGTCAGGCGGGTGTGCCTCTGACGGCCACGACCTTCCAGGGGATCGGGCACTTCCGGACGCCGTCCGCGGTTGGCCGGGGTGGTGCACTGCTTTCGACGTACCGCAAGGCAGACCTCGACGCGAACGGCGGGCGAGACACCGAACACGGCGACCGCAAGCACGATCCGATCTCCGAGGCGGAGATGTGGACGAACCTCCAGTGGTTCTACGAACGTGTGCTGCCGGTGGCAGAAGAGGCGGGGGTACGGGTCTGCCTGCACCCCGATGATCCGCCAGTGCACGACCCACTCGGCGGTGCGGCGCGGATCACGTCAAGCATCCCGCAGTACCACCGGATCTTCGACATGGTTCCGTCGGAGGCGAACGCGATGCTGTTCTGCCAGGGCTGCGTGGCCGAGATGGGCGTCGACGTCTGCGAGGCGATCCATGCAGTGGGCACCCGCAACAAGATCGGGGTGGTTCACTTCCGGGACATCGTCGGGACGCCAGACGATTTCATCGAAGTGTTCATCGACGAAGGCCAGAATGACCTTTTGGCGACGATGCAGGCGTACAAGGCGGTTGGGTTCCGCGGGCCATTCATGATGGACCACACCCCGCAACTGCCAGCACCGTTCACGCACTGGCATGGCCACGCGTATGCGAACGGCTACATCAAGGCACTCCTCAAGGTCGTCTACGGCCGCGGGTAGGCGGGAGCGACGATCAAGCCGTGATGGGGTAGGGGTAGAATCGCACCGAGATGATGCCCCTACGCCTCCATAACACGTGGACCCGTCAGGTCGCGCCGTTCACCTCGCGTACGCCCGGCCACGTCGGGTTCTACTCGTGCGGACCAACGGTGTACAACTACGCCCACATCGGGAACCTGCGTACGTACATCTTTGCCGACCTGATGCGACGGGTCCTTCAGGCGGAGGGATTTGACGTCCGGCACGTGATGAACATCACGGATGTGGGACACCTGACGTCTGACGCCGATACCGGCGAGGACAAGATGGAGAAGGGTGCACGTCAACAGGGCCGCACCGCGTGGGAGATTGCCGAGTTCTACACGGCGGCTTTCAAGCAGGACCTCGAACGGCTCGAAATCCTGGAACCCACCGTGTGGTGCCGGGCGACCGACCACATTCCGCAGATGATCGAGACCATCCGCCAGATCGAGGCTCGCGGTTTCACCTACCAGACCTCGGATGGCATCTACTTCGACACCTCGAAACTGCCGGCATACGGGCAGTTGGCACGCCTCGACCTCGCCGGGCAGCAAGCCGGGGCACGCGTTGCCGTGAATGACGAGAAGCGCAACGCCCAGGACTTCGCGCTCTGGAAGTTCTCCGACCCGGCCGAACAGCGCCAGATGGAGTGGGAAAGCCCGTGGGGGAAGGGGTTCCCCGGGTGGCACATCGAATGTTCGGCAATGGCAGCCGAATACCTCGGTGTACCATTCGACCTCCATTCCGGCGGCGTCGATCACATCCCCGTGCACCACACCAACGAGATTGCGCAGACACTCGCCGCCACGGGCCATCTGCTCGCGGACTGGTGGGTGCATGGCGAGTTCCTCGTTCTCAAGGACCGGCGGATGGGCAAGTCGGAGGGCAACTTCCTGACGCTCCAGTCCCTGATCGACGCGGGGTATTCCCCGATGGCGTACCGCTACCTCACGTACAGCGCACACTACCGAAGTCACCTGACCTTCACCGAGGAAGGGATGGACGGGGCATCAAGTGCGATGCGCAACCTGCATGGACAGTTCGCCGCCCTGCCAGTTGACCTCAGCGGGATTGCGGATGACGCGGCCCTCGCACGGTTCGGTGACGCGTTGCGTGACGACCTGAATGCACCACGGGCGCTGGCGGTCGTGTGGGAGACAATCCGCGACGCCTCGCTTTGCCCGGAAATCCGCCGGGCAACGGTACTGCGGATGGATGCGGTCCTGCCGATGGGACTGGCGCATGTGACGCCGGACGAGGCGCCGGCCGGACCACCCGCCGAGGTGGAGGCACTCCTCGAACGTCGTCGCGAAGCGCGTGCTTCGAAGAACTGGGCGGCTTCGGACGCGATCCGGGGTGAGATCGTCGCCCTCGGGTGGGATGTGCGCGACACCGCGCAAGGCCAGGTTGTGACGCCAGTCGGCCGCTGATCGGAACCCGAACCGCCTACGGCGCGCCCGTCGGTGTCGCCGGGGTGGTGGGCGAGGCCGGGAGGCGCGCACCAAGCAGGGCAATCGTCGGCGATGGCAGAACCAATGGTGTTGCCGGCGTGGTGTTCACGCCACCCCCTGCGACGGTTGGCGACGGCAGGATTCCCGCAACGACAGTGATCGCAACGCTTGTCGGGGTCGGTGGCGGCGTGATGTAGACGCCAACCGATGCAGGTGTCGGGGACATCAGGAAGCGCGATCCACCAACCGCCTCCCCGACCGTGGTTGGTGAAAGGTTCCCCGCCCACCCGATCGGAGTGCCACCGCCAATCGGCGTTGCCCCCACCGTCGTTGGAGAACCCTGGAACCGGACCGGGGTCACCGTCGCCGGCCCGGTTCCCGATGCCGGCGCGAATGGCGTGGTCCCAAGCACCAACGGGGTCCCGGTAACCATGGGATTCACAGGTGACGCGAGCACACCCTCGCTACCGCTGGGAACCGTTGTGACCACGCCGGAAGTGTCCGGCGCCGAACGGGTCGTCGAGGCTGCCGGCGTGGTCGTGCGATCGGACGTGACAGACCGCGGGGTGGTGTCAGGCACGGTGGTGCCGGAAGCCGGGGATTGGGCCGGAGTGACGGCACCCGCGTTCCCGGGTGTTGGCAACCTCGGGACCGTTGCCACGGCGACGGTCGCCCGTATCACCGTCGGCGTGATGCCCGTCGTGGGGCGGGGCGGGACAGGTGTTGCAACTGGGGTGCGTCTCGTCTCGGTAGGAACAGGCACTCCGGGGACAACCCGTTCCGGAGGCGCGACCACCCCACCGGGAGGGGTTGGTTCCGACAGGGATCGCGTGGTGAACCGATGATCCAGGGGGCGCACGAGTGCGCGCCCCTCAACACTCCGGGCACTACCATCGAGGGTGACCAGATAGGTGATGGAGGGCATCAGGTCGTACCGTGGGGTCACGACCACCAATTGGCCATTCCATTCGAAATCCAGTGGGACCGGAGAAACTACGCTCCCACCCGGAAACAAAGGCGAGGCATCGGGCATGAATCGCAGGTTCGTCTCGACGGAGACGACGTCCATCGGTTGGCTGAAACGCACCGTGACCGCAGGCCGCAACCCCGCCGGTCGACTGGCGGAAGGCATCAACGCCTCCGTGATGCTCGGGCCATCGTCGGCGCGGCGCCAGACCGCCAGGATCGCCTGCGCCCGGGTGGTCAATGAGGCAATGCCTTCGCCCTGGCCGTTCGGACCATCCACGTTCCCGGCGATGGCGAGACCTCCGGTCGCCATGGCGAGGACCAGCGCAGTGGCAGCAACCACTCGGACCGGCACCGACCATCGGGCAAGCGTCCCGCGAAGCGAAACCGACGCAATTCTTGCCCATCGTGATGGCCACCATCCGCGTGGAACCGGGTGGCGGGAGGAAGGATCGCCCTCCGGTCTGGTTGATCCGTCCTGCGGGCCGGTGGCGACACCAGCGGGATTGACCGCCTTGGCCGGAACCGGGATGCCCGAGCCAGCGATGGCCTTGACAAGCGCCGAAGCGAGTGCCCGGCCGGATGGGTAGCGACCTTCGCGCGCTTTTGCGAGGGCGCGGTAGAGAACGTCTGCCACCGGCGCCGGGATCGCCGGATCAACCGCATCCGCCCGGGGCACCGGCTGGTGCACTTGGGCATGCATGATCGTCATCGCCTGTTCACCCCGGAACGGGACAGTCCCGCAGATGATCTCGAACAGGACGACACCGAGACCGTAGAGGTCTGTCCGGCCGTCAGCCGAACCTCCACTTGCCTGCTCGGGCGCCATGTACGAGGGTGTCCCGGTCACATACCCGGTGACGGTCAGGTGCAGGCTGGTGCCCGTGTCGAGGACACGCGCAAGGCCGAAATCCCCAAGGACGTACCGGCCATCCGAGGCAAGCAGGATGTTGGATGGCTTGATGTCCCGGTGCAGGACCGAAGATGCGTGGGCCTCGTCCAGGGCGCTGCCGATCTGGGTCGCGATGGCCGCGGCGAGCCGGCACCGGTTGCGCAACTTCCGGGGCGCACGCATGGCCACATCAAGGCTGCCACCACCGCAATACTCGGTGACGAGATACGAGTAGCCTCCCGCCAAGGTGGCATCGATGGGGCCAGGTTCACCCGAGATTGATCGGTCCGGACCCAGTGGCCCGTCGTCAGACCCATCTGACTCGCCGCTGTCGTAGACCGAAAGGATGTGGGGGTGACGCAAACGCCGGATAAGGTCGACCTCTTGGCGGAACCGTGCACGGAACTCGGATGATCCCGCGAACGCGCCGGCGATCAGCTTGAGGGCGACATCGTGGTCAGGCGCGCCTTCACGGGTGTCACGGGCACGGTAGACCACGGCGCTGCCACCGCGTCCGACCGTTTCGAGAATCTCGTACGGACCGATACGCCGGGCGGGCCGTGGAGCCGCACTTCCCGTCATCTCGCCAACCAGCCTGGTTCCCAAACTTCCCGACGGTCGCCTTCTTCCGGCCACGACTGAACGAGGGTATGGTCCATCGGGAACACCGTCTGAGCCGCCATATCGAACACCCACACGAAGGGTTGGGGAAACGCGCAAGGCGACGCGTTGGTAGCACGTGACCTTCACCAAGGGTACCCGACCTCCTCGTGCAGACGACGTCCGGGCATGTGGCAAACCGGGTTGCACCCCGGTACCGTCTGTAGCGAAGCGCGTATGGATCAGGCGCGACGGGGTAGGGAGTAGGCAATCGCACGCGCACCTTCATGGAACCGGATGGTTCCGGCAATCTGGCGCGTTTCACTGGTCAAGCACAGGCCACCACCGAGAGGAACCCGCAGCATGACAGACGTTCGGCGCACCACGCCTCCGGATCTCCGCCCGAGGACCACATCCGATGAACCCTCCCGACCATACGGATCCGGCGGGCTGCCGACTTGGTGGCGCCCGATCATCCGCGGATTGGGCGGATTTGCAGTCACCGTCGCCGTCACGGCGTGTGTCGCGTACGCGTCACTGATCCTCGGTGGCACCAGCCAAGCGCCGTCAAACCAAAGGGCGACGTGGTGGGGAGTGGCGTCGGCAGCACCGATCGCGCCCCAGACCGCCACGGCATCGGGGATCACGGTGACCGGGGAAAGCGCCGTCACGGTCCAACCGGACGTCGCGTACCTGACGATGGGCATCCGGACGGAGGCGCGAACGGCACGCGAAGCGACTGACTTGAACGCGACCCAAGCAAGCGCGGTGATTGACGCGCTCAAGCGTGCCGGGGTGCCGGCAACCGGGATCCGGACATCGGGACTTTCGCTCAACCCGATCTTCACGCCCCGGCCCCCGAATGACAATCGCCCACCCGCAATCTCTTCCTACGAGGCGATCAACCAAGTGTCGGTAACGATCGACGACATCACGCGATCGGGCGAGATCTATGACGCCGCCGTCAATGCCGGTGCCAACAGTGCCGGGAACCTGCGTTTCGGTGTGCGGAACGAACGCGACGTCACGCGACAGGCCCTTGAACAGGCGGCAGCGGACGCGCGAGGCAAGGCAGATGCAATCGCTTCCGGGCTTGGCATCAAGGTGACTGGTGTGGCAATGGCGTCCGATGATGGCGGCGGGATTGTCCGGACCGAGACATCGGACATGGTTGCGCCACGCGCCCTGGCAGCACCCGCCGGGCCGCCCACGCCGGTCCAGTCCGGTGAACTGACTTTCCGTGGCCGCGTGCGGGTGACGTTCGGAACATCGAACTGACCGGCATGCCACATAGTCTTTGGGTGCAACACGAGCGAAGCGCATATACATCAGGCGCAACGGGGTGGGAGCGAAGCGCATCTGGATCAGGGGCGACGGATTGGGGGCGGGGGACGCACCTGCATCGACCATCAGCCGGTGAGGTGGGCGGGCCGGCCGTTCGGATGACTGGCAACCGCTGATGAACCCGGTGGGATGGATCCTGCTTGACCTGCTGGTCATGTTCGTCGCGGCCAAGCTGTTCGCTGAAGTGTGCGAACGCATCGGGCAACCGGCGGTCGTTGGCGAGATCCTCGCCGGGGTCATGCTGGGGCCGCATGTGCTGGGATGGATTGGCGTGCCAAGTGCCGGGTTCACCCTCGCTTTCGGCGGCGACGAAACGACATCGGGGTACGCATTCGACCTTGTGACCGGCACGATTGCGGAACTTGGCGTCGTGATCCTGCTGTTCCATGTGGGTCTCCAGACGCGCCTTTCGGACCTGACCCGGACGGGAACCCGCGCCGCTCTGGTGGCAATCGCCGGGGTCGTCGTGCCGTTCGGTCTCGGGTTTTCGTTCATGGCGACCGTGCAGGAAAGCGCTCTGGTCTCGGTATTCACTGCAACCGTGCTCGTGGCAACGTCGGTCGGCGTGACCGCGCGGGTCCTGCGCGACATCGGTGCGATCGCGTTGCCAGAATCACGGGTCATCCTGGGTGCGGCGGTGATCGACGATGTCCTCGGGATGGTCGTGCTGACGATCGTGGGGGCGATGGCCGGGACCGGTGGGGGCCTTTCATTGTCACCTGACGCACTCATCCGGATCGGCGTCGTCCTCGTCCAGACCGCCGCATTCATCGTCTTCGTGGTGGGCGTCGGCCGCCGAATGATCGGGCGGTATAGCGTTCACCTTGAGGGACTGAGGACGCCGGGGGCACCATTCACCGTGGCGATTGGCATCGCCCTGGCGCTTGCGGTCCTGTCAAGTGCACTGGGCTTGGCTGCGGTCGTCGGGGCATTCCTTGCCGGGATGATCCTTGCCGAAGCACGCGAACGCTACCAACTCGAAGCCCAGGTGCTGCCCCTGTCGCAACTGTTCGTCCCGATCTTCTTTGTTGCGACTGGCGCCCAGATGGACCCGATGGTCCTCTCGAACGGATCCACCGCCCTTCTCGCCGGGGCACTGACGGGCCTTGCGATCGTGGGAAAGGTTATTGGCGGGGCGGTCGGGGCGGCCGGCATGCGCACTGCAGTCGGCACGAGGCGGACGATGGCAATCATCGGCATCGGCATGGTTCCGCGCGGGGAGGTCGGGTTGGTGGTGGCCGGCATCGGACATGTCCAGGGCATCCTGAACGACACCACGTTCTCGGCGCTCATCGTGATGACCTTGGTAACCACCCTGTTGGCACCACCGGCACTCCGCGCAATCCTCGCAAACGACCCGAGGCTTGCCCCAGACAAGGACGGGGTGGTAGCTGGGCCAATGTAGATCGGGGGCGCCGGGGAGGGGTCACTCCCGTCGCAACGGGGCAGGGGGTGGGGGGCTCATCGACATCCCGTCCACCCTCTCCAGCGCGACGAGGGTCAGTGACGACCCTTGCCCAGGTCGTCGAGGTTCAACTTGTCGATGATGTCCTTGAAGACCGCAAGCTGCTCGTCGGCAATCCGTTCGCCAGTCCTCTCAAGCTCCTGACCATCCACCTGTCGCTCATGGCCCTCGGGAACGACCGCGCCCCGCTGGAGGACGGCCTCGTCGACAAAGATCGGGACGCCGACCCGGACGGCAAGGGCGATCGCGTCAGATGGACGGGAGTCCACCTCGACATGGCGTCCATCGACATCCAGGACGATGCGGGCGAAGAAGGTCTCACCCGTCAGGTCGGTGACAATGATCCTGGTCACCCGACCGCCGAGGGCAGCGATGACGCTAGCCATGAGGTCATGGGTAAGGGGACGAGGTACCTCGAGGTTCTGGAGGCGCATGGAAATGGCGTCCGCTTCGGCAACACCGATCACGATGGGCAGGTAGCGCTCGCGACCCGTTTCCTTGAGCACGACGATGCGGTGCGGGGCGAGAAGGTTCTGGCGAATGCTTTCCACAACCATTTCGACGGCCATCATGCTCACCCCTCCCCGTCACCCCTGATTTAATATGTTGCGCTTTGGCACCGGGGTTCGATCAGGCATCGTAGCCGGAATATCCACTCATGAACCTGCGTCATCCCCGCCCCACTGCCCCTGAACGCAAGACGCTCCGCTACATGCCTAACGTAGATCATAGAACCGCCGACCCGACAAAACAACGGTCAGGACGGTTCGAATCCGCACATCCGCCGCACTTTGGAACGAAACTGCGGCGAGAGACGGTCAGACAACGTCGAGTTGGAAGGCGTCATGCAGGGCGCGTGCGGCGATTGGCACCTGTGATTCATCAATGAGGCAGGTGATCCGGATCTCGCTGGTGGTGATGGACACGATGTTGCAGTTGGCCTCCGCAAGCGCTCCGAACATTCGAGCCGCGTAGCCGGGATTGGCAACCATGCCGGAACCGACAATGCTGATCTTCGCAAGGGATGCCGAATGGGTGACCGCCTGTGCCTGCATCCCGTGGGCAACCGGTTCGATGATGCGCAACGTTCGTGCCAGGTCCGTGCGGGAAACGGTGAACGAAATATCCGTCACGTTCTGGTGGCTGACATTCTGGACGATGACGTCGACGCTGATCGACGCCGCCTCGATCGGTGCGAAGATGCCGTGGGCGATGCCGGGCCGATCCGGCACGCTGACGATCGTGATCCTGGCAACATCGGTGTCGTGGGCAATCGCGCGGACCCGTTCCCGCCCTTCGAGTGGCATGGCATCTCCTGTGACGATGGTGGTGCCGGGGGCCTCGTGGAAACTTGACCGCACCACGATGCGCATCCCGTAGGTCTCACCCAGTTCGGCCGCGCGCGGATGGAGGACCTGCGAACCGGCGCGGGCAAGTTCCAGGATTTCCTCGTACGAGATGAAGTCAAGCTTGCGGGCCTTCGGCACGACCCGCGGATCGGCACTGTAGATGCCGTCGACGTCCTTGAGGATCTCGCACTGGTCGGCACCAAGCGCAATCGCGACCGCGACGGCTGTCGTATCCGATCCGCCCCGCCCGAGGACGGCAATGTCCTGATCGTCGGTCCAACCCTGGTAGCCCGCGATGATCGGGATGGCTCCGGCATCGAGTTCGCGATGGATGCGCGTCGGGTCGATGTCGAGGATCTGCGCCTTCGTATGGACCGGGTTGGTGCGGATGCCCGCCTGGAAACCGGTCAGGGCAATGGCGTCGTAGCCCTCGGACTTCAGGGCCATGGTCATGAGCGTGGCCGTGACCACCTCGCCGGTGGAAAGGAGGAGGGCCAGTTCGCGGTCTCCCGGGTCAGGAGTGACACGCCTGGCGATTGCCAGGAGGTCGTCGGTGGTGTCACCCATTGCGGACACGACGCCAACGACACGCGTGCCGCTATCCCGCACGCGGCCAAGCCGGCGGGCAACATTGCGGATGAGGTCGGTGGTGGCGACGGATGAACCGCCGTATTTCTGGACAATCAGACCTGACACGGACGGTGATGGTAGCGTAGTCGCGTCGGAACGGACACGTTCCGCGCCGCGCCGGTGCTCCATCGGGGACACGGCCGGGCCACATCATCTGCCGACACCGCATGGGAAAGGCCGGAAACGGCGTAACCAGTCAACCAATCGCGAAAGGACACCGCATGCCCATCCTGCCGTTCCGAGGCATCTGGCCAACCATCGCAGGCGATGCGTTCATCGCCGATTCGGCGTACGTGATCGGGGATGTCACGATTGGCGCGGGAAGCAGCGTCTGGTACGGGGCCGTCGTGCGTGGCGACATGGCCCCGATCCGGATCGGTGCCCGCACCAACATCCAGGACGGATCGGTCGTGCATGTCGATACCGACGTGCCGACGGTCATCGGCGATGACGTGGTGATCGGGCACGGGGCGATCGTGCATGGTGCGACGGTTGGCAACGGGTGCATGATCGCGATGCGCGCCACCGTGATGAACCGGTCGGTCATCGGTGACGGTGCCATCATCGGTGCGGGTGCCATCCTGACCCAAGACAAGACGGTTCCGCCACGGATGCTTGCGATCGGCATTCCGGCCAAGGTGGGACGTGAGGTGTCCGACGCCGAACATGAGGCAGTGGCTGCCAACGCGGCGCGCTATGTGGCGTATGCTGCCGAACACCGGGATGAACACGACACGCGCTTCAGTGCCTCCCCAGGCGGGGCGGTCTGAGACCATCATCCCCACTCCGTCGCCGCATGATTTACGTGCGCTTCGCTCCTGCCCACCCCGCCTCCCTACGATCTATCTATGCTTGGCGCGGCCCAGTAGCCAAATGAAAGGACGTCCTTGATGAAACCGGGTATCCGCCCCCTTCGGTTCAACCACGTCGCGTTCCGGGTCAGTGATCTGGACCGCAGCCTCGCCTTCTATGAGGGCGTGCTCGGCTTCCGTGAGGCATTCCGCGCCGAACGCGATGGCAAGGTGGCACTCGTCTATGTGCAGTTCGGTCCCGACCAGTTCATCGAACTCTTCCCCGGTGGCGAAGAGGGTCGGCAACCGGAACCACCCGACAACGGATCGGGCTACCGCCACTTCTGCCTCACGGTTGCCGACCTGCGTGCGACCCTGGCGTACCTGGGGACAAAGGGCGTGCCGGTCGGTGAACCATTCACCGGGACGTCGGGCGCGTTGATCTTCTTCATTGACGATCCTGATGGTCACAAGATCGAACTTGCAGAAATGAACGCCGAGACCACCTCAAGGCAGGCTCAAGCCCGCGACCGCTGGCTGGCAGAGTTTCCCGACGAAGGATGGGTTCCCGGGTGACGGCCCTCGTCCCCACCCCCATCGCCCCTGACTGAACGACACTTCGCGTGCCTGATACGACCGGAACGGTTCCGGATAGCGAGAATGCGCTGAGGCCATCGGTGCCCCTGATCGCGCCTTCGGCAACTTCGCTGTTCGGATTGCACCGAGGGGGTTCAGACGCCTCTGGCGCAAATGGCAAATGACTGAGAGGCCGTCCCGAGACGTCCTGTGTGGGCTCGGGACGGTTGCAAAACCTCGGAAGAGAACGCATGCCCAGGTTCTTGGTCGCAATTCACCGCCCCGTCGGTTTCACACCTTCATCCGTCGACGAACGGGCGATGTCCCGCGACATCGACGCACTGAACGACGCGATGGTTGATGCCGGTGTCCGGATCTTCGTGGGAGGCCTCAAGCCGACATCGAGTGCCGTTACGATCATCGTGGAACCGAATGGACACGTCACGCGGAGGGAGGGCGCGTCCCTGAACGCACATGCGTACGTCGATGGCTTCTGGGTGTTGGAGACCGGAACGCCAGAAGACGCGGTGGAGTGGGGGCGCAAGGCTGCAGTCGCCTGCCGGGCAAGTGTCGAAGTCCGACCATTTCACTGAAAACGACCCTGGTGTACGAAGTGGTTGAGGTTTCGCGGGTCTAATGCGTACCGGTCATGGGACGGGGGACATCTGGCCCCCAACCACCCCGTCGCCCCGGCCCAACCCCCCAGCCCCCTTTCCGACGCGGGAAGGGGGAGCCAATCTGCCCGCAGCAACGAAAGGATGAACGCCCGAGTGAGCGTGACAATGGTTGGATGCCACACGATCGTGTTCAAGAAGGACGAACAGAAGGACCTTGACCTGATGCTCCGGACCGTGGCCGAGGCTGGCTACCCGGGTGTTGAGTCCGGAATGCTCTGTGACGGCGATGGCAACGCGGCGAAGGCGAAGCTGCATGCCCACGGACTGATGCAGGGGAGCCTTTCGACCAACTGGCGCGCCCTGGACACATTTGACGATGTGTTGCGGTACACCGACACGGTCGGGGTGAACCTGATCCAGATGTCCGGGCAGAACCGGCCCAAAAACGGCCTGGCGTGGTACGACGCGTTCGCGCCAAGGTTCAACGACGCAGCCCGTCGCGCCCACGACGCGGGAAAGAAGCTGTGCTACCACAACCACAGTTGGGAATTCCTGCGCTACGACGAGGCGACCGGGCACATCGTGCCGGGTGATCCGAACGTGGATGCAGCTTCAACCGGCCAGGCGCACACCGGCGTGGTGGCAATGGACCGCCTGCTGGACCGCTTGGATCCGGCACATGCCCATCTCTGCGTGGATATCCATTGGGTCCACCACGGTGGGCTTGATCCGGTCAAGTTCGTCACCGAACACGCCTCACGGGTTGGCTACGTCCACATCAAGGACATGGCGTACGTCGGCCCCCAGCCGAGGCGGTCAGGCGTGTTCCGGTCCGATGACTCGGTCTTCACCGAACTCGGGCGGGGTGAGGTGGATCTCGTGGGAACGTGGAACGCCCTCAAGCCATTGAACCTGCCATGGGCGGCCTACGAACAGGACCGGTCCTTGCTGCCGACAGCCGAGGCCATCGGGATCAGCCGCGCCTTCCTCCGCGACCGCTTCGGCGTCTGAACAGGTCCGTCGTGGTCGGGAGCCCCCCTCCCCCGGGAGGGGGTAGCGGAAGGTGCGATCAGATCCGCGGATCGACGAGACGATCCAGGAGATCCAGGCTGAGGTCGCCGAGTGCCTCGGTGGCGGCAGTAGCCGCCACGGCCTGGGCGGCCCCATCGTGCATGAGGTCCCGGACACCAGGATCGACGGTGTCCTCGTGACCAGTCGTGAAGGCTTCGCTCAGACGACGCAGGCACAACGTGGCCGTCTCAAGCAGGAACTGGCGGTGCACCGCAGTGGCAAGGGCTGGGGGTAGTGAGCCGGATCGTTGCGCCGCGCGCGTTTCGGCGTCGGCCACGACGTGACCAGCGAACGCCATGGCGGCATTCAGGACCGCTTCCTCGGCAAGGGCCTCGCGGGCCTGCGGGGTTCCGGGTATGTCGGCGTCGGGCATTCCCATCGCAACGCACTCCTAAGTGCAGTGTACCCGTGGCTTTGCTACCTTGAAGCATGCCTGAGAATGCCGAAACCACCCAACAGGTGCCAGAACTCCGGGTACGGCACTTGACCATCGATGATTTCCCTCCATGGCAGTCGCTTCGCCTGCGTGCGCTGCGTGACCACCCCGATGCGTTCGGATCAAGTTACGAGGATGAACTGGCATCCGGGTCGGCCGAACGTCGTGGACGGTTCGAGACATCGGCATCTGGCGAGATGAGTGCGGTCTTCGGTGCATTCACGGCCGACGGAGGCCTTGTGGGTACGGCGGGTTTCGTGCGGTCGCCTGGGGCGAAGGTGCGGCACAAGGGAAGCCTGTGGGGCATGTACGTCGCCCCGGAAGCACGCGGTACCGGTGCGGCAACACAGTTGGTCGCAGGGGTGCTTGCCACGGCACGCCAATGGGGCCTCGAACAAGTGCAACTGTCGGTCGTCGTCGGGAACACCGCCGCGCACCGCCTGTACGAGCGCGCCGGGTTCGTGATCTTTGGTCAGGAACGTCACGCGCTGCACCTGCCGGATGGGCCTTGCGATGAACTGCTGATGGTCCGGTGGCTGTGAACCCTGCGCACCGCTCCCCACACCCCGTCACCCCTGATTGAAAGTCGCTTCGCCTGGCCCACCGCCCCTCCCGATGGTGTAGCGCCACATCGCCAAGGAAACGGTGGCGACAACGGCGTAAACTCAACCGTAGGCACCCGCACAGGGCAAGCCAGCCAAGGAGAACGGGATGACCGGGATGACCGGGAAATTGCGCGTCGGCGTCATCGGATTCGCTCACATGCATATCAATGAACTCATGCGGCAGATGCATGCGCAGCCGGGGGTGGAATGGGTGGCGTGTGCGGATACGGTGCCGACCCGGCCGGAACGTGTGGATGCGAAGAACACGCGCGGGTGGAACAAGAATGCGATTGCGCTCGGCGAACTCGGCATCCCAAAGGGGTATGACGACTACCG
>SHXX01000026.1 GCA_009693165.1 Chloroflexota bacterium
CAAGTCCAGTTGCTGGCGCCAGGGTCGGCCGAGGCGGTGGTGGAGCGGGCCAAGGCCTCGGTCCGCGCGAAGGTCGGGCACCCGTTCCGGGTCATCAAGCGGCAGTTCGGCCACGTGAAGGCGCGATACCGGGGCCTGGCCAAGAACGGGGCGCACCTGGTGACCCTGTTCGCCCTCTCCACCCTCTGGATGGCACGGCGCACGCTGCTGGCAGGGTAGGCCGCCGCATGCCCACGTGCGCACCGGACGGCGCGCCCGCGGGCCAGGGACGCCTTCGGGAGGCCGGTTCCGGGGCGAAAACGGGGCTGGAGGAAGCCGCACGGGCCACGTCTCCCGGAGACGTGCCTCGCACTGGACGCGAACCGTGCCTTGTGCAGCCCTTCCCTAGGGATGCACGACTGTCAGGTGCTGCACGAAGTTCGCTGGATTAGTCGACCAGTGCGGCAATTGCAGCGTTGTGCACCGATGCCCGAAGTGCGCGAATGCGTGCTAGGCTGTCGCCATGGCGCGTCGGGTGGACCCGGTTTGTTAGCAGGACAACCCAAGCATCAAGTTCTGGGTCTATCAGGACGGATGTACCGGTAAAGCCTGTGTGGCCGTAAGACCCAGGTGATGCAAGATCCGCAGGAGCCCAGAAGGGGTTTGGGGCACGGACCCATCCGAGGCTACGCGAGGCACGGGGGTTGACCAAGGAGGTGTGATCCCTGGTTGCGGCCATCACTGATGCCCGGCTCAGGCATCGGACACCGTCGATGGTGCCCTCGCGTCCCCACAACATTGCGAGGCGGGCAACGTCCCCGATAGGGGCAAACAGGCCGGCGTGCCCGGCAATGCCGTTCAGGGCGTTCGCATTCTCGTCGTGAACGGTTCCAACGACCGTTCCACCACGTTCCTTGACGACCTCGGTCGCGACGCAGGAAGCTTCTGGCCCCGGGCAGAACCCTGTCCCGCTGAGCCCGAGGGGTTCGAAAAGGTTCTTTGATGCGAGTTGGTCGAGGGCAAGGCCCGTGACTTCCTGGAGAATGAATGCGAGGGTCATGAATCCCAAGTCCGAGTACACGACGTCGAGATCCGGGGCGGAAGCCGGGGGAGTGGCAAGTACGGCCCGCCGGACGTCCAAGGCGCTCATGGCGGTCTGCCAGAAATGGATGTGCGCGGGCAGGCCGGAGGTGTGGGTCAGGAGATGCCCGATAGTGATGGCATCCTTGCCACCAGCCTCGAAGGCCGGAATTATTGATGCAACACGCTGCCCAAGGTGAAGTCGTCCAGCTTCGACCAATTGCAGGACGAGGGGCACGGTAACGAGTACTTTCGTGAGGGATGCAAGGTCAAACCGATGACTGGCCTGCAGCACTCGTGTCTCGGGGGTTATTTCGGCGTGCCCGTACACCGACTGCCACGCTGTTCCGCTTCGCCTACCAATCGCGATTGCGACCGCTGCAAAACCCCCGTGGGTAGTTGCATGACGCGCCAGTCGATCCAATGATCCGAACCTAGTCGATGGTTCAGCATCGAAGGGTTTGGCTAGAGGCGTATCAGTGCCCTGCATCTGGCCAGACTGTACAATGTAGAAACTATGAACAAGCGACGTCGCGTGGCATGGAAGAAGCGTCGGAAGACCCGTGAAAAGGCTCGTGTCAAGGCACGTGCCGTCAAGTTGGCGACCTCAGGAACGACACGTCGTTCTGCGGTTTCCGTTTGACCAATCGCTTCAGAATGCAGGCGTAAGTGTGCTTTCAGGGCCGTCGTACTAGCGACGGCTTTCTTTGTTGACGTGAGCCCCATAATTGGTGCTCGTGACTGAACATCGGTTGCAGTCGATACAGGACAGGAACGGCGCGGAGTGCGCGCTATCTTGAGTAGTTCGATGCGATTGCATGTTGCATCGGTCTTACCTGAAAACGGTACTCCGGTATTATCCGCCCGATGGATGAGCGACGGCGTACTAACGGTTCAATTTCCAATGTCGTGGTCAAGCTCGCTCCTTGGATCGCAAGTCGGCAATCCGCCAATTCCGGCGTGAGACGCGTCTTCGCCCGCATTACGAGGGTTGGGCTGGTGACCGCACTCGGAATTGTCCTGAGTTGCGCCCCCACTGACCCGTTCACCCCGCGGATGACGTCGGATGTCGGTTCGACGCCGACGGTTGTGGCCGTAAGCGACACACCAGTTCCGGCGACCGGAATGAATGCTGGCTTGAGACCCATCACGCCCGAGCAGGGCCTTGGTTTGGTTGCAAATGCTTGGCTCGTCTTCCTGAATGAATATGTCGAGCAACTCGATTACCCGAAACTCCTGGCGGCGGCTTGGAACGGTTTCGTGGGTGGACTGCCTTCGGGCACCGCAATTGTCGACGCTCCAGAATTTACGGGAGCCGATCCTCAGGCCGATCTGAACAGCTTTCAAACCGCTTACCTAGCCCAGGCTGCATCACTGGGCGGAACATCACCGCGCCAGTCAGGTGCGGCATACAACGCTATCCGGGGAATGGTCAAGGAGATCGGCGACTGCCATACCGGGTTCACGACACCGACCCAACTTGCGGAACAGAACCAACGGATGGATGGGACGGTTCGGTTTGCTGGCATCGGCATTCGTATAAAACGAAAGACGGGGGAACCCGCGGTCGTCTACGAACTAATTGAAGGCGGCGCGGCTGGCAAGGCAGGGATCAAGCCAGGAGATGCACTTCTCAAGGCCGATGGCGTTGATCTTTCGGATATGCCGCTTGACGAGATCGCCGCTCGGATCCGTGGCAAGGAGGGGTCGTCGGTAAAACTGACCATTGCCCACGCGAGCGACAATAAGCCTCGAGACATCTCTATCATCCGGGTTGCGATATCCGAAGCTGCGGTCGAATCGCGGTTGGTTGGCAATAATCGTGTCGCGTATGTCCGGATGAACAGTTTTTCGGCTTCGGCGCAGGATGAGGCCCTAGGTGCAATTGGCACGATGCAGGCGAAGGCCACCAATGGGATAGTGATCGACCTCAGGACGAATGGAGGGGGTGACCTTAACGTCTTCCTGTCGTTCCTGAGTAAATTCCTGAAGGACGGACCGTTCGGGTTCGAGGTTGGGCGCAAGGGGGACCGGATTGCCCTTGGCCCGGACGGGACGTTTGTCGGGACCAAGGTGCCGATGATTGTCCTGGTGAGTGACAGCACAGCGTCAGCCGCCGAGCTGTTTAGCGTTGCCGTCCAACGATATAAGGTCGCGCGTGTCGTTGGAACCAAGACGGCGGGATGCGTCGGGGTCGGCTCCCGGTTTGGATTGCCAGACGGGTCGGCTATAACCGTTACGACGCGAAAGCTCATCGGGCCGGAAGGGGAGAACCTCAACAAGGTTGGGGTCGCTCCCGACGAGGTGGTTGAGGTCACTCGTGCCAACATGGCGGACGGCAAGGATCCGCAGTTGGAGAAGGCTCTCAGATTGTTGGGCGCCTGATCGCCAATGCATCCGCTTCCAGTGGGGATTGTGACCCAGCCAATTGGCACGGCTCGTCACTCGTCGGGATTGATCCCCAACGCATACTTCGCGCCCTGCAGGGAAGCGCGTACGGATTGGCTTGTCCCGTCAAGCCTACGCGGGCGTACGCACTACCGAATCAAGTTCGGCGACGCGCTTCTCGAACTGTGACGCTGACAGGTCCAGTGTTCTTGCAGCACTCTCAAGAGTGTGTGCGCCAAGGCGGAAGAGCGATATCACCGTGGCTTCGTGGTGTGCGCGCTCATCGATTGGCGTTGGAGGTTCCGCTCTGGGTGCGGATGCTTGGATGGCGGCGATCATTGGCAGCGGGTCTGGCCGACGCTCTTCGATTGAACTACCTATCACATATGGGTCATCGAATGGATGGACGGGTGAAACCAGCGATGCTGTCGAAGTGACATACGCATTGCCGAACAACGTGTCTAAAGTTGTTTGCGGGAGTGCGAATGGCTCGTACGCATTCAATCTAGGTCGACTGCTGTGCGGTCCGGGTGCGAGCACTGCTTCGGGCGAGGTGTCCCGGTACCACGCTGCAAGTGCGAATGGCCCGGCGTCATACGACTTATCTGGTTGAAGACGGAGGGCTGGGACTTGACGAAGGGGTGGCGGTGGAAGAGCAGGACCCGAGCCTGAGTTTGAGTCGCCGAATTGGAAAGCCGAGTTGAGGTTCGCCGAAACTTCCTCGACTTCCTTCATTCCGGCTCGGATCTGTTCCTGAACATCCGCCATCAGCTGCTGACGCCAAGTCGAGACCTGACGATATAACTTGCCAGCCTGGCTCATTACCTCCGGTAGCCGCTCCGGTCCGAGGACGACCAGCGCTACAATTGCGATGACCGCCAGTTCAGGAACACCGATGTCGAACACGGTTTCAGTATATCCGGGGGCGGTCGAGTGTCAGCTCGCAGTTGGGTCGAAGGGTGGCGAATATTCGCACCACTCTCCGACCCATCCGTCTACTCGGCGCTTGGCGCTGCGGGGGCCGCGACCTTGCCGGCCTTTGCATTTGCCCGGATCGAGGCTTCGATCTCGTCGGCAACGGCGCCGTGTTGGCGAAGGAACTCACGGGCATTCTCGCGCCCGAGGCCGAGTTTCACGTCGCCGAAGCTAAAGTACGCACCAGCCTTCTTGATGATGTTCATCTCGACACCCAGATCCAGAAGGCTTCCCGTTCGAGAGATTCCTTCAGACCAGAGGATGTCAAACTCGCACACGCGGAAAGGAGGCGCAACCTTGTTCTTGCGGACGGTTACCTTCGCGCGCATTCCAACCACGTCTGTTCCAACTTTGACGTTGTCGGTTCGTCGGATATCGAGACGGACTGAGGCGTAAAACTTCAGCGCCTTGCCTCCGGGGGTCGTCTCAGGGCTTCCGAACATCACGCCAATCTTTTCACGGATCTGGTTGATGAAAATGACCATGGTGCGGCTGTTTGAGATTGCCGGGGTCAGCTTGCGCATAGCCTGACTCATCAAGCGTGCCTGTAGGCCCGGTTGTGAGTCGCCCATGTCTCCCTCAATTTCGGCGCGAGGCACAAGGGCCGCGACGGAGTCGACGACGACAACGTCGATGGCACCGCTCCGCACAAGCATTTCGCAGATCTCGAGCGCCTGTTCCCCAGTATCCGGCTGGCTGACCAGAAGGTCGTCGATCCGGACACCGCATCTGTTCTGAGCATCGACCGGATCCAAGGCGTGCTCCACGTCAATGTAGGCCGCAATGCCGCCAATGCGTTGCGCAGAAGCGACGACGTGCAATGCAAGGGTCGTCTTTCCGGAACTCTCGGGACCGTAAATCTCGACGATACGTCCTCGGGGCAGGCCTCCGATACCGAGTACAAGGTCCAAAGCAAGTGCGCCGGTTGGAATTGCTTCGACCTGCATCTTGGCAGCGCTGTCGCCGAGCCGCATGATGGCGCCTCTGCCGAACTGCTTTTCCGCCTGGCCGATTGCAAGGTCAATCGCCTTAAGGCGATCAGCACTAGCCTTCTCGCCTCGGTCAAGGATCCCGGCTGAGGCTGCTGCGGGGGGAGTTGTCTTGCCAGTTGATGACGCGGTCATCTGTACATGTTCCTCGCGACGCGGTCGGGCCGATGATTCGGCGGTGCTGATCGTTGCGGTGGCGAATTCGGGCACAGGCGTTTGAACTCCTGAGCCGGATCATACAGGACATTTGTTCTAGAACGCAAGTTTCAACCCAACCTGTGCGTCAGACCGACTTTAGAATCCAGCAGCTGGGTATAGCCTCTCATAATCTGCATCATGCGGGTGCGGTCCATCGCCACGAGTACCGTTCGCGCTTAAAAGGCGAGATGGTACTTTCGATCCTTCCGAGCGGGGTTGCCGACATGTCAAGCGCACGGAACAAGTCGCGCTGGATATCGTATTCCACCTTGCCTTGGTTCACCACGAATAGTGTTCCGCCAGGGGTAAGGATGCGTTTCACATGGGCTAGAAGTCGCTCTGGCTCGAAGAGACGCTTTGGAAGTCCCCACGCGGCGAGAGGTGCCGGGTCTATGAACGGGAGGATCCAGGTGACAACGCCGTATGGCCCGGGCAGTTCAGTGACACTTCCGGCAATGAACCTCGAGCGTGGGTAATGGCGTGCAATGCGTGTTCCGTGAGCACGTCTGGTAGCGAGTGTCGCGTACCGTCGGTGGGCGTCAATCTCCACGAGATCCCACGGCCCCGGAATGGAATTCGCAAGGGCAGGCAATGCGGTCCCATTCTTGGCGCCTACGTCAAGCCCAGGCGTTTTCACAACGCCTGACGCGTTCAAGTACCGATCAAGCACGTCGATCAGGTACACGGCTTCATGCAGTTCGTGGACCGTCAGTCGTTTCGGCCACTCGTCAAGGTCCGCACCGAACCGGGTTCTCAGGTCGTCAATTGTCGTGGTAGCCGGCTTTTCTAGTGTTGCCGTTAGTCGTTGCCAACTGCCCGCACACCTTTTCCATGCTGGCGCAGATATTGTGGAAAAAGAACGCCATCTGAACGCAATTTCACGTAGGAGGTCACCCGCGTCGGTTGGCATGTCAATGATTCGACCGCGGCTTGAAATCGGGCGAACCCAGATGCGCATCCGGGGGTGTCTTGATCCAGAGGGACCGAAGTTGCGGGACCGTGATCAGGATGAGACCGAGTACAAGGATGGATGTTGCACCCAGGGTAATCGAGAGACCCAATCGGAATGACCGGGGTCGGTACGTGAACTCGATGACGTGCGTGCCTTGGGGCACTATGACGGCCCTGAATAAGTAATTCGCACGATAGATTTGGGTTGGGTTTCCATCTAATTTGGCTTCCCATCCGGGGTAATACAGGTCATTAAGGACAAGGACTGACTTGGTTCGGGCTTCAACGGCCAGGTTGACGGTGTCACTGGCAGGGTCAGTGATTGTTACTGACCCGCTTGCCGACGTTGAACGGCGTCGCTCGATATCGAAGGTCACCGGTGCCACGGTGTCCCCGGCGCGGGCTGGCGGCGGAAGGCGACGGATGGCATCCCGCAAGTGGTCCGGCAAAGTGTTGACTGCGTCACTCTGCCGCGACACTCCGTCGTCGTCCCGTTCATCGTTCGGCAATTCCAGAAGCGCCATCCGTTCCGGTGCCCAATCCCCTTGGGACATTCGTTGGAGGGTTTCATCGCCGGCCTCACTAACAACCGCCGTTGGGACAAGGAATGATCGCGGAAGCACGCCGGTGTTCTCGTACAGGACGGCTTCCTTGTCTGAATACACCTTGCGAAACTTGGTGTTCTTGGCAATTTCGGCTTGTTCCAGGTCCTTGGTCGTGTCATTAAAGACGGCGATGCCATAGAGCTCGAACTGGGCAGTTGGATGGAGCAATGAAACCTCGATACGGTCGAGGGCTTGCACGCTCCCAAGTGCGAACTCGCCGTAGTAGAGATGTGCTGGGAACTCTTGACCGGGTGGTCGGCTTCGAACATCCAGTTCATTCCAGGTGCGCGCAAACCCATTTGCCGGCGGGAGCTGATGAGCGACCTTCCCCTTCAATTCCGGGCGTTCCCAGTCCCACTCCGCCGTGTGGATGCCGGCAAGGACCTGGAAGTCCTGACGTGAGCCACTCCGGGTTACGATGGAAATCTTGGCGACAGGTTGAGCGTGTGCGACACCTGTAGCCCACCGCAGTGTAGACACCATTCTGATCGAATCGCCGGTAACGCTGTCGAACCTAATAGTTTGGGCTCCGGATCCATTCTGGCCCGTACTGGAGAACAATGGGCGGTCGGTATTGAAGGAGGTCAGGTTGAACGATGGCAGCGGCAAAAAGCCATTGCGGACGACGAAGTACTTGACGCCCATCAAGTCAAGTAATCGGTTCGGCGAATACCATGCAGCGGCTGTGTATCGGTTATGCCGATCCGGTTCGAGTGAGGAGTACCCATTGGCTTCGCTGACCCCTGCCAGAAGCAAGCGGTTTGGCTCGTCACGAGTGTTCTTCTGGGTATAGACCCTGAACAATGCGCCCGCGTCCGACTTCATGCCTGGCAGCGTGGCGACGAACCGTCCCAAATCGCCTGGATCTCGAAGCGCCGAAAGTGATTGTGTCGGATGGAACGACTGGCCGACTACGATCAGGTCGGTTGCCAGGACAACCACCAGCAAACCTTGCCAAAGATATGAAAGCGAGCGCACGCGGTCCCAAAGCGTCAGGATGACAACGACCCCGAGAAGGATGGCGAGTTGCCTTGCAACAGCGGGTTGGGCGACATCGAGGGAAGTGAGTGCAAACTGGTACAGGTGTTCTATCGTGAGTTTCGTATCAAACCCACGCATCACCACAAAGTTGCGTTGCAGGAAGGCCATCGCATTGTCCTTGTGACCGATGGCATAGGTCGATAGGAACATCAGCGCGGTGGGGGCAATCACCGCCGAGAGCTGCGCGAGGCCAAGGAGGACCGTGGTGGTGAAAACGCGCGGAATTGCGCGCCAGGTGCCGGTCCGACCCTTAGCCATCGAGACAGCGTGAGACGCCCAGTCTGTCCGAAGTGCATCGGCACCAAGTGCAGCGAGGACTGCCAACCCAAGGGTCGAAAGAAAAACGAACCTGCCCGGTGCTCGCAAGGCGGAGAACCCCGGGAACGACGATAGGAACTTGTGCGCCCCGAATGGAGCGTGTTCCCCCGCCGCTAGGGAAAGTGAAAGGATCACGATAGCCCCGAAGAACCAGCGGGTCCGAGAACGACCGAGAAGAATGCCAAACGGCGCAAGGCAAAGTGGCACCAAGCCTACGTAACCAAACACTTCCCATCGTGACCAGAGACCCCAGTAGCGACGCGCGTCCTCCGGCCAGGCAGTGGTCATGAACGCGTCAGGGAGCAGGAAGCTCAGGAAATGGGTGACGGGCAATTCGTATTCGGTGGCGAATGAGTAATCAACACCGCTTCCCCTAAATGAGTACGTACCCAGTTCAAAGAGCGGGATCAGTTGGACGGCCGAGAGGGCGGCGCCGATGCCACCGGCGATTCCAATCATCACGCCTGCAAGGGACATTCGGGTTACTGCACCGAAAATGGCGGTGGCGAAACCCCGAAAGAGACCTCTTCCGAGGGTCGTCACGAACGTGCCCACCCCCCCAGTGGTGGATGGGGAAATGCCGGAAGACCCCCAACGGAATGCGTTTAGACGAAGTCGTGCAGGGCCAAAGGATTCGACCTTTTTGCCTGACCCAACTGGACCCACCGCCACCCGGTAGACAACGAATGCGCTGAACGTGAATGCCGAGAGAAGCAAGATTTGAACGTGGACAATCAGTCCTTGAAGCCCGAACGGTATCGAGGCCAAGAATGCAAAAATGTAGCGGGTTCTTCCGGTTGATCGGATCGCGACCTCGGCGAAGCAGAGGGCGAGAGGTAGCCAGACTGACCCTGTGCCGATATTGACATGATGCAACTGGGCGACAGAAAAGCCGCTGAACGCGAACGTGATTGAGCCGATGAGGCCGCCAAATCGACCCGTTCCTATCGCCCGGAGGAACCCGAACATGAACAGCGCGCCCTGAAAGAAGCGAATGGGTCGCAACCAGACAAATGCATCATCAACGGGCAGGAACATGAGCGCCAGAAGGTGGAATGGGTAGAGCACTCCTGCCTCACCGTCGGCAAAGACGGGGTATCCGGTCAGAATGTCAGTTGACCAAAGTTGCAGGTGTCCCGAACGCCACGCCTCCCCGAGTTTTACGAATATCGGGTAGTAGAAGACCCGCGTATCGTTTTCGTAGGCAATCCTGAGTTCTCGAAACGACGGTTCAAAGAAGAGATAGGTAATGCCCCAGAGAACAAGGACACTATAGGCGTCGAGGACGAGTGAATAAGTCAGCGCAATCCAGACTTTTGAACTCGCGCGGGACGCGACATCAACACCAGTGCGCAAAATAAAGATTGCCGGACCATGTCTCCGGGGAGCAGCCAGAAGACCTTCACGTTCCGCATCATCAACAAGTTGGACATATTCGGATACTTCGGCTTCCGACGGTCGGTCGTCAGGGGTGAAAGGCCCGTGTGGTGGCGTCGCCCCGTCTCCCGGTCCGACGGTGACCACGGGAACTTCAACCCCCGTCACGGTCACTGGTGATGTGGAAGGTTCCGGGGTCTCGCGAAGCGCCTCAACCGGTTCTGGGCCCTGCGTCACCGGGGAACCTCGCGCGGACGGGTTGCGAGGACAATCGCACTCAGGCCCAAAGGAAATGATGCCCAGTGCAGGGCAAAGGCTTCCATTTGAAGGGCTAAGCTGCCGACTGCCTGTGCTGGCCATGACGCTGGACGAACGTCTGATGTCGTCTTACCGAATTCGTGCGATGGTCGCCGGAGCAACCTCGAAATGGCGGCAAAGGGGAACAGCAATGTGTTCGCATAGGTTGCTCGCTCAACCACCAGGCCGGCGGCGGTAACACGATCCCTCAGGGAAGCCAACAGATAGCGCTCACGTGTATGAACAGCCGCGTCGTGCTCGCTTCGTAGGGCATCGAACGCGGGCACTCGAATAAGGGCCCATCCGCCTGGTCGAAGGACCCTCGCCGCTTCACGAAGGGCAGCTTGATCACTGGCGACGCCGAGGTGGTAAATCACGTCAAAGCTCAGAACGCCATCAAACGATCCTGAGGCGAACGGCAAGTCGCACACTGATGCGCGGGCGACCCGCACCAGATTGCGAACTTGGCAAAACCCCATTGCGTGTTCCGATAGGTCAACCCCAAACCCAGTCCGGGGTTGGCTCCATCGTGAAGTGACCCTTTCAATCCAGGCAAGGTTACCGCCGGTGCCGCACCCTGCATCGAGAATACGACTGTCGGGTGCCAGACGGTCGCCGATCAGAGCGGTGGCGATGCGGCGCATGCCTTGATACCACCAGAGGGTGTCCTCCACCTGATACATGGCCTGATACTCGGCAGGATTCATCACGTCAGTCCGGATCGATCACTGGACGGTTCTCGTTCGTCGCGCCCGCATCGCCGCGCGTGTGCTGATTGGCTTGAATCCGACATCGACGAAGTGGCCGCGACACCACAACCATTGGCCGCACCGGCCGATGGTCGTGGGCCATCACCGGCGACTGTATCGTCAACCGCACCAATGTCGGGCAAACGATTGCGGTTAGGGATTCGGGCGACCGTCAATCAGCGTCCTGAGGATACGTGCAGCCCGGGCCACGTCGGCTTCCGGTAACTCCGGATACATCGGCAAGGAAAGTACCTCTTGGCACGCTCTTTCCGTTTCCGGCAAGGATCCGTCCCCGTACCCGTGGTCGAGGTACGCGCGTTGTCGATGGATCGGTTGCGGGTAGTGGACGTGAGTGCCAATCCCAGATTCACGAAGACCGATCGCGATGTCGTCGCGCGCCTCAAGTCGCACCACGTATAGGTGGAACACGTGGTGGTTGCCTGGTGACTGGCTCGGGAGTACAAGACCAGGTAAGCCAGAAAGATGTCTTTCGTACGTTGATGCGAGGCGTCGGCGCGCGTCATTACCCGCGTCGAGATGCCTCAGCTTTACGCGCAGGATGGCCGCCTGGATTTCGTCAAGGCGTGAATTCACGCCCCGGATTTCACTGATGTAGCGTCTTCCCGGTTGCCACCCGTAATTCCGTAGCATCGAAACCTGGTTGGCCAACCCATCGTCGTTGGTAGCAACCGCGCCGCCATCTCCGTAGGCGCCCAGGTTCTTGGTGGGGTAGAAGCTGAAGGCAGCGATATCCCCGAACGTCCCGACCACCTGTCCTTGCCAGCGCGCGCCGTGGGCTTGAGCGCAGTCCTCGACCACCTTGAGTTTGTGGGCTCGGGCGAACGCCATTATTGCCCCCATATCGGCTGCCTGGCCATACAGGTGAACCGGGACGATTGCACGCGTTCGCGGTGTGCGACGCGCTTCTAGTTTGTCCGGGTCAATGTTGAAGGTGACGGGGTCGATGTCACAGAAGACAGGTGTTGCGCCAGTCGCAGAGATGGCGACCGCCGTTGCGACCGCCGTATGGGAAACCGTCAAGACCTCATGTCCGGCGCCGATGCCTAATGCGCGGAGGGCAAGCACGAGTGCGTCGTAACCGGAATTGCAACCAAGGACATGTGACATCCCTAGGTACGTTGCAAACTCATGCTCGAACGCTTCACCATTCTTGCCAAGGACGAACCAACTCGTCTCAAGGACTTCACGAATGGCGTCATCGATTTCGCCCTTGCGGGCGATGTAACCCGGTTTCGTGAGGTTGAAGGCAATAGGTTGCATGCCGCCGGCTTCTCGATTGGTCTTCATCAATTCACCTTTGGATTGCGGGTGTCAGACTGAGAGGCCTTGCCCTTTGAAGCGATCACGCCCCACCGATGGCGTCGGTTCCCTGCAATGCACCCGTTTGCTGTGCAGCGACGTCACCGGCATTCCAGTATCGGCCACGATGGATCCGGTAGTACTCGACGGTTCTCGCTAGGCCTGCACGAAGTCCGACACGAGGTTCCCAACCGAGCACGTTCCTGATCTTTGAGTAGTCGAGTGCGATCACACCTGGATCAATTGCACGTCGTTCGGCGGGGAGTTCGGTTATCTGCTTGGTTCCGCCACCGGCGACTTCAATCAGAACACCTGCCAGGTCCAGATGGGTCATCGACTCGCCACCGAGATTGAAGACCTCGCCGTCCGCAGCCGGGGAAGCGGCCGCCAGCAACATGGCCTCAACGCAGTCATCGATGTAGGTGTAGTCACGACCCTGTTGACCGCCCATGATCATCAGCGGGTGTCCGTCGATTACACGACGGATCCAGTAATAGATGAAAGCGTATCGACCGGATTCGTCTTTCATCATTTGACGTGGGCCATAGGTGTTTGTCAGGCGAAGGCATACCGAGCGGATACCGTGCGCGGCGAAGTAAACCCGGTGGTACTGCTCGCCGGCGACGTTCGAGACCGCATTGCAGTCGATGGGTTGCAGCGCATGTGCCTCATCAACGGGTAGGTACCGGGGCCGTCCATAGACCTGGCGGGTGCTGGCGTACAGCAATTTCGCCGACCGGTTTACGCGTCGACAGGCTTCGAGGACATTCAGGGGCCCCTCGGTATTGACTCGCAGATCGTCAATCGGGGCCTCCATGGACTCCAAGTGGCCGATTTGTCCCGCGAGATTGAAGATGTAATCCTGTCCTAGAACAAGGTATTCCATTGCATGGGGATCGCGGACGTCCGCGATATTGACATGGACTTTGTCACGAATTCCGTCGATATTGAAGAAGTTTCCGCCGTAGGCGGGGATCATGGAATCGACGATCAGGACGCGCGCGCCGAGTTCAGCGAGACGTATCGCCAAATTGCTTCCGATGAACCCGAGGCCGCCGGTAATCAGGCACCGACGACCATTGAATGCCTCATCGAGCGCGTCTGCATGCGTCGAGGCTGTGGAGTTTGCGTACATGGTCGGTTTGGGTCAAACGGTCGATCCGCATTTAAGGCGCGACGGAATGTAATGAAATCGGACGCCGAACTAGCGCCCCGCAGGTCTAGGTGCGCCAACTGGCAAGGGTTGGGGCAGGGGTGATGGTACGCCAGACCCACCTTGGACCCGCAACCACCACCACAACTTCGCCAGGCTGACAATCACCTTGAGGATCCGACCAAGGCGGAAGAACTGCGACCCTCCGTACGCCCGATGGAAATGGTTCACCGGAACCTCAACGGTGCGGAAGCCCTGCATCTGAACCTTTGTCATCAGTTCAAGGGCGATTGCCCCGCTATTCTGGGTCAGGATGACTTTGTCGAACACGTGATGCTTGATCAGACGGAAGTCACAGTCCACATCATGGACCTCGAAGCGAAAGATGAACCGCATGAGGTGGTGGTAGGCATAGGAAATGAACCGACGATGAATTGGGTCACGGCGCGTGAGCTTGTTGCCCATGACGACGTCGACACGGCGGCCGGCGGCTTCTTCGCGTTCGAGCGCTGCATACAGGCTTCGAAGTTCTCGCACGTCGTACTGACCGTCACCATCTGTGTAAAAGATCAGGTCGTAACGGCATGCACCGAAGCCGGCACGAAGCGCGCCCCCATAGTCGAGTGCTTCGGCAAACCGGATAATGCGGACGCGCCCTCGGTCGTGCGGATCGACGCCATTCTCACCGTACAGACGCTCAAGTTCGTCAAGAACATCCCATGCGTAGTCGGTACTGCCGTTCTCTACGACGACTACTTCGTAGTCGGAACCGAGTTCACGCAGGACCACAAGCGCTTCCATAACCATGGATGCGATCGTTCCGGCATCGTTGAAGCAAGGGAAGAAGGCAGAGATTGGCCTTCGGTTCATCACGGCCTTGAGTATACGCGCCGCTTTCTGGCAGCACGGAACACGGGTGCCTCAATGATTGAACGACATCGCGACAGATGTGGGGACATGACGGGAACGCTTGAAGCGGCTCCACCTGGTTGGGTAGCCATCGAGGTGCGGCCATGAGTCAATTGTCACGCCAATCTTCCGGGCAATTGACTGATGTGCCCGGCATTTCCGTTGGCTGCTGGTCCGATCCTGTCGGAATGACCGGCTGCACGGTCGTTCTTTGCCCCGGAGGGGCGATAGCGGCGGTGGATGTGCGCGGGGGCGCCCCCGGCACGCGGGAGACCGACCTACTTGCTCCGGGCATGCTCGTGGAAAGGGTCCATGGGATCTTGCTTGCAGGTGGCAGTGCGTTTGGATTAGCCGCGGCGACCGGGGTCATGGGCTGGCTCTCGGACCGGGGGCACGGTTTCCCATCGGGTCCGGGCGAGATGGTGGTTCCAATCGTTCCGGCAGCCGTCGTCTTTGACCTCGCAATCGGTGATCCGCGCGCTTTTCCCGACCATCACTCAGGGGTCGCAGCCTGTGATTCGAGTGGAAGCAATGTCGCTGAAGGTTCGGTTGGGGCAGGCACCGGCTGTACCACCGACAAACTGTTCGGGCCGTCCCATGCGTTGCCTGGCGGCCAGGGCACTGCTTCATTGCGTCTTGATGAGGCGTACGGGGGATTTGTGGTCGGTGCGCTAATGGTCGTGAACGCGGTTGGTCACGTCGGTGGGTCTCGCCGACCCAATCACGAGAGCTCGGAAGGCACTGGAAGTGTGCCTTGGTACATGGCGCCACCGGGCGGTTTGGCACCGGCACGCCTGAACACCACAATAGGGGTCGTCGCAACAGATGCCCCGATTGACCGGCAGGCCGCTTTGCGAATTGCCTGGATGGCGCACGATGGTTTGGCACGAGCGATCGATCCAGTTCACACGCCATTTGATGGAGACGTGATATTCGTGCTCAGCACCGCCCTCCCGGACGTTCCAAACCGTGCTACGGCCGTTGATGGGCACCGATGGGGGCGTCCGACAGAATTGACGGTCGCGGCAATTGGCGCGGCCGCCGCTGATCTCGTCGCGGCAGCGGTCATTCGCGGCGTTCACGCAGGCAGGCGAGACCGAGGGGTCTGATGGCAGGTGTCATGTCAACGTATGCATGGGGCGGGCCTCTCGCACGAACCGACCATTGATGTGCAAGTGATTGGAGTGTGTATGTCCGGAACCAACGGTGCGGGTCTTATTCGACCGTCAGTCCAGGCGCTGAAGGCCTACGTCCCGGGCGAACAGCCTCAGGGTGATGGCTGGATCAAGCTCAATACGAACGAGAACTGGTTTGTCTCGCCGTCCGTCCTTGAATCTGTAGCGAGGGCGGCAACTCACGATTTGCGACGGTATCCCGATCCGGTCTGCACTGGTCTTCGCATTCGGTTGAGTGCCCGCTATGGGGTGGAAGCGTCACGCATCATCTGTGGTAACGGGTCGGATGAGTTGCTGACATTGCTCATTCGGGCTATCGCTGGTGAGGGTGATCGCATCGCGTTCACCGAGCCGAGCTATTCGTTGTACGATGTCCTCACGAACATCCAGAATGCCGCTTCGGTTGCGGTCCCGCTCGGGGACCAGTGGCAGTTGCCAGTTGGGGAATTGGTGGCGGTCAACGCGCCCCTGACGTTCATCACAACCCCTCATGCACCAAGCGGCACGGCGTACCCACTCACCGAACTGGAAGCGATTACGGCCGGTTGCACCGGAGTTGTCGTGTTTGATGAGGCATACGTTGACTTTGGTGGTGATACCGCGTTATCGCTGCTGGATCGGTACCCGAATGTCGTGGTTCTACGGACCATGTCGAAGGCATTCGGCCTTGCCGGGATGCGTCTCGGGTACGCCTTTGGGTCAGAGGAGGTTATTGATGCGCTGTACCGGATCAAGGACAGTTATAACGTCGACCATCTGACCCAGGTTGCGGGGTGTGCAGCGCTTGATGCGTGGGACGAGTACGCGCGTGTTAATCGTGATACTGCGCTGCGTCGGGACTGGGTTGCTTCGGAACTCCAGCGCCGCTTCGGGTGGAAGGTATGGCCCTCGGCGACGAACTTCATCCTAGTTGAAGTTGAAAATGCTGACGCGTCTGAGATTGTCTCGCGGTTGAAACGGGATCAGATTCTCGTCAGGTACTTTGCGCGACCCCGCCTTGACCGATCAATGCGGATAAGCGTTGGATCGGATGCGGAGATGGACCGATTGCTTGCTGCCCTTGACAGGGTGATGGGATGAAGTAAACAAGTCAGGTCTCCGGGGGGTGGTTGTCGTGTCGTGTCTCGCTGAGGGTAGGTCGGTACACTCAAGGTGCTCAAAACAGGGTGTACTGACCATCAGGTGAGGTGACTGGCTGAGGCGGGTGGACTGATCTTCTAGTACTGCAATGCCGTCGCTGAAGGGTAGGACACGCCATTGGATTGGTTTCCCTTGGTTTAACGATCTTCGGATATCGGGGGAGAGAAACGTGGATCTCATCTGGATTGTTCCCATTTCGGGATTGCTCGCTGTGGTGGTTGCCGGATATCTCGCTTGGGATGTTCTAGGGCGAGACATTGGCCCTGAGACCATAAAGTCGGATCGAGTAGACGGCCCAAAGAAGATGTCGATGCAGGAAGTTGCTGACACCATCTATGAGGGTGCAGTAGCGTTCCTTGATCGGCAGTACAGGACCATCGCGCTGTTCGCACTGGTTGGAGCAATTGGCATCTCGTTGCTCTTGGCAGGACTCCGAGGCGGAGACGATGCGATTAGCATCGCATGGCACACCGGTCTCGCTTTCGTGATCGGTGCGATTTGCTCGGGTCTGGCTGGCTTGATCGGCATGTTCATTGCCGTCAAAGCGAACCTCCGCACGGCGGTGGCCGCTCGTACGTCGCTTGGTGACTCGCTGACCATTGCGCTCAGGGGTGGCGCGGTTTCGGGTCTCCTGGTCGTCGCCCTGTCATTGCTGGGAGTCTATGGCCTGTTTGAATTCTTCCGCCTTATCGATGTTTGGAACGGGATATCTAATGACGACGCACTGAAGAAAGCGCCCCAACTCATCGTCGGGTTCGGGTTCGGTGCGAGTTTCGTGGCACTCTTCGCTCAGTTGGGCGGTGGCATCTACACCAAGGCTGCGGACGTCGGTGCCGACCTCGTTGGAAAAGTTGAAGCAGGCATCCCTGAAGACGATCCGCGCAACCCCGCGGTTATTGCGGACCTTGTGGGTGACAACGTTGGCGACTGCGCCGGGCGTGGCGCCGACCTCTTTGAGTCGACGGCGGCCGAGAACATCGGCGCAATGATCCTCGGAGTGACGATCTTCACGATCACGAAGAATCCAGTCTACATCTTCTTTCCGCTGATCGTCCGCGCATTCGGTTTGATCGCATCGATCATCGGAATCTTTGCGATACGCACAGGGGGCGTGGTCAGCGGTGACGGTGGACGTAGTGCTCAGGCGGCGCTTGACGTCGGGTTCTGGGTGACAGCGGGCCTGTCGATTGTCGGCATGTACGTGGCAACCGTTGCCATGTTTGGGTCGAACACGCTGTTCTGGGCCGGTCTGGTAGGGATCCTGACGAGTGTTGTGTTCGTCTACATCACTCAGTACTACACCGCCGGAAGCTGGCGTCCGGTCCAGTTGATCGCAAATGCCTCGCGTACGGGTCCGGCGACGAACATCATCGCGGGGATTGCGATCGGGTTCGAGAACACAGCTGCCCCGGCGATCGTGATTTCTCTGGCGCTTTATGCATCGTACAAGATCGGTGTGATCGCCGGGCCTGAACTTGGTCTCGGTGCAAACAGCGCCGCTTCGGGTATCTACGGTACCGCCATCGCAACGATGGGAATGCTGATGAGCGCGGGATACATCCTGGCGATGGACACCTTCGGTCCGATCACGGACAACGCGGGTGGCATCGTCGAGATGAGTTTCGACGAGAATGGTGAGGAGTGGCCTCACTCCGTTCGTGAGAACACGGATGCGCTCGACTCCGTGGGGAACACCACCAAGGCCCTTACCAAGGGCTATGCGATCGGTTCGGCAGCCTTGGCAGCATTCCTGCTCTTTTCGGCGTTCCTTGACGAAATCCGGATGATAACGGGCAAGGAGACCCCGATTGACCTCTCGAAGGTCGAAGTCTTCATCGGTGGATTCCTTGGAGCAATGCTGGTGTTCCTCTTCTCCTCTTTTGCCATCAGCGCAGTCGGGCGTGCGGCCCAGGCAATGATCGAGGAAGTTCGACGCCAGTTTAGGTCTGACCCGGGGATCATGCTCGGAACTTCAAGGCCTGACTATAGGCAGTGTGTTGACATTGCAACCCAGGCCGCCCTTAAGGAGATGGTCGTTCCAGGGATCCTGGCGGTGCTCGCTCCAGTGGCCGTCGGTTTGGTCTTGAAGTGGGAGGCGGCGGCAGCGTTCCTGATGGTCGGAACGATGACCGGGATCCTGCTTGCGACTGTCCTCAACAATGCTGGCGGCGGTTGGGACAACGCCAAGAAGTTCATCGAGTCTGGCCAGTTGAAAGACCCGGCGACTGGTCTGTCATATAGGAAGGGCTCAGATGCTCATGCGGCAGCGGTGGTTGGTGACACGGTTGGTGACCCCTTCAAGGACACTGCAGGGCCATCCATCCACGTTCTGATCAAGCTGTTAAGCACGATCACTCTCGTACTTGCACCGCTGTTCATCTAGGACGCGTTCCTGCACTCGTTTTGATCCGGTTTCCGAAACAGGAGACCGGATCAATTTCATTACTGGGCCTGGTTCACGCCGATAGAATTCATCGAGGTCGATTTCGGGGAGTGCGACACCATGGGCATCGTTCCAATTTCCGGTAACTGCACGTCACCGAAGGGCTTCCTCGCTGGTGGTGGTACGTGTGGCCTGAAAGTAAGTGGTCGACCGGATGTCGGCGCAATCGTGTCGACGGGTCCGGCCACGTCGGCCGCAGTCTTCACGAAGAACCTGGTCAAAGCCGCTCCAGTTCTGGTGTCGCTGGAACATTTGCGCTCAACCGGTGGACGGCAACGGGCAATCGTCTTCAACAGTGGGAACGCGAATGCGGCGACCGGTACACAAGGACTTGCCGACGCCCGCCAGATGGCCGGTCGTTTTGCTGACGGTCCGGGTAGTGATTACAGCGTGCCGGTCGATGAAATATTCGTTGCTTCGACCGGAGTGATCGGCGTTCTTCTCGACATGGTTCGGTTAGGCAGTGGCATTCAGTCTCTGCACCTAACCGCCGACGGCAGCGATGCGGCAATGTCGGCGATGATGACGACCGATTCTGTTCCGAAGTCAGCTGCTGCAACATTTGTGGCGCATGGGATGACCGTCACCGTTGGTGGCATTGCAAAGGGCGCGGCGATGATCGCGCCACACATGGCAACGATGCTTGCGTTTGTGACGACGGACGCCGCGGTTTCGCCGGCTTACCTACAAGAAGCGCTCGGCCGTGCGGTTGATCACAGTTTCAACATGATCGTGATTGACGGTGACATGTCGACCAATGACACGTGTTTTGTCATCGCGAACGGAGAGGCTTGGACTGGCGCAGCGTTGGATGGGACTCAACCGGAGTGTTCAGACTTCGAGGCGGCTCTCGGGCATGTGTGCGGCGAGCTAGCGCGGGCAATGGCGCGTGACGGAGAAGGCTCGACCAAGTTCATCACTATCGACGTCAGCGGTGCTGCGACCCGGGAGGATGCAAGGCGTGTCGCCCGCTCAATCGCCGGTTCGAACCTGACAAAGTCGGCGGTTCTTGGAGCCGACCCGAACTGGGGACGCATCGCATGTGCGGCTGGATACAGCGGCGCGGCACTTGACCCGAACAGGATTGAGATTGCGATCGGTGACATGACGCTTGTTCGCGGTGGAGTTGCAACCCAGTATGACCCGGAACGTGCGTCATCGCAGATGAGGGGGGCTGAGGTGTCGATTTCGGTCAACCTGCATCTTGGTGAAGGTGAGGCCACGGCATGGGGCTGTGATTTGACGCCCGAATACGTTCGGCTGAATAGTGACTACACTACCTAATTCATTCCAGGTCGGATGGGCGAGTGCATGAACGAGACCCGTGGGAAACCGGTTGTTATCAAGTTGGGTGGGTCAGCACTGCCCCATCGCGCCGCTGTCATCCGCGACTTGCGCGAAGCACTTGATGCCGGGTTCAGGCCAATCTTGGTCCACGGTGGGGGGGCGGTGATTTCAGCTTGGCTCAAGCGTATCGGGAAAGTTGCCAAGTTCGTTGACGGTCTTCGTGTCACCGATGAGGAGACCCTTGAAGTAGCGACGATGTCGCTTGCCGGCAAGATCAACAAGGAGCTTGTCGCCATCCTGCAACTCAGTGGAACCCCGGCGTTCGGGATGGCAGGTGCGGACGGCGGTTGTGTGCGGGCGAAGCGGATGACCACCCCAGACCTTGGGTTTGTGGGCGAGGTTGTCACCGTCGATCCAAGGCCGCTCCACGCGCTGATGGATGCTGGCTACGTGCCAGTAGTTGCGCCGATTGCCCTCGGGGAACATGGGCTTCTGAACATCAATGCTGACACGGTTGCAGGGGACATCGCCCATGCAACGGGTGCGGAAATACTTATTTTTCTCACCGATGTTCCAGGCGTGAAAGACACCACTGGCGCGGTCCGTGCCTCACTTACCCGGACTGAGTGCGCGGCACTCCGGGCATCGGGTGTGATCTCCGGCGGAATGATCCCCAAGGTGGATGCATGTTTGCGCGCCTTGGATGGTGGCGCCCGTGCAGCGATCGCCGACGGCAGTGATGCTGACGCAATCGGGGTGCACTTGCGTAGCCAGGCGACTTCCGGAACGGTCTTCGTGCCGTAGCCCCGGGGGTCGCCTCACAACAAGTGACCCAAAGATTCGTTTCGCGTGGTACCGTGCGAGACCTCCCGGACAGCGTTTAAGCTTGCAGGCTTGCCACGTTGCTGACTTTGGGCATGGCTTCTGTCGGAAGTGGCGGGCTTCGAGGCTCCTGATACTTGCGTCTTTGGTGCATTCACCATCTTGAAAAGGTAGTCAAATGACCACAACTCATTCGTCTTCGGCTCCATTTGATGCTCGCGAGGCCGAGGCCAGTCTCTATATGCGTACCTTTGCTCGCCAGCCACTCACTCTTGTTCGCGGGCAGGGTGTCCAGGTGTGGGACGACACAGGTCGTGAGTATCTCGACTTCCTGGCGGGTGTGGCGGTTAATGCTCTCGGACACTGCGCGCCGGTAATTGTCGAGGCGGTTACGCGCCAGGTTTCAACGCTGATCCATACATCCAACATCTATCGCACGGTGCCCCAGCTCCAGCTTGCCAAGTTGTTGATCGACAACTCGTGCATGGATCGCATCTTCTATGCCAACTCCGGTGCCGAAGCAAATGAGTGCGCGATCAAACTCGCCCGCAAGTGGGGCAAGTTAAACCGGAATGGGGCGTTCGAGATCATCACCGCGCTTGGCAGTTTCCATGGGCGTACTTTGGCGACGCTGGCGGCGACGGGTAATCGTCACTATCAGGAAGCGTTTGATCCCATGCCTGAGGGGTTCAAGCACGTCCCCTATAACGATTTGGAAGCGATGGCCTCGGCGATTGGTCCGAACACCGCCGCGATCATGCTTGAGCCAGTTCTTGGTGAAGGTGGCATTTATCCGGCAACCCCCGAGTATCTCCATGGTGTGCGCAAGCTGTGCGATGACCACGGGATCCTGCTCATCCTCGATGAGGTCCAGTCGGGGATAGGTAGAACTGGGCACCTCTGGGGCTATGAAGCCTACGGGATTGAACCGGATGTGATGACCCTTGCGAAGGGCCTTGGCGGCGGACTGCCGATTGGGGCATGCCTGTCGAAGGAGCATGCATCCGTTTTTGCCCCCGGCGACCATGGGTCAACGTATTCAGGAAGCCCGCTAGTTTGTGCGGCATCGCTTGCGGTTGTGTCGTACATCCTGGAGAATGATGTCTTGGGACATGTCCGGTCAATGACTGCGCATCTCCTGGCGGGCCTTGAGGCGCTCAAGTCAGAAGGCGACGCGGGGATCAGTGAGATTCGTGCGTCTGGCCTTTGGATGGGCATCGAGTTCGAAGACGAATGTGCCGATGCCATTCTTGACGCATGCCGCGAGGATGGCCTCCTTGTCAATCGCACTTCGACAAAGACCATCCGTATTGCGCCGCCGCTGATCGTTAGTCGAGAAGAGTGCGATCGGTTCCTTGACATCTTTGGCCGCGCGTGCGGATCGTCACATTGAGACGGCAAGTAGAACTGGCCCGCAACCGGGGCGGGCACCCGTGTGACCGTCGCCGGTTTTTCCTACATCTAATTCGTACCGACGGACATGACCGATGACACCAATCACACACGCACAGCTCTCAGCGATTGACGTTGCCGAGCTGCCAGACCTCGCCGAACTTGGTGAACTCGGGACGGTCACTGGCGTGATGCTTGACCGTGCGGTTTTTGACTACACGGCCAGCATCCGGTTCGACTGGCGCCTATATCGGCAGGACATCACTGGCAGCATCGCGCACGTCAGGATGCTTGCCGTTGCTGTGCCAGACGTCATGCCACCAGATGATGCCGCGGCAATCGAGGCGGGTTTGGGTGAAGTCTTATCTGAAATCGACGGTGTCCGTCACCGCCTGGTTCCGATTGGTGAGGACATTCACAGTCATGTCGAGTTGCGGTTGCGGCAAGTTCTTGAGGCGCGGTTCCCGGGTCGCGGCGAGGACATGGGGCGTCGCCTCCATACGGCACGAAGCCGGAATGATCAGGTGGCAACGGACGTCAGACTTTGGGTCCGCGAGGCGTGCGTTGAAATTGTGGACGCAGTCTGCGACCTGCAAGATGCCCTGATCGAGCGCGCTGCTTTGCACGCGGACGTACCATTTCCCGGATATACGCATATTCAGAACGCTCAGCCAGTTACGTGGGGCCATCACCTTCACGCGTACGTCGAGATGCTTCGTCGAGACGTCGTTCGGTTTGATGCGGTCTGGCACGCCGCGAACATCCTTCCGCTTGGATCAGCCGCCCTAGCGGGAACCTCATTCCCAATCCGTCGCGACCTGGTGGCCGGCTCACTTGGTTTTTCTGGGATAAGTGCGAACAGCATGGATGCGGTCTCTGACAGGGACTTCGCAATAGAGTTTGCTTCGGCGTCGTCCATCCTGATCGCGCACCTTTCACGTTTTGCCGAAGACATCACGTTGTGGGCGACCTCTGAATTCGGCCTTGTGCGCCTTTCATCACGGTGGGCTGAGGGCAGCAGCATCATGCCCCAGAAGCGCAATCCTGATGCAGCCGAACTCACCAGAGGAAAGGCCGGCCGTGTGTTCGGTCACCTCCAACACCTCCTTGTGATTCAGAAGGGATTGCCGATGACGTACGGGCGTGACCTTCAGGATGACAAGGAAGCGCTGTTCGATACGGCGCGGACGGTGCGGGGTGCATTGCGCGCACTCACGGTCGCAACGTCATCACTTGAGATTGACCGTGACCGAGCTTCTGCACGTGCGTCTGCGGGATATTCAACTGCCACCGACCTCGCCGATTACCTTGTTCGTGGCGGCGTCCCGTTCCGGACTGCGTACGAAGTCGTAAAGCGCCTTGTAATGGACCGGCTTGCTGACGGTCGCTCTTTTGCCGATATGACAAGCCGTGAACTTCGCGAGTATCACCCGGCCTTTGAGGACGATGCGCTTCTTGCGACGACGGTTGCCGCTTCGGTCGCGTCTCGGGACATTCCCGGAGGCACCGCGCCCAATCGCGTCGCACTGGCGGTCGAGCATTCGCGCCAGCAAGTTGGCGATGCGCGATTGGCGTGGGCGTCGCGGGCGTGACATCCCGTCCCTCCCGTGACGATGACCTGACCCTGCGTGACGCGCAAGCTCTTGTCGACAACTGGATGGCGGATCGAGGGTGGGAATATTGGCACCCTCTGTCCCAACTCGCGCGGCTCACGGAAGAGATGGGAGAACTGGCGCGCGTCGTAAACCACCTGTACGGCGAAAAGCCGAAGAAGCCCACCGAGACCGTTCAAGACCTTGGGTCGGAGATGGCGGATGTGGTCTACACCCTGATTTGCCTCGCCAATTCTCAAGGAATTGACATGCAGTCCGCCCTTGAGGAAGTGTTGGAAAAGTACCGGCACCGGGATGCAGACAGGTATCCAACCGGTGAAAGAAAGATGCCAGCCGTTCTTTCCGGTGAATCAGTACCAGAGGGTTGAGTTGCAGGCAATGGGGCCTCACAAGTGCGTGAAGCCCCACCGGACACTGATGAACCTTGGCGGGTTCGCTGAGGGCTAGGACCTAGGGATCATCTGCATAAGGTAGCGGTGGGGGAGTGTGATGGGGAATCATGAAGGCATGAACCAACTGCGCCTGATGACGGGATTCGAGCGCGGGACCAAGCGGACGGTCAAGCAGGTGTTCCTGGAGGAGATGCTGGCGGTGGTGCCGTGGGATGCCCTGGTCGCCCTGGTCACGCCGCACGCGCCTGCCGGGCTCACCGGCCGGCCCCCGTACCCG
>SHXX01000027.1 GCA_009693165.1 Chloroflexota bacterium
GTCGGCGGGAAACGCATCGATGAAGCCATCGGAGCCTACATCCGTCGACGGTACAACCTCAACATCGGTGATCACATGGCCGAAGAGGTGAAAATCGGGGTTGGCAGTGCACTGCCCCTGTCTGAAACCTTGCGCCATGAGGTTCGCGGGCGCGACCAGATCCTAGGCTTGCCTCGGACGGTGACAGTCACGTCCGACGAGATTACCGAGGCGATTGCCGAGCCCCTTGAGCAAATTGTTTCAACGGTCAAGTACGTGCTAGAGCGTACGCCTCCGGAGTTGTCATCAGACATCATCGACAAGGGCCTCGTGATGACTGGTGGAACGTCCATGCTGCGACATCTCGACCGACTACTAAGCACCGTCACAGGCATTCCCTGTCACGTTGCTGAACGCCCGCTGGACTGTGTGGCGCTCGGAACCGGACTTGCGCTCGAAAATCTTCATATTCTGAAGAAGTCGCTAGGTCGATAGGTCCGTACCCGCGGGCATCTTCAAGATGCCTTGGGAGGATCGGATGTGGCCTTCTTTGAGACGGGTGGGAGCTGCAATCCGGGTGTACGCCGGCTAATGATGAAGGCGCCGCTCGCGACACTGATCCACAAACATATCGCTAGTGCGGTTCCGACGATTGGCAGCGCGACGACAAGGGGGATGATTATCGCCGCAGCGGTCGCAGCTCCCATGAGGACCGGGACGTCGCCCATGCGCACCCACCTGGCCGACCTTGCGCCGTGGGAAGCAATTCTGGAGATCAGGTGGGCAATCGCCAACGAACCGATGGATCCCCCGATGGCAGCCACCCATATTGGAACAGTGTCAGGGCAAACCATTGAGGCCCCGACAGCCCCTGCGCCGGTTGCGGCGGTCTCACTCAGACGACGCATCACCCCCGCAAATCGTCGGACCTTGCCAAAAGTGAGGTCAATCGCCAGCGCGGCACCTGCGACAAGCGTGACAATGCGCCACGTTGTCTCGCTTGCCGCGCCGAGTTCACTCGACAATTGAAGCCGACCTGTCCATCCCGCAATCGCTCCGGCGACCAGCAGTGCCACGTACGGGTTCAGTCCAGCCGCCGTCCCGATCACCAAACTTGTCACGAAAGTGTCCGCCTCCAAATGCCGCGTTTTCTCGACGGGTACGCGCCAGCCCTAAGCGATGCTACACTGGCGCCACCGTAGTGGATTGACAAGTGCGGTCAACTCGGTGACGTGATTGCGGTAGGCATTTTGCCTCCGTTGAGCGTCGGTTCACCACACCGACGGAATACGGCCGATGGCCGGAGATTTCTGTTTCCGTCGGACGTGAAAGCGTCGTAGAGTCCGGTCGCGTGCGCGTTCGGTTCTAATTGCCCAGGACTGGGCGGATAAAACAGAACCCATCCGGTGCCGGATCAATTGGTGTGAGGAGTTTCGCGGAATGGCAAGCGTAACCTTGGAACATGTGACGAAGCGCTTCGGTGAGGTCACCGCAGTCCGCGACGTCAATATCGAGGTGAAGGACAAGGAGTTTCTTGTTCTGGTCGGACCGTCCGGATGTGGCAAGTCCACCACCCTTCGAATGATCGCTGGTCTTGAAGAGATCAGCGAAGGCGCCGTCTTCATTGGAGACCGTCTGGTTAATGACGTGGCTCCGAAGGACCGCGACATTGCGATGGTCTTTCAGTCTTACGCGCTTTACCCTCACATGAGTGTTTATGACAACCTTGCGTTCGGTCTCAAGTTGCGCCGCACGCCAAAGAAGGAGATTGATCGGCGAGTTCAGGATGCTGCCGAGCTGTTGGGCTTGACCGACCTGCTCAAGCGCAAGCCGAAGCAACTCTCCGGTGGACAGCGTCAGCGTGTCGCTCTTGGGCGTGCGATTGTCCGAGAACCCAAGGTCTTCCTCATGGACGAGCCGCTGTCCAATCTCGACGCAAAGTTGCGCGTCCAGATGCGTGCCGAGCTCATCCGCTTGCACCAGCGCCTTCAGACCACGGTAATCTACGTCACTCATGACCAGGTTGAGGCGATGACGATGGGAACCCGGATTGCGGTCCTTCGCGATGGCGACCTGCAGCAGATTGATGCCCCTCAGGTTCTCTACGATCACCCGAAGAACATGTTCGTGGCCGGGTTCATTGGCAGCCCTTCAATGAACTTCCTTGACGCGAAGATCGAAGGCGACATGGCTGACATGTGGGTGAACTGCGGAAGTTTCCGACTTCCAGTGCCGGTTACGCATCGTGAGCGCCTCGAGCCACTGCTCAAGAAGCAGAGCCGTGAGTGCTTCTTCGGCATTCGTCCGGAGGACATGTACGAGCCGAAGTACGCTCCGCCGGAAGTCGAGGCTGACGCCCGGATGCGTGCACGAGTTGACGTAACCGAACCTTTGGGTGCGGAAATCTATCTCTACCTATTGGCTGGAGAGAAGATGATGGTTGCGCGTGTCGACCCTCGGACCCGCGCCGACATCGGTGATGAGGTGGAGATGGTGCTCGACATGAGCAAGATGCACATCTTCGACCGTGATACCCAAGAGGCATACATCTAGCGTCGCGGACGCCGGATTATCCGGCTGATGGAAGCGATGAAGGGTGAGACGGTCAGTTGACCGCTCCCCCTTCCGTTTCTTTGGGATGCGGCTGGGTGGGACTCGCTCAGAGCCGACGCCGGATCAGCCGTAGCACTGCGGATGCGAAGCCTAAGCCAAGTCCAAACGCCAAGGCACCTTTGGTGTCAACAAGACAGGTGATCTGTCCATTCACTCTTGGTGCGATTACGGCAATTGCGAAGACATTGTTCGCGTTGACAACAGCCCCGGTTAGCCACTGAGTGATCACATTTGTCGCATCGATGCGTGCGCCGATCGCGATACCCAATGATGACCAACGTGCCTCGACGCGACGCGTGATTGCTGTGCCAATCGCACTTTGCAACATGGTGACCGACCGCCCACGCATGGTGCCGACGGCACTTCTCGTCAGGCCGGCGACCGCCGCGTCGAGTGATTTTAGCGCGATGTCACTGAGTTCAACCCGCGTACCCGGTGGGGTCGTGAGCCGATAGGCTTCAGCCGGCGCGACAATCGTGCTTCTAGAGGCAAGTGTTTGCGTCATCCCGATCCTTCGGATCCGATTATCGCACTGGCTGGGGTGTTCAATGTGGTTCACATCAGCAAGGCTCAAGCGGTCGTGTAGTTGACTCCTTGAGCACTGTCGATAAACCGTGTTGCTTGGGACAACTGGTGAGTGGACGCACTATTGTGACGAACTCAACGGAGGCGCCCAGCCTCGCAATCCGTGGATGTCTTGGCGGTCATCCTGCAGCGGGGGTCGTCGCGACGCGTTTTCGGTTCCATGCATCTCGGGCGGAATCCATGACCGATTGCAGGGTTGCGCCGGTTCTCAGCGCTGCTTCACGACAATCGTCAAACTCGGGGGAAACGCCCCGGACTGAGGATCCCAAAGTAGCGACTTTTACCCGCACGGGTCCAAATGGTGTTGAAACGCGTTCGATCCTGCGGGGAAGCGTTACCCGTTGCGTCGGTCTGACCCGGATACCCAGCGTTGTAGTTTCACTGAAGATCGTCGCCACCGCACGGTCCGTGTCACTTGGTTTGACGAGGACGCTCACGATGGTCGCTGGGCGTCCCTTCTTCATCTGCGCGGGAATCAACGTGACGTCGAGTGCCCCGCGGGACAGAAGGACATCGGTGAGGTGACCGAACCATTCGCCACTCATATTGTCGATGTTAGTCTCAAGTTGCACGACATCGTCGGAAACGTAGCGACCGTCTTCTGAAGGTCGTGACGCTGTTTGGTCAGGCATGACTCCACCGCTCAGGGGTTGACGTTCGACGACGGGCGATCCGGGCGATTCGCCTTGTCCCATCGCTAATACGGTCACTGCATCGGCGAGCGTTCGGCCACTCTCGGTAGCACGTGTCGCTGCAAATGCGTGCGGTTCGTGTGAGTGGTCGTGACCGTGATCGTGGTCATGCCCGGTCGGGAAGCCGTGCGAATGGTCTGCGTCAGGTGAACCGTCATGTCCGCCGGGCTCTTCAATCTCACTGACCGAAATCGGGGCCCGGTTTCGCCGACCAGGCGACAGAGGGCCGATAGATACCCGCAGGACATTGGGGATCTGAAAGTCCTTCTGTCCGGCCCCGTACCCGATCCGTTCAACCTGCATCGCTGGGAACGGTCCAGACCCGTTGCTGAGGCACCCGAGGACAAGTGCGCCGGTAGGGGTAAGGAACTCGGGGCCATATTCAGTCGCGTAGATCGGTATGTCGCGACGCCTGAGCAGCTCAAGTGTTGCCGGCCCAGGAACAGGCAGGATGCCGTCCCGCGTGTTGACGGTCCCGCCGCCGACGTTGATCGGCGATACATATACGTGAGTAACGCCAAGTGCTTCGAGGCCCGCCACCGCCCCGACAATATCGAGAATTGAATCAACAGCACCGACTTCGTGGAAGTGGACAGTCTCGGGCGCTTCATCATGCTGGAGTGCCTCGACGTTGGCAAGTTCGTCGAAGAGCCCGAGGACCCGAATTTTGGTGGCCTCCGATAGCCGGCTCGCCTTGATGACTGGAGCGATATCGAGAACCGTGCGCTCGGGCTGCGGACCGGTGACACGGATCGTCACTTGCGTCGCACGAAGGGCGCCCTTCTTGGTTGACTTCACCTCCAGGATCCAACCGTCCAGGTCCACAGCCTTGAGGGCCGCCTCGAGATCGGTAACAGGCCAGCCAGCGTCAACCAGTGCACCGAGGATCATGTCCCCACTTGCCCCGGAGAAGCACTCGAAGTACGCGGCGCGTCCGGGTGACGGCATCGAGTGGTTGCCAACAGAGTTCGCGCCGGAACTGGGGACGTCGTTCATTTGGTTTGCATCCTTCATGCCGGTTGAGTTGAGAGGCAGGGCCGGTCGCTTGAGCGAACAGCAGCCCTTATCTGGCAATTTGTCGGGCCAGCATGCCAGCGAGGTAACCGGCACCGAAGCCATTGTCAATGTTCACAACTGCGACCCCAGGCGAGCACGAGTTGAGCATTCCGAGCAACGGGGCGAGACCCCCGAAGGCGGCTCCGTACCCGATGCTTGTGGGGACGGCAATGACGGGACAGGAGACGAGGCCGGCGATTACGCTTGGCAATGCGCCTTCCATCCCCGCAACGGCGACGATCACGTCGGCAGCGGTAAATCGGTCACGGTTTTCAAGAAGGCGGTGGATGCCAGCGACGCCCACATCCCACAGGCGATCAACCGTGACACCCGCAAGCGATGCCGTAAGCGCAGCTTCCTCGGCAACCGGAATGTCGGAAGTGCCGCCGGTTGCGACGACGACGTGACCCGGCACTTTCGCTAACGGATGGGGTAGGGCGACAACGCATCGGGAAACGCTGTCGTAGCGGGCCTCTGGCAGAAGCACACGGACCGCGTTTGCGTCATCTGACGTGCATCGGGTTGCAAGCATTGGCACGCCGGAGTCGTAGATGCGCTTGGCTATGGCCGCGATTTGGTCAGATGTCTTGCCTTCCCCGAAGATTACCTCGGGGAAACCTCGACGCAGGGATCGGTGATTATCGACCCGGGCGAAACCCATGTCACCCGTGTCGAGACTCCGCAGTCGACCAACGGCCTGATCTACCGCGAGGCTTCCAGAGGCGACCGAATTCAAGAGTTCGCGCAGAGACGCTTCATCCATGAGCACTTGTGTACCGCTTCCAGTGTGCATGGTGCCACCGGGTTGTCATGCGAGGACCAAGTTTCCCGTCGGGATTGTTCCGGTATACGTACAGGTTGATCACAGAGCGACCCGACGTCGAGGTAATCCAGAGAATTCCGCATCAGCGGCGGGTATATTTTCCTAGTGTGCGGCGAGGCTGAAGTCTGATCTGAGCAAATTCGCAAGTCTGGTTTGCATCACACAGGATCTTGCTTGGAGCTCGTTTGCTGGCAGCTGTTCGGCTTGACCACGGTGCGAGGTGGTGACGGGTCTGTAAGAGGGGCAACGCATTGACGGAACTCGGTGACACCAATGCGCAGGTTCATGCGTCGATAGGCGCTACCGAACCCCTTCCTACCATCATCTGCCTATCCCACCTGCGGTGGGACTTCGTTTGGCAGCGTCCCCAGCAGCTGCTTTCACGATTTGCACGAACCCGGCGGGTCTACTTCATCGAAGAACCGATCTTTGAAGCATCGGCCGGTCACGCCCCAGTTAGTGCTTCGTTGAGGCTCAATCGGGAACCGGTTGGCGTGCCGCTTTCCACGAACCTGACTGGTGTGGTGACTGCCCAACCGATATGTCGTGATCCAGGGGTCGGAGGCGGTCCGCTCCTGGATGAGATGTACGCACGCCTGCTCAAGGAGCTCGTGGCTTCCGAGAATATCGGGCGGTATGTCCTCTGGTTCTATACGCCGATGCTGCTCCCGGCGATTGGCGACCTGTGTCCCGAGGCAGTCGTGTACGACGCGATGGATGAGCTATCGCTTTTCCGCTTCGCACCCCCGGAACTCGTTTCCCGTGAACGCGAATTGCTTGCACGCGCCAGCGTGGTCTTTGCAGGTGGGCGCAGTCTTGGTGAGGCGAAGTCCCGGTTGCACCCCAGGGTAGTCACTCTCCCAAGTGGGGTTGAAATCGAACACTTCCGAAAGGCGTTTGACCCAGCGACCGCGATACCGGTGGACCTTGAAGCGATATCCGTACCCCGCGTTGGTTACTTCGGCGTGATCGATGAACGAATGGATCTGGAGCTTCTTCGGCAGGTGAGCGATCTTCGTCCGGAAGTTTCGTGGGTCATGATTGGCCCTGTGCTGAAAATCGAGGAATCCGACCTGCCGAGGAAGGCCAATATCCACTACCTCGGATCAAAGAAGTACGCCGAACTTCCAAACTATGTCCGGGGCCTAGATGTATGCATGATGCCGTTCGCCTTGAACGACGCCACCAGGTTCATTAGCCCGACCAAGACCCTTGAGTACATGGCGGCCCACAGAATGATCGTATCTACGCCGGTAATCGACGTCGTCAAGTCATACGGCGATGTGGTGAGCATTGGGGCTACCGCCGCCGAGTTTGCCTCTCTCGTCGATCAGGCCTTGGTTGAGAGTGAACCAGACCGGCTGGCCCGGATTGTGCGTGAGCAAGTGGTTCTGGAGCGCAACACATGGGACGCAATCGCGCGCACGATGGACGATGAATTGCGATTGGCCTGCCTCGAACCCGCAGGCGTTCGTTGATCGGATCCAGAAGTGGCATTCAACTCTGGCTGATGTCAAACATTTTGAGGAACATGTGACAAATGAACGGTGTGTTGCGGACCAGCGATCGTGCCGTGTCAGTCGCCGTTGAGCCTTCCTTGCACTCTGCTTCAAGTGCTAGGTCAGGAGACACCCTCCCGGGGTTCGTCACGCCAAGCATTCACCAGCGCCAATCGTTCGACTTCATGATCGTCGGTGCGGGCTTTGCGGGTGCAGTCCTTGCGGAACGTCTTGCGTCACAGGCAGGGAAGCGGGTTCTGATCTGTGATCGCCGGCCACACATTGCCGGAAATGCCTATGACCATTTCGATGACGCGGGTGTTCTGGTGCATCGATACGGTCCACACATCTTTCATACAAACTCGCAACGAGTTGTGGACTACCTCTCGCGGTTCACGGAATGGCGTCCATATGAGCATCGTGTACTTGCCGAGGTCGACGGACGGCTTCTTCCGATGCCAATATCCCGGGCCACGGTGAACGAACTATACGGACTTGATCTTAAGGATGATGCCTCATGCGCGGCGTACTTCGCGTCGATTGCAGAGACAGTCGAGCAGGTCCGGACCTCTGAGGACATCGTGGTAAGCCGCGTCGGTCGTGACCTCTACAACAAGTTCATCCGGGGTTACACCCGCAAGCAATGGGGGCTTGATCCATCACAACTTGACGCGAGCGTCTGCGCCAGGATTGCCCCCCGTGTGACGGATGACCGTCGGTACTTCACTGACAGCTTTCAGGCAATGCCCAAGTATGGCTTTACCCGGATGTTCGAACGCATGCTTGCGCACCCGAACATCAAGATCCTGTTGAATACGGATTACCGTGAGGTGATGGGCTTGATCCCTTTTGATAGAATGATCTATACAGGTCCGATTGATGAGTTTTTTGATCTAAGGTTTGGCAAGTTGCCCTACCGTTCGCTCGAGTTCCGATTTGAAACGCAGGCGCGGGAGTGGTCCCAACCTGTCGCTGTGGTGAATTATCCGAACAACCATGCATTTACACGAAGCACGGAATTCAAGCACCTCACCGGCCAGGACCACCCAAAGACTTCGGTGGTCTATGAATATCCGAAGGATGATGGAGACCCGTACTACCCTGTGCCCCGACCTGAAAACGCTGACCTCTATCGACAATACAGGGATTTAGCCGAGACGACGCCCGATGTCTTCTTTGCGGGGCGACTGGCCACGTACAAGTATTACGACATGCATCAAGTGGTGGCGCAAGCGCTGACGGTGGTTGAGAACATCGTTGCCACACCGAAAGGTGTGCCAGCACCAGATCTGGTTTCAGTCACTCGATAGACGTGACGCCTGCACACACGCGTCATCGATCAAGGGCCAGCGCTGTCTGCCTATCGGGTTGGCAGGTCGTGGAGGCCGTCCACGCCGGTTTGAATCACGATGCGCGCGCGTCGAGTGGCCCGTCGCCACATATCGCTTGAGTACGTGCGTGCACTTGAGACAGCTTCCACCACGGTCCGTTTCGCGTCGCGGCTGCGGTTGGCGACGTGATGACCAACGGAAGCGACTTCCGAGGCAAACCCCATGGTCCGTGCCACCGGCTTTACGACAAAGCGGCCGAGGTAGTCGCTGGTGGCATGTTCGGTGCGGTCTGCTTTGCCGGCAATCCATCGCATTCCTCGGACGCCGCTGCCGTTTAGCCAGCCCGTTCCGGTGGCAAGGGAAAACCAGATCACCAACCCAATCAGCGCACTGATCCACGTCATCAGGGCAATGACCAAGATTCCGATATCGCGGGCCGCCCCAACGTACTGCCGGCCACCGAACTCCGATGCCGCGATTCCGATTGTGCATGAGCCGAGAAGTGTTCCGACAACGCCGCCGACTACCCAGAAGATGAGTTGCTTCACCGGGTCACCTGTAGTCCCCTAACGCTACCGTTCCCGACGGTCATCGGCATCGCCATGGGGGATGAACCCGCACCTTCGTCAATGGTTGCGGTGAACCGGCGCAAGTCTTCGTACCGTCCGAGTATGTCGGCCTCAGCTCGCTTGCCGGCTGATCGTGCCTCCGAGCGTGCCCTCGCCATGTCCTCGGAGATTTTTGACATCGTGGTCTTGCCCGAAGCAGGCGCGAATAGCCATGAAATCGCCAGACCAATCAAGCCGCCGGCAATGAACCCGACGACAAGCCACGGATCGCGGATCTTCATCGGATTCCGCCCCTCGCGATGGTGAGAAGGCTTGAAACCATGGACTGGGCGGCAGCCGCCAGTCCGGCTAACCGGGCGACCGGCCTGATTACGGCATTACCGACGATTGTGCTCGTCCCTCGCACGGTCTCACTCGTACGGCGCACTGACGCAAGGATTGGTGCCATTTCGTCTTTCAACGACTTGACAAGGATCCAAAGTCTCCAAGCAAAAATGAACAGTGCAATGTTCGCAGCAAGCGAAGTCAATGCAACCATGATGATGACGACGTCACGCGTCGCGCCAAGCCACTCCACTGAGACCCCTCACCTGCCTATCTTCCCACACCGCACCGGAAGGTCTCCACCCAATGGGAGCCATCCGCGACCACCCGGAGACTGCCGTTCGTTCATGTTGCTGAGGCACGAACGGAAATGACCTTGGACAACGTGTCGTGAACGCCCTGGCACGACTTGAGTCGCTGCTTGAGTCAGTTGTAGAGGGGCCGTTTCGTCGCCTGTTCGGCGGCCGCCTTGACCCGGTGCACCTCGCACGTCGTCTTGCACAGTCTATGGATGATCACCAGATGATCACGTGGAACCTTCCAGTGGTTCCGAACCGCTACTCCCTTTTCTTGAGTGTCGGCGACTTTGGTGCGTTGTCCAAGTTCCAAGGGAGCCTCGAGAGCGAACTTGCGCGCTACGTGCGTGAGCGTGCCGCTGAGAAAGGCTTCCACCTGTATGGGATGCCGTCGGTCACGATCCATGTGGACGACCATCAGTCATCCGGTTCATGCCGTGTCGAAGTTGCCACCGTGGACCCTGTAACGGGTGTCCAATCCTCAGGAGTTCTGCCGACGTCGCCCGAGGGACCCTCGCCAAGAAACAGCGAAGTGTTCGACGAAATGGCTGATGGAGGGACGCGCGTCATTCCCACACTAAAGCGACGTCAGGTGCCGGTGCTCGTATCCGGCATTGAGATTGTGTGGGTGGCCCCAGACGGGTCTACGGGGTCATTCACAGCTCGGTTAGGACAGTCGGTTGCAATCGGTCGCATGCCTGTCGGCAACGATCTGGTAATTCCTCACGAAAGCATTTCGAAGCACCACGCGACGCTTCGGGTCGTCGAAAGCGTCGATGGGCACGGATTTGATGCTGAAATCGAGGATTTGGGCAGTACAAATGGGCTAGAGGTCAATGGGAACCGCGTCTCCGCCGCGATGATTGTGTCCGGTTCCACAATCCGGTTGGGTGAGGTCGAAGTCACGATGGCAGCGACCGCGACGCCATGACGAGCATCCGACCTCCAAAGAAGGGCGTGAAGTTGGTCTGGAGGATCCATTGATACCCGGGCTGACGATGACCGAAGCCACCGGATTCATACTTCGGATTGTATTCACCGTCTCGCTCTATGCGTTCGTTGTCGTCACGTTTCTTGTGTTGAGACGGCAACTCCGCCATTCATCATCGTTCCACGGACCTGATGGCGTCGGGATTCAACCGGTAGCAAGTCGGCTAATCCTCGAGGTCTGTGGCCCCGCAGATGGCCCTATCGGACGTGTGCTCGACCTGGAACGTGAGATCGTGATCGGAAGACGCTCACCATGCGACGTTCTCGTCCTTGACGATGCGGTCTCTTCTCAACATGCACAGTTTGTCCCGGCGCCGGGCGGCGGGTGGTTGGTCGTTGATCTCGGTAGCACGAACGGTACGACGGTTAACGATTCCCGGATTGGCGCCCCCGCTCGGCTGGCTACAGGCGACTTGGTCAGGTTCGGGGCAATGGTTTGGCGATACGTCGATCCATCAGCGCCAGTTGAAGGCCGGACACGATGATGGCCGTTGGGTCACGGTCGCTATTGGGCGACGTGGTTTCGCAGAATCGCACTCAGGGGGCAACTCGCCGGCGACGTTGGCTGAGACCCAGGTGGGTGGAGTTCGGGTTGCTCATGCTCGGGTTTGCGCCGGGCCTTGTTGGGGTCGGGGTGTTGTCGTCGGTTTGGGAACGGAGTTTGCTGGATCAGCGGTTCTGGCCTGCATACGGGTTCGTCATTGCATTCGTCGTGTGCCATCTTGTGCTCGTTGTCGCGGGTACCAGGAGCAGCCAGTTGCTGCTGCCTTTGGTCGCGTGTTTGGCGGGGATCGGAATTGTTCTTGTCACACGGCTGGTTCCCGCGCTCGCGCCGAGGCAGCTCCTGTGGATTGTCCTGGGGCTTTCAGTCGCGATGACCGTTACGGTTGGGCCGTGGGAGACGTATCTCCTCTCACGGTTCAAGTACTCGATTGCGGTGGTGGGGATTGTTCTCGTTGCGCTGACACTTGTGGCGGGCACGGACCCGAATGGAAGCGGTGACCGGCTTTGGCTAGGCCTTGGCGGGTACGTATTTCAGCCCAGCGAACTTCTCAAGGTGCTGCTCGTGGTCTTTCTGGCTGGATATTTGGTCGAGAAGCGAAACGAATTGACGCAGTCTCGCCGCAGGATCTGGGTTCTGCCGTTGCCACCACTCCCGCACTTGTTGCCCGTGGCCGCAATGTGGGGCTTTTGCCTACTCTTGCTCATCGTCCAAAGGGACCTCGGGTCGGCACTGCTCTTCTACGGCGTTTTTCTCACCCTTCTGCATGTCGCGCTCGGACGGGTCTGGTACGTCATTGTGTCGATAGGTCTCTTCCTCGGGGGTGCGACGCTTTGCTACTTCCTGTTCGCCCACGTACGGCTTCGAGTGGAGATTTGGCTCGATCCCTGGATTGATCCGCTTGGTCGGTCGTTTCAAATTGTTCAAGCGATGTATTCGCTAGGCAGTGGTGGCTTGTTTGGAAGGGGTTTCGGAAACGGATACCCGCTGTATGTTCCGGCGACGCATACGGATTACTCGTTCGTGGCACTCGCCGAAGAGGCTGGGCTCCTGGGTGCGGTGGGCTTGGTCCTGATCTACGCCGTTCTCGCAACGCATGGGCTCAGCATGGCGATTGAGGCAAGGCAGCAGTACCGCCAACTACTCACTACCGGTCTCGTCGCAATCATTGTCTTGCAGGTGGTCGTGATCGTTGGAGGCAACCTTCGGCTCATTCCATTGACTGGGGTGACGCTGCCTTTTGTCTCGTATGGAGGATCGTCGCTGCTTGGCAGCTTTCTCGTCGTTGGGCTCCTGTTGCGCATCTCCCACGAGGAACAGATGGATCAAGCGCGGCGCGACGACCGGAGATTGCTTCTGGAACAGGGCGTTTCGCTCAAGGCCAGTAACCTCTCTCGGGGTCGCGAGGGGCCCGGTCGGACATTGGGACTGTGATCTCGTCCATTCGACAAGTGGGGAATGTGTTCCTTGCCTTGTTGGCGGTCCTGACGGCTCTCGTCGGATATTGGCAGGTGGTCGCGGGGCCAGAATTGGCGTTGGCACCCGGCAATCCGAGGCTTGCGCAGGATGAACGTCGCGTTGTGCGCGGTCGCATACTTGACCGAAAGGGTCGGGTCGTTGTGGATAGTGCGCCCGATGGAAATCGGACGCTGCACGACCTTTCCCTTGGATCCGTGGTGGGGTATCGGTCGCCTAGATACGGTGTAACTGGCGTCGAGCGTGCCGAGGACGCGTCACTTGCTGGTCGAACCGGTGTGGCATCAGTTGCCAACGCGTTCAGGTCGCTTGCCCAGGTGCCGAGACAGGGTGCCGACGTCTACCTCACGATCGATCCTGCAGTTCAGGCCATCGCGGCGACAGCTCTCGGAACCAGCCGGGGAGCGATTGTTGTCATGGATGTCCGAACCGGTGCGATCCTTGCAATGGTCAGCCAACCCTCTTTAGACACCAGGAATGTCGATGAACGTTGGGCATCGCTGCTTGGCGATGAAGGGAGGCCGCTCATTAACCGGCCGAGTCAGGGCCTCTATGTCCCTGGCAGCACCTTCAAGGTAGTTACGGCCGCAGCGGCGCTGGATGCGGGCATCATGACGCCTTCGACGCCTGTCACCGATGCAACTGGAGAGACCACAATTGACGGGTTTCGCATCACCGATGCGGAAAAGCCTCCACGTCCGTCCTTCGACTTCGCTCATGCATTTGCATGGTCGTCAAACGTGGTATTCGCTGAAGTCGGCCTGAAGCTGGGTGAAGCGCGCTTGCGCGAGTACTCCTCGCGATTTGGCGTTGGAACCGCACTCCCGTTTGATCTGGACACCAGTGCAACCAGTCTTTCGCGAACCTCTCCGATGCCGGCCCCGCTTTTGGCGTCGACAGGTTTTGGGCAGGGCGAACTGCTGTTGTCTCCCCTGCAAGTGGCGGTAATTGGCGCAACCATCGCGCGCGGTGGGGACGTCCCTCGCCCGTACATCATCGGGGAGGTTCGGGAGCTTGGAACCGATGGGGCGATGGGCGCGACAGTGCGACGGGCTACCCCAACAACCCTAGGAGTTGCGGTTTCGGCTTCGACCGCTGGGAGCATGCGGGCCTTGCTCGGACTGGCTGTTGAAGAAGGTTTTTCACAAGCCGCCGCCGTTCCGGGCGTGCGTGTGGGGGGAAAGACCGGAACCGCACAGAGTGTGTCCGGCCAACCTGATCATGCCTGGTTCGTAGGGATCGCACCGCTGGACGCTCCACGTGTCGTCGTGGTGGTACTGCGAGAGTTCGGAGGATGGGGTGCCGAGGCGGCTGCACCACTCGCGCGCCCGGTCCTTGAACGTGCCCTCGCCGCAACGGTCCCGTGACTACCGGGGTGCGCCGATCATGTACATCAGTTGAATGAACCAATAAAGTGTTCCGCTGAGTACGACACCCAACGCAATGAACCCGATCCCGATCATTGGCGAACCGGTCGTACCTACCAACCACCATGCTCCCGAACCGATTGCAACTGCCATTGCCAGGATTGCAAGTGCCCGTGCGCCGAGCAATTGGGCCCGCATGGTTTGCAGGAACCACCGTCGCTCTTCGCTGACGCGGCGGGTTCGACGATGGGTGGGTGTGCCGACCACTGGCTCTGGAATGTCATTCACTGAGGACATGGGGATAGTGTTCCACGTTCCGGGACGCTCCGGGCAGTAGGGTGACCGCGGTCAGGTCATTGCGCCATGATCCTTGATCCGGATGCATCCCGATGCGTTCCACATACTCGAACGCGCATGAGCCCATTCTTCGACGTTTCGCAGCGGTAAGGCTTTCCGCGGCTGTCCCGTGCGATGCAGATCGTCGGGTACGTACCTCAAGGATCACTAACATCGCGCCATCCCGGACCACGAGGTCAGTTTCACCCGGCGGTACCCCCACGTTCCTGTCGATTATTTCCCAATTTTGGGTGCGTGCGAACTCGGCAGCGATAGTCTCACCAAGGAACGCGGTACGTCGGCGGTCAGTCAATCACGAAGGATGTTCGGCGTCACGAGGCACAGGTGCCATCATCCCATGGCAGATGTCTTGCCAGTCGCCTGGTACGCACGTCGCATTTCACAAGAAATCGAGTTCAACTGTCCGGCGGAACGGACCACGGTCGTCCACGGGCGGTGCGAGGAGCCCTCCGATCCAATCGTTTCGGCCAACCAAGTATTTCATTGGCTGAAAACTCCGTCGATGAAAAGGAGTGAGACCGTGTGCCCGAAGCGCGCGGAAGTGGGTGAGCGTGCCGTAGCCCTTGTGGTCGGCGAACTTGAATGCGGGGAAGCGGTCGGCGATATCGGTCATGAAGCGATCGCGCGCTACTTTGGCGACGATGGAAGCTGCTGCTATGCAAAGGCAACTCCGGTCTCCGCGGACGATGGCCTGTTGCGGGAGCTCAGTCCCCGCAATCCGGTACCCGTCAACAAGGATAAAAGTGGGCGAAATTGGGTATCCGGACACCCGGCGCCCAAACCATCCCTCACCACAAATCAGTGCATCCGCCGAGGGTGCCGAAAGCGCCCGGATGGCGGATCTCATCGCCTGATGGGTGGCCTGGGCGATGCCAATTGTGTCAATAGCCGACGGATCGACCCACCCAAGAGCAACGGTCCCAACGCTCACGATTTGAAGAGCGAGCTGCTCACGTTTTCCTGGCGTCAGACGCTTCGAGTCATCGACGGCTGAAAGGAGGGACCTGTCGGCGTAGACATCAGGGTTCAGGACCGCGGCGCCAGCGACTATCGGGCCTGCCCAGGCGCCCCGCCCAACTTCGTCGACGCCAACAAAGGAAAGGACACCCTCACGGATCAGGGTGTCCTCGTGAACAAGCTCGCCGATCGCTGGCCTCAGCGTCGACGGAGTTCCTTGATACGGGCGGCCTTGCCAGTAAGCCCACGCAGGTAGTACAGCTGCGCACGACGCACCTTGCCCCGGCGCACGACTTCAATCCGCTCAATCTTTGGGGAGTGGAGAAGGAACGTGCGTTCCACACCGATGCCCTGAGAGATCTTGCGAACGGTGAAGCGGGTCAGGACGCTTCCTCCGCGGTACCGCATGCACACGCCCTCAAATGCCTGAAGGCGCTCACGAGTGCCTTCGGTCACTTTCACTTGGACGCGGAGTGTGTCTCCGGGGCCGAACTGGGGTACATCTGTACGAAGTTGTTCACGATTGAGTTCGTCGATTACGTTCGCCATGGTCGATCTCTCCGCGGAATGCGCACTTGCATGACGGCACGGTACCGCAGTCTATGTGCGAGTGATGAATGAGCCTGACGAAGCAATGCCTCGCCTCACTAAACCACAATCTTACCACCCGACAGGTCGGGCGGCGTGCGCCCGCTGCCGCGCTTGTTTCGCTTCGTCATAGGACGGGTTCGCATGCTTCTACGAACCTGAGCGGCAACCCACCAACGGGCATACAAGTCTGGCCGGCGCTCGCGTGTCCGCGAGATTGACTGCATCCGGCGCCACTCATCAACTGCCTTGTGGTCGCCCGACCTGAGCACGGGCGGTACTGCGTGTCCGTTGACGATAGCTGGTCGGGTGAAGTGCGGATACTCAAGCAACCCCTCGGTGTGGCTCTCGTCCACCGTGGATTCTGGGGAGCCCAGTGCGCCGGGGAGAAGCCTGACGATTGCATCTGCAAGGATCAGTGCCGGCAGTTCACCACCGGAAACGACAAAGTCACCGATAGACACCTGCCGGTCAATCATCAAAGCGCGGACGCGTTCGTCGATGCCTTCGTAGTGACCGCAAACCAAAAGGACCCTCGAATGAGCCGAAAGATGGGCGACAGTGGCTTGGGTAAGCACATCACCTTGCGGGCACAGAAGGATGCGCTCGACTTGCTCGGTGGCTGAACCGCCGCAGATGTCCGAGATAGCCTGAATTAGGGGTTCAGCCTTCAGGACCATTCCTGCGCCGCCGCCGAACGGAACGTCATCCGCAGTTCGGTGCCGATCAGTCGTCCATTGCCGGAGGTCGTGGACGCGGATGTCAACGACCGATGCCCTAATGGCGCGACCGACAATGCTGTGAGACAAGGCTCGGGATACCGTTTCCGGGAAGAGTGTCAGGATGTCGATACGCATTTACTGTCACTATCACGCGACTCTCTTGGCGTCACGTACCGCTGTGAGTGCGCCCCGGGATCAGTCGTCGACGAGACCGGGCAGAAGGTGGACAGTCATGGTGCTGGCGTCAAGGTCGACGTTCTTGATGACATCAGGAATGACTGGTAGGAGGATTTCACCCTTCGTGCCGTTGACAACGTAAACGTCATTGCTGCCGGTCTGGATGACCTCGGTGAGGCGACCAATATCTGTTCCGGCCTCGTCGGACACGGAGAGACCGATAAGCTGGTGAATGAAGTACTCCCCAGGCTGAAGCTTGATTGACTCAGCGTCGGGAAGGTAAAGGTATTCCCCGAAGAGGGCACGGGCGCGTTCACGTGTGGTCACGGTGTCGAGGCGCAGTGTCAACCCGATGCCGTGGACCCCACGGCGCAAGATGCGCGCCGGGGCAAGTGACTGTCCGACAAAAATCCGCTGCACAGTCTTGAACCGGCCTGGGCGGTCACTGAATGCCTGGACACGCAAGTCGCCAAGGGGCCCGAAGGCGCCCATGACCTGACCGACTGCGATGTACCCGTCAGGTGTTTCTACCGTTGCGGGACGACGCGAGGAAACGGACGTGCGGCGAAGCTCGGAATCTGGCGAGGTCGTCGGGCGGGGTTTTGGGGTCGGTTTGGACTCGGTCGCGACCCGTGTGGGAACGGAAGCCACCGGGTTACCAACATCTGCCCTACCTACTTGACCTTCACCCACTGACTGGCGTGAGGATAAAGCCGGCTTAGGATGCGCCAATCGGACGCGTGTTCCGGAGCGGGATGGTGGCCCGCCCCGGTTGGATGGCGAGAAGGCCATCAACTGATTTCGAGGATGGCGCGGCGACGTCGCCGGGTGGCTGCGGTAGCCAAAAGGGTTCGCATGGCCTTTGCCACGCGACCCTCCTTGCCGATAACTTTTCCGGTGTCGCCTTGCGCGCACGTCAGTGCCACGACTGTTGTGCGTCCCACGTCACGCTGCCGCACATCCACCCCATCGGGTTCGTCGACAAGGCCTCGGGCGATGAATTCGACAAGTGGCTTCATGGTTATGGGCCTCAGGACGACTGTGACGCCGCGGCCTTGGCCGCGCGCTTGTCAGCCAGCCTCGCCTCTTCCCATGCCTTCAGGATGCCGGCGTGGCGGAGAAGGATGCGAACACGATCCGAAGGCTGAGCCCCGTTGCGGAGCCACTTGACCGCAGCGTCGGTGTCAATCTTGACAGTTGCAGGGGAAGTCATCGGGTCGTAGTGACCAATGATTTCCACGTGGCGACCCTCGCGCGGGAACTCGCTCTCGGTCACAATCACGCGATAGCTCGGTCGCTTCTTGGCACCGGTCCGCGTTAGACGCATCCGCAGCACACTCATTCTCCTCGGAAACTGCGCACCCCTCAGGGTGCCATTTGGTCACTCCAACGACAAAACCTCGTCGTGACTGACATTACTGATAGCGGATGGGCGTGAGTATCAGGCTCGTATCTCGACGATTACGTCAGCGAGGCCCCAATCCAAGTAGTCGCCGATAACCGCTATACCTCGGTATTGTACTTGACTGGTTGGACTGGGTCACAGTTCCGGAAGTTTCAGGAACTCGGCCATGATCGGATAGAGGCGTTTCCGCTGCTGGGGATCGGCTACCTCGATCCCGTGGTGGTTGATAAGCAACTTGGATTCTTCAACCCAGAGTTCCCAGCAGGGCACGCAGATGCGCGACCGAACCAAAGCCCCGCGCGCGCCGGCCATCGGCAAGTGGTCGAGGGCAGTACCAACCTTTTCGCAGCGGGCGCAAGTCACTTCGGCCATGATCAAAGTGTAACGGCACCGTCGTGATTGGCCAACGCACGAATTCGGTTTCAACCAGTCGTTGCGATGGATACGATGTTGGCATGAGAAGTGTTGGCGAAAGCGGCTCCGTCAGGGGAGGCGGGGGACCTACGGGTTCAAGCCAGGAAATTGAAGCACTTGTGCATCGTGTGGCTGTTGCGCTTGAAGAAGATGAGTTCGATCCGGCGCGAGCGGGCGAAGTCTTTCTGGCGGCGGATGCTGAACGCGCAATCGGGGATGCTTTCAGTCCGACTGACGCGATCACGGTGTCACGCGACGGACGCTGGGCGGTCCCGGGCTTCCTTGGACTGCGTGTCTCTCCGGATTTGGTCGTGACCCGCGGAGTTGCTGCCCCACCGCCTGATGGTGGTGAAACTTCAACCGCTGAAGATTCTCAGACTGATGGTGTGGATGAGGTGTGGACTGGGCCAGTCCGAATTGCCGTGACGATTACCGTACTCAAGCAGGACGCCCGCCCGGTTCAGAGGGCAATCGCGGATGCTGTGCTCCTTGCAGCCGCGTTTCCTGCCGTCGTGATGGTGATCCTAGACCGCCGCCTAGAGAAGCGGGACCCGTTCGGAGCTGATGCGCCCCAAGCAAAGGGACTTTCAGTATCGGATCGGAGGCTTGTCGGGGTCTTACGACGACGCCACGGAATAGCGGTGGTCATACGCCGCCAGGATCCATTTGGATGGGGCTGAAGCTGACGCGCCGTCGCTCACCTTGGCTACACTGACGCTTATGTTCAAGCGTGCAGTGATAACCGACGAAATCTCGCAGGACTTCGATGTCGCAGTCAAGATGGCAAGAGACTTCCATCTGGATGGTCTCGAGATCAGGACGGCTTGGGATGTACGAATTGATCGGATGACCGTCGGACAACTCAATCGCGTTCGGGATACGGCCGTCGCCAACGGACTTGCGATCGCATCACTCGCCTCACCCGTATTCAAGTGTGCGCTTGATGATCCTGGCGAGGTTGCCGAAAACTTCGACATTCTCAAGCGCTGCATCGATGCCGCGCATGCGCTTGGGACGGACCTTGTTCGAGCGTTCACGTTCTGGCGCGTCGAGCATCCGGAAACACGCACGCCCGACATTGCCGCACACTTTCGCGAGGCTGCGCGCATTGCCGCGGACGGGAAGGTCCGCCTGATCATCGAGAACGAACACACGTGCAATGTGGCAACGTCGGCCGAGATCGATGCGTTCCTAACCGAAGTTGCGACGCCAACCGTCAGGGCACTTTGGGACCCGTGCAACGCGTTCTGGTCGGGCGAAGAGGATGCGGTTTCCAGCGGATATGACCGGGTGAAGGCTCATATTGCCCACGTTCACGTGAAAGATTCCGTGATCGATGGCGGAAAACACGTAGCGACGGTCCTTGGCGAAGGTGAGGTGGGGGTACAGGGCCAACTTGACCGCCTTCTTCTGGATGGATACGCGGGTTACGTGTCGCTTGAGACCCACTATCGCGTGCATGCGGTCCTTGACGATGAACTGGTCAAGCGTCCAGGGGGGTCGGCGTTCTCTGCAGGAGGCGAGGAGGGTACTCGCCGTTGCCTAGTCGCGTGGAACGCGATGCGTGGCAACGCATGAACCACCAGTTGCCCACGTCTGACGGCCAAACTGGAGGCGGGTAGTGGTTGCTGCCATTCTCGACGGGGTTGAGGCTTCGGCTGCGCTGCGCGCCGATGTCTCCGAGCGTGTGCATGCGTTTACCGCGGAACATGGATATGCTCCCGGGCTTGTCACGGTCATGGCCGGTGGCGACCGGTCGGCTGCTGCGTACGTGCGCGCACTTGCGCGCGTGGCAGGCCGCGTCGGCATTCAATGCCGTCACGTTGCACTGCCCGCGGATGGCGACGACCTGGTTCTGCGCAACACACTTCACGAGCTGAACGAGGACCGATCAGTACACGGTGTGATCGTTCAGATGCCGATACCTCGCCCGTACTCATCCTCGGTTGTCGCTGAAACACTTTCTCCGTTCAAGGATGTCGATGGGATCACACCCCACAACGCAGGCATGCTGTCCCTTGGTCATCCCCTGCTGGTTCCGAGCACTCCACTTGGCGGCATGGAACTCCTCCGCCATCATGAGATCCCGCTGCTTGGGGCGCATGTAACGATCGTTGGGAGAAGTGTAGTTATCGGGCGACCACTCGCCATGATGATGGTGAGCGCAGGTGCAACGGTGACCATCTGCCATACGGCGACGCGAGGTCTTGCGGAAGAATGCCGGAAAGCAGAAATCCTGTGTGTGGCGGCCGGGAGGCCGGGCCTGATTGACCGGTCAATGGTTGGTGCTGGCGCAGTCGTTGTGGACTTCGGGACGACCTATGACGCGGATGGGACAGTCCACGGTGACGTCTGCTTCCACGATGTGCGTGAAATCGCGGGCTGGATTTCACCGGTCCCGGGTGGAACGCTTCCGATGACTACCGCCGTCCTGATGCGCAACACGCTCGACGCGGCGATCTGGCAGGTGGCGGCGAGACAAGGATAGCCCGGGCGAATGAGACAACCCCGTGGCGGAAATGCACGTACCCGTTACCTAGGGAAGGGCTGCACAAGGCACGTTTCGCGTCCAGTGCGAGGTACGTCTCCGGGAGACGTGGCCCGTGCGGCTTCCTCCAGCCCCGTTTTCGCCCCGGAACCGGCCTCCCGATGGCGTCCCTGGCCCGCGGGCGTGGCGTCCGGTGCGCATTCGGGCACGCGGCGGCCTACCCCGCCAGCAGCGTGCGCCGTGCCATCCAGAGGTTGGAGAGGGCGAACAGGGTCACCAGGTGCGCCCCGTTCTTCGCCAGGCCCCGGTACCGCGCCTTCACGTGGCCGAACTGCCGCTTGATGACCCGGAACGGGTGCGCGACCTTCGCGCGGACCGAGGCCTTGGCCCGCTCCACCACCGCCTCGGCCGACCCTGGCGCCAGCAACCGTCGCCGGCCCGGTGGCATGGCCACCATCCACGCCACGCCGGGGGTGTCCCACCAGCGGGCCACGCCCCGGTATCCCGAGTCCCCGTGGACGACCACCTCGTCACCATGCAGCAGGTCGCCCGCCACCGCCAGGTCGTGCACGTTGGCCGGCGTCGTCACCACCGTGTGGACCAGCCCGGAGTCCGCGTCGACACCGATGTGCGCCTTCATGCCGAAGAACCACTGGTTCCCCTTCCTGGTCTGGTGCATCTCCGGGTCCCGCGTGCCGGTCCGGTTCTTCGTCGAGCTCGGGGCCGCGACGATGGTGGCGTCGACCAGCGTGCCCCGGCGGACCATCAGGCCACGCGCCTCGAGCACCGCGTTGACCTCCTGGAGCAGGGCCACCGCCAGGTCGTGGCGCCCGGGGAGGTGGCGGAAGCGCAGGATGGTGGTGGCGTCCGGGATGCCGGTGGTGCCGGGGTCGATGCCCGCGAAGGCGCGGTACACCGGGATGTCGTGCAACGCCTCACGGGCCGCCTCGTCGGCGAGCGCGAACCACTGCTGCAGGAAGTGGACCCGCAGTAGCACCAGGACCGGGTACGGCGGGCGTCCCGTGGCCCCCGCCGGGGCGAAAGGGGCAATCCGGGCGACGAGGCCGTCCCACGGGACGACGGCGAGCATCTCCTGGAGGAAGACCTGCCGGCGCGTGCGCTTGGTGGATCGTTCGAAACCGTTCGCGAGGCGCAACTGGTTCATGCCACCATGATTCCCGGTCAGGCCCCGACGCCGCTACCTTTTGCAGTCAATCCCTCGGCGAAGATGCCTTTCGACCAACGGAACCAGTCAGCACCGAAGTCACTCCATGACACACCGGTGACGGTCTGAAAACTTTCGGACCATCGTCGGGAAGATGCAAAATCACGGGCGAGTTCCCAGAACCGGGCAATCCCGAACCTTTCCATAAAGTACCGGGTTCCGTGAGATGCGTGCGCGTAGGCAAGAGACACGTCATTTGCCGTATACCCGCGTGAGACATCGCTTCCCCATTCGATGATCTCACTTGCCTTGTCAAGACTCCACTGCCGGTTTGAAGCGACGGCCAACGCAAATTCGCGCGTCCGAAAGTTGTCTGCGACGTATTCGGCAAGCCCTTCGGACATCCAGTGCGGGATTTTGACAATCGAGAGAATGCAATCGTTTGCCAAGTGGGTGAGCTCGTGGGTGAGTGGGATGAGCAGGCGAGTATCTTCGGTCTCAGAAATCGGGACTGGCCCCGCGCCGAATGACTCGAGTGAACGCAAGAGCACGGTATTCAGCGACCCGGGCAGGTAGGCGGCCCAAGTAGAGAAGCCTCGCAGACCGGAATGCGCTGCATAGGTCGGGTTCAAGGAAATGATCGGACGGATCGTTTCGGGCATCACAATAATCGACGAGACGCGCGCCCAAGCCGTCTGTGCGACGGCGGCAACACGGTCAATGATGTCAGCGTCCCAATCGTAATGCGAAAGCACGACGCTTCCGATCGGTGTGGTCTGACGCATCCCCAGCTCGTCATTGGTCGGCTCCGCATGGAGGACCGTGCCATCCACCTGCCGTGAGAAGACCCACGCCGTGCGTTCGGCAGGCGCCATCCCTCGCGACGGAGAGACCTCGAGGAATGCCTTGACATACCCGAGCGGCTTTTCCTGCAATCGGACCGGTGAATAGACTGCTGCAGGACCCCACCCTCCTCGTGCGGAAAGGTCGAGAACATCCCCCTGAATGCGACGCCACGTAGGGTTACGTTGATCGATGGTCGCCACAAAGGCTTGCCGATCGCCACGCATTAGGGCATCCGAACGCGCGTCGAGGCACGTCTGGATTGCGGAGGTCGTTCTCTCGTCCACAAGCGGTTCGTCCATACCGGACGCGCGTGATTTCTGATCGAAAACACTGGACGCTGATGCAAGCTGCCAACTGGCGGCCGCAACGCATGACGTGGCGACAGTGGCCCCGATCATTGCCGAGCGGCGGGTGAACCCAGAGTTCCTAGCGGGTACCCGAACGTGAACTTCCATTACTCTGGGGAAAGTGTAGCGAGGAAGATGCGGTCTAAGTGTTGTCTCTCACAAGGTTGTTGACAGGGAAGCGAGGCGGACGAGGGGGGTGAGGCCGTTGATGCCAAGGTGCGGTCGGTCGTGGTTGGAGTATTCCACGAAGGCGTCCAGTGCAAGTTGGCGCTCGTCCTCGCTGGCCAGCGGGCGG
>SHXX01000028.1 GCA_009693165.1 Chloroflexota bacterium
GGCACCACCGCCAGCATCTCCTCCAGGAACACCTGCTTGACCGTCCGCTTGGTCCCGCGCTCGAATCCCGTCATCAGGCTCAGTTGGTTCATGCCTTCATGATTCCCCATCACACTCCCCCACCGCTACCTTATGCAGATGATCCCTAGCGGTCGCGCTCACCAGTCGCGAGTGCCGCCTGAGCCGCCGCAAGACGTGCGATGACAACCCGGAAAGGTGAACAAGACACGTAATCCAGACCAGTCTGGAAACAGAACTCCACGGAAGACGGTTCGCCACCGTGCTCACCACAAATCCCAACCTTGAGATTGGGACGGGTCTTGCGACCGCGGGTGGTGCCAATCTCGAGCAACTGTCCCACGCCTTCCCGATCAAGGACCTGGAATGGATCGTCCTTCAGGATGCGGCGCTCAACATACATGGGCAGGAACCGGCTCGAGTCGTCGCGCGATAGACCGAATGTGGTCTGCGTGAGGTCGTTGGTGCCGAAAGAGAAGAACTCGGCAAGCTCGGCAATCTTGTCCGCAAGGAGGGCAGCGCGAGGCAACTCGATCATGGTGCCGACCATGTACTCGATATGAACGCCAGATCCGTCCAGTTCCTCGTGGGCGACCCGGCGAACAATGCTCTCTTGGGCCCGGTACTCGTTCAGGTCGCTGACCAACGGGATCATGATTTCCGGATGGACGACGACACCTTCCCGAGCGACAACAACCGCAGCGCGGAAAATCGCCCGCGCCTGCATCTCGGTGATTTCCGGGTACTGGATCCCGAGCCGGCAACCACGGAACCCAAGCATGGGGTTCTGCTCATGCAAGGCTTCAATCCGCTGCCTTACCTCAAGTGAAGTGCGACCCGTGACGTGAGCGAGTTCATCGATCTGTTCGTCTTCGCGCGGAAGGAACTCATGCAGAGGCGGGTCAAGCGTGCGGATCGTGACCGGAAACCCGTCCATCGCCCGGAACAGGCCCTCGAAGTCCCGCTGCTGGAACGGCAGCAAGTTCTCAAGCGCATGGCGACGATCGGCGACCGTGTCGGCCAGGATCATTTCACGCATCGTGCGCGTGCGTGGTTCTTCGGGATGATTCGGGTCATCGAAGAACATGTGCTCAGTCCGACACAGACCGATACCCTCGGCCCCGAACTCACGTGCCTTGATGGCGTCGCGCGGAACGTCCGCGTTCGCACGAACGCGCATCGTGCGGAACTCGTCCGACCACGTCATCAAGGTGCCGAAATCGTCCCCCAGCTCCGGCTCTACGGTCGGTACGAGACCGACATAGATGTTCCCGGTCGTGCCGTCCAGTGTAATGAAGTCTCCAACATTTACACGCACTCCATAGCACATGAAGTGACTTTCGTCATCACTAATGACGATGTCTTTGGCGCCAACTATGCATGATTTGCCCATCCCGCGCGCCACGACGGCAGCATGGCTGGTAGGACCACCGGTGGAAGTCAGGATGCCCTGCGCTTCGATCATGCCTCGCAGGTCTTCAGGCGACGTCTCGCGACGCACCAGAATGACCTTTTCACCGGCCTTGCCCTCGGCTTCGGCGGTCAGGGCGGTAAAGCACACCTTGCCAATTGCAGCGCCGGGACCGGCCTTGATGCCCGTGGCGATTGGCTTGGCACCCGACTTCGGGTCAATGACTGGGTAGAGAAGCTGAACCAGGTCACCCGGCGGGACGCGTTGCACCGCGGTCTTCCGATCGATCACGCCCTCGTTTGCGAGGTCCACCGCGATCCGGACCGCAGCCCCACCAGTCCGCTTGCCATTACGGGTCTGCAGCATGTAAAGCTTGCCACGCTCAATCGTGAACTCCAGATCTTGCATATCTTGATAATGCTTCTCGAGGCGTTCGGCAATCTCGACAAACTCGTTGTAGACACCGGGAAGCATCGGGTCATCACGCATCTCGGTGATGTGCTTCGGCGTACGGATACCTGCGACAACGTCCTCACCCTGCGCATTTCGAAGGTAGTCTCCAAAGAGTTCCTTCACGCCGGTTGACGGGTTCCTTGTGAATGCGACCCCGGTACCCGAGTCGTCACCCATGTTTCCGAACACCATGGTCTGGACATTGACACCCGTACCTAGATCATCCGAGATCTTCTCGCGACGCCGGTAGACAATTGCCCGGTCGTTGTTCCAAGACCGGAAGACTGCTTCAACTGCACCCCGGAGCTGCTCATTCGGGTCCGACGGAAACGCGTGGCCCGTATGGTGCTCAACGATTCCCTTGTACGTTGCGATGACAGCAAGAAGATCGGACGCAGAAAGTTCGGGGTCGGACTGCACGCCAGCCTTTACACGCTGTGCGGAAAGCGCTTGCTCGAACGCGTCCTTCTCAATCTCAAGGACCACGCTTCCGAACATCTGGATAAAACGACGATAGGAGTCGTAGGCGAAACGTGGGTTCCCGGTTGCCTTTGCCAGACCTTCGACAGTTTTTTCGTTCAGGCCGAGATTCAGGATGGTGTCCATCATGCCGGGCATCGAGAACTTCGCACCGGAGCGGACCGAGACCAGGAGCGGGTTGACCGGATCCCCAAACTTCTTGCCACTCGCTTGTTCCACGTCGGCAAGTGCGACCGCAACCTGATCCCAGCAGCCGGTGGGAACGTGCTTGTCGTTCCGGTAGTACTCTACGCACGTCTCCGTGGTAATCGTGAAACCCGGAGGCACGGGAAGTCCGGCATTCGTCATTTCAGACAAACCGGCACCCTTCCCTCCAAGCAAGTCGCGAAGCGTACCGTTCCCTTCACGGAACAGCCATACCCACTTGTCCGGCGAACCAGCGCCCTTTGATGATGGCATTGTGATCTTCCTGTCCATTGGGTTAGGGGACAACGATGGTCCGTTCGTGGCCTTGTCCCCGGGTGTCTGCTTTTGTGGTTTCACGACCATCTAGCAGGCGTGCACATCCGTAGGAGTATACGGAGGCGTATCGCGAGGCAGTGGGCCGGCCCCCCTTTCTGGGGGCCGAAGACACACCGACTACTGCGCTCAAGTTTGTCGACCGCCTGAGGTCAGATTAGTCGGGACGGGTCCACGGAAGGCGTAGGCGACGATTGATCTCATCGCGGATTCCTTCCACGGGAAATCGCACTTGTTGCATGCTATCCCGGTCACGGATGGTGACCGTCCGGTCTTCCAAGGACTGGCTGTCAACCGTGATGCAGTACGGCGTTCCAATCTCGTCCTGACGCCGATAGCGCCGACCCACCGCGCCAGACTCGTCATAGAGAACAAGCATCTCGCCCCGGAGCGACGCGAATACCTCGTGGGACAAAGCCACGAGGGCGGCGTCCTTCTTGACAAGAGGCAACACGGCTGCCTTCACCGGCGCGAGACGCGGGTGGAAGCGCATCACGGTACGCACACCATCCTTGTCAGCCTCCTCGTCATACGCCTCGAGCATGAAGACAAGGCTCGATCTATCCACTCCAATGGACGGTTCAATGACGTAAGGGGTGACCTTCTCGTTGGTCTCGTCATCGAAGTAGTCCAGATCACGACCGGACGCCTTTGCGTGCTGCGTGAGGTCAAAGTCACCTCGGTTGGCTACTCCTTGCAACTCGCTCTTGCCAAAAGGGAAGTCGTACATGATGTCGACCGTCCGCCGAGAGTAATGCGCCCGCGCACCCTCCGGATGCTCGTAAAGGTCCAGTTTGGACCTCCTGACACCGTGATTGACGAGCCACTCGACATTGATCCCGAGCAGCTCCTCGAAGGCCGCATCAGCCTGGTCCGGGCGTACGAAGTATTCGAGTTCCATCTGCTCGAGTTCGCGCAGGCGGAAAATGAAATTCCCCGTCGTGATCTCATTCCGAAATGCCTTGCCTATCTGGGCGATGCCAAACGGGAGCTTCTTGCGCATCGCGCCTTGGACAAGGCGGAAATTGACAAAGATGGCCTGGCATGTCTCCGGACGGAGATAGGCGACACTCGCCTCTTCCTCTACGGGGCCCACAAAGGTCTTGAACATGGTGTTGAACTGCTTGATATCAGTCCAATCAAACTTTCCACAGACCGTGCAGTTCCGGGTCAAGTCAATCTGGTCGGCACGGAAGCGGTTGTGGCAGTTACGGCACTCAACCAATGGATCCGTGAAGTTCTCAAGGTGCCCTGAAGCCTGCCAGACTGCCGGATTTGCCAGGATTGCGGAATCGAGGCCGACAATATCTGTGCGCTTGTAGACGTAGTCCTCCCACCACGCACGCTTGATGTTATTCCGCAACTCCGCGCCGAGCGGACCGTGATCCCAGACACCATTGAACCCACCATAGATTTCACTGCTCTGGAAGACGAACCCACGGCGCTTGCAAAGGGATACGAGTTTGTCCATCGTGACCGGTGCGGGGAGCGTGGCCATTGTGCGTGGGATCCTTTGATCAGTTGATGACCCGTCGGATCGCCACAGTCGCAACTAACCAAGAGAACGGTGAGTCGCGGTTAGGAAACCGAGGGCATGACCGGCCAAGGATATCATCCGCGTGTCAACTTTCCGTAGTTCTGTCAAGCACTGGCAGCGACGTGATGGCAAGGTGACAGACCATCAATCCTTTCTCGCGGTGAAGGCGTCCTCATCAGACACCCGTGACCAGCACATGCCACCCGACCCATTCCCTGGAGGATTTTGCGATGACAAGGCAAAGGACGCCACGGCTCCGGGTTGCGGTAGCCGGCGTCGGCTCGTTTGCGCAACGCGTCCTGATCCCGGGGTTGTGTGCATCTGACTTGGCCGAGGTCGTCGCGGTCTTCGGACCAACGCCAGCGAAAACGCAGGACGTCGCCGACCGGAATGCCATCCCACTTGCGTTCAGCGATTACGAGGCGATGCTTGACCAAGCGAGTCCCGATGCCGTCGTGATCGCGACACCGAACGACATCCACCTTTCAATGGCGCTTGCAGCAGCCCAGCGAGGCATGCACATTCTGTGTGAAAAGCCACTTGGCATCGACCTCGCGCAAGCAACCCAGATGCATGATCGCGCCGCCGTGGCCGGGGTGCGCACGGCGGTCAATTTCACGTACCGGTCGACCACTTCATTCCGTCACCTCAGGCACATCATCCGGTCCGGACAGATCGGTGAACTTCGGCATTTCACGATCACATTCCATCAGGACATCCGCGCCAATCCGCTCGCACCGTTGGGTTTTCGAATGATGCGTGAACGTGGCGGAGGGTCGCTCCTCGACGTCGGGATTCATATGATCGACACCGTGCGATGGCTCGCAGGAGAGTTCCGCTCGGTTGCCGGAACCGCTTCAACAGTAGTCCGAACGAGGCCGACGTCAGACGGAAAACTGGGGGAAGTGACCGCGGACGATACCGCTTCGTTTGTCGCGAACATGAACAGTGGGGCATCCGGGATCATCCAGGTCAGCCAGGTTGCCTTTGGACGAAGCGGGTTTCGACGTATCGAACTTTTCGGGTCGGGAGGTTCTGCCCTCATGGAAGAGGAGCGAAACCAGTCGACCGCAATGAAGGTTGCCGGGGCAGGAACGACTGGGCTGCACGACGAACCAACACCAGAAGGAGTTCATGTGGCGTTCGAAGATTTCCCGCGCGTACACGCCGAAAGAATGCTGAGATCCATGGCAGGGATGCCCCCGGAACACGGCGACGACCCGTGGCCAACGTTCGCAGATGGCCTCATCGCGCACCGGGTGGTCGACGCCGTTGAGAAGTCGGCCACTACCGGAATTCGGATAGACATCCCCTAACGATTTCGATCCAGCGTCAGTCTCGGCTGCAGGCGATCAGAACGGTTTGAGAAACGTGAGTTGTGATGTCGCCGAGTGCGCAACATCGAGGATGTTCCCGGGCAGGAAACCCCAAAGGCACGCAGCAACCGAAAGCACAAAGAGAAACCGTTCAGCTGCACCGGAGATTTGTCTGGACCCGACGACCATCCGTCGTGCGGGGACACTCACCAAAAGGGCGTAGGTCGTGACAAGGGAAGCGATGCCGAGGGCGAATGCGAGACGCCAATCGGATAATACCAGTGCCTGCATGACGGCCCAGCGCGACGCGAAGCCTCCAAAGGGCGGAACGCCACTCATAGCAATTGCTCCAAGGACGAACGCGACGCGCGCGACCCATCCCTGTTCACGTGCGATCGAGATTGGGCGAAGATCAAGGCGACGATCACGTTCAGCTTCGTCGTCGTCACCTAACGCTTGATCCGACGAGGTCGGCGGTGTCTCGATTTCTGTCGCTGCACCCATCAGAACGATTGCTACCAAGCAATGGTGCGCCAAGGCAACGAGCGCACCGGCAACCCCGATTCGCGTCGATGTCCCGAACCCTAAAAGCACCGCGCCAAGGTTTCCCATCAGCGCATACCCGATCCGTCGGCGCAACCTGCCTGGCGCAAGCGTTCCAACGGCACCGCAGATCGCTGTCAACAAGCCGCCGATTGTCAGTAGGTGCGAAGATGTGATCGGACCGGAAAGTTGAGGCAACGCGGTCAAGGTAGCCAGCATGAGTCCGAGTGACGAAGGTACGACGACAGCGAGTGCGAGCATCGATGCGCCAGCCCCAGGCCGCTGTGACGCTGACGGCACCCAGAAATACAGCGGCACAATCCCGATGCTGAGTGCAAACCCGGTGCTGAGCACTGCGACCACGAACGCATCGGTGACGAGACCACCTGGGCTGACCTTCTGAACGTCGGCGAGGGCAAACCCGGCAACCAAGGTGATTGCGCCAATGCTCGCCATGGTGAGGTATGCAGTTCCAGCGACGCGGCCTTGCCAGTCATCTCGCTCGGTTGCCATCAGCATCGCCACAAGGAGTACGGCCAGGTGAACTCCTGCCCCAGCAACACGAAGGGAGTCACCTGCAAAAGCACTCGCGCTCGTGGCTGCCACGACGAGTGACGCGATGACTGCGACCTCGCCTTGCCTTCGCGTGAGAACGTGATAGATCGAAATCAAAGCACCACCGACGGAGATAACGAGGATCTGCAGACGTCCAATCGCAGGCAGGGACCCGGAAACCGAACTCATGGCGGTCAAACTGCTGACGGGTGCCTGCCAAGCCCCGTACGCACCGGCCGACAATCCGCAGAGGACTATCAGGGCCGTGACGCCTCGACCGAACCGGCCTGCTCGCCCGAAAAGTGCACCCAATGCGGCGGCAACGATAGGGCCGACGAACGACAGGAAACTTGGGGTCCAGATTGCGCGCAGCGCTTCCAAGGTCATCGAGGCCCACCCGGAGGGGGTTCGACGCTTGGGCCACCAAGCAGGGGCATTCTCAGGGGAGGCAACGGATCGGCAACCGTGAGGCTCGGAAGTTCCTCTGGCTCGGCACGCGGACGCACCGAAGTCGTCCGACCCCAAATCACACTGAGGGCGAGCGCCAAAACGATGGTGACCATGCTGCGCGCGCCAATCGCGGTCACACCCTGATTTCGGGTAACCATCGTGTCAAGCAGGTCGACAGCGTTAAGGAGGAGGAGGAGACCCAATCCAATTCGCACAATGTCACGAGAAAGCATGATCAGGAGCAGCCCGAGGAGGGTCAGCCAGTACCACGCGAAATTGCTCGCACCCTCAACAAGCGGAAATGCAAATGACAACGCGATCGCCGCTGCAGCTGCAAGAAAGGCACCGACGAGCATGAATGGCTCGTCAGTTGCCTGTGTACCCGCAACCACTACGAGACGTCGCATCCCAGTCGTCCCGACTGCAGCCCGCGCCTGGGAGAACGCCCGCAGGCTCGGGATTAACAAGAGGCAAACGGTCGTGCCGGTAACCGCCTTCGAGATTGCCAACTCTGGCGTCGCAACGACGGCGAGCCAAACACTGACAAGAATATGAACCAGCCAGAGGCATGCCGCCGCAACGTGCCACTCAACCGAAATGCTGAGAAGGGACGCAACCACGACTAGCATGACCAGGAGCGCGAGTTCATTCACTGCAAGGTTGCCCTCGGCATCTGCCATAGCTACCCGGTCGAAACTGACCACCTGGCCCAGCACCCGAAGTCACGTGCCGGCACCTAGCAAGTCGCCCGATGCGCCAGGAGTGGCTCCCGACGCGGGGTCATGAGACCGCCACGTATTGCCGAACCTCTGTCTTCGTCACCGACCAATACTGTAGAGGAGAACCACGATTGCGATCACGGCTACGGCGGAGTAGTAGCGATCCTCCACAAGGCGCATCAATACCGGCAGTCTATCTATGACGGCGCCAAGCCTATTCAGGATCGGGTCGAAGGTCGACTTTCCAAGAAGAGCCGCACGGCGACCTACTATCCAGATTGGCTGGACGATCACCACCCCGATTCCGACAACTGTCCGCAATGCCGATGGAAGCCACTCCTCGCCCCGGCTTAATCTCCACAATCCCCAACACCCGCCCGCAAACAGAACAAGACGATCTGTCGAAGCCAGTCGGACAATTTCAGCGAGACGGGGGGCGGTGCTTGTTCCAGCAACCGCCACGCTCACCGAACCGAACCAAGGTGAGACAAGCGCGCCTGGAAAAAGCGCTGGCCCCACGGTCAAAAACAACGATGCGAGTAGGGCAACCCACGGAAGACCACGACCGACGGCATCGGCGAGCGTCTGGTTCCCCGAACGCACGGACGCAGTCCATACGGCGCCAACGCGGCCCGGCACCTCGCGTGCAGTGGATCCCAAGCCACCGCGAACAGCGTCCGCGACCTTCACTTCTGAACGCCTTCCACCCCCCGTCAAGACTGCCCGGTACCCGATCCCGAACCGCATCGCAATTACGCTGCCAACGCCTGCAATGATGCTTGCGTCCAATGCGAAGATTGCAAATCTGGCCCAAGCGCCCCGATCACTCGCACCCGACAGTCCAGAAAGAAACCCGCTAACGGCAATACCCCCGACCGTGCCCGGCAATCCAACCGCCGCCGCGGCAAGCACGACCAGCACCCATACATCCGCTCGCCCCAGGGATAGTTTTAGGCGGCCTTGTGGCATCAAGGACTGCCGTTCTGGCCCTCGGGCATCCACTTGCGCAGCTAGGGCTTCAACCGCCAAGTCCGTACCTGTTCCGCGCGATTGCCTAAGTGAGTGTGCATTCGCCAGCACCCAGAAAAGAGCCAAGGCGGGAAAAGCTGTCACCGACAGAAGCGCAAGGGAGCTCATCGTGGCAGGGGTCCCGCTGCCAAGCGCGAGAAACGCCAACCCATTCCGGGCCCCGATGATCGAGGCAATCTTGATCGCGGGTCTCCGGTTACTCCAGAAGGCAACCACGCCACCGACAATTGCTATCCACCCGATCCCAGTCACAATGTTCAGCCACGTATCTGCCAGATCACCAGCCGTGGTTACAAAAGCGACATCAAGCAAGGAAATCGCAATGGCGTTACCGGCAAGCGCAGCCGCCGGCATCAGCGGCTGCCTTGATAGCCTCAACATCCACTGCCCGGTAGGGAAGACCCCTGAAGCCCCAACCGCCGCCAGTGTCAGTCCGGCGAGGCTTGCATCACTGAAACTGACCGAAGCGAGTTGCGAAGATTGGAAGGTGCCGTTGACCTTGCTAAGGAGCAGCACACACAGCAGCAGCACGAGACTGAACCCGCCACCTACGAGCAAGCGCCGCCTCGCTGCAGGAACCGAGGCAGCTCCGTAGATTGCACCTGCGGTCGCCACGAAGAACGTCCCAGTACTCAGGACCATAGAGACCAGGTCACCGGCTATCAAGGCCCATGATGCTGAGGCGATCGCAAACAGCAGCGACCCATCGGAAACCGCGCGTCCCGCCGGAACCTTTGCCCCCCCGGGATCATTCCACGGCCATCCATACGCCCACAACCACCCGCATAGCGCTATTCCAATCGCGGGAAGAGCAAGGAGACTTCCGGAAGCATGTGTGCGGACGGTGATCGACGCGCCATACAGCCCAAGTGAAGACCAGACCGCAAGAGGGGCCCCAGCCGAACCAGCCGTCAGGCGCAAAGACGGAAGTTCACTGATGCCCGCAATCGCAAAGCAGACCGCCGCGAAAAGCAAGACGGGGACGGTAGCCCGCACGTGGCGGATCATCGCGAACACCCCCGCGAGCGCAGTCACGCACGGGACCGAGACTGCAAGAACCACGGCTACTCGCACACTGTCGGCCATCACCTGACCCTTCGCCTATCGATGCGCACTCAATTGCAGTTCGCCAACCAGGGTTCGGAGAAGGGACATCAAGGCAACTGCGGCCCCCCAGTGGTCACTCTCGCAGGATCTTGCCCGGGTATTTGGGCCACTGGTCCGCCACCGTATCGGCGCATCAAAAGGACCACGGCGACGCCGATCATTCCTATCGACATCCATTGCGCCTGCTGCAGTCCGAGCCACCACGCCTCCTCTTCCCTAACAAAGGTCAGCGTGAAGCGGACAAGCGAGTAAAGCGCAGTGCACGTCAAGAACACACCCCCATCAACCCGTACGCGTCGAGCCACGATGAAGAGCAATCCAAAAATCGCGAAATCACACACCAACTCATACAGCGGATACGGATGGGTCGGGACATTGAAGTAACTTGCCCGGGGTAGGAGTGCGCCGGGGTTCACGTATACAAACCCCCAATCCCCTCCGGTTGGCCGTCCAGCAACGTCACCGTTCACGATGCAGCCGAACCGTCCGATCCCTTGCCCGAGGATGGCAGCGTGGGTCACAATGTCAGCAAACGGCCAAAACGCGATGGAATTCCAACGCGTGTACGCCCAAACGACGAGTCCGCCCGCGATCATGCCGCCCCAGATTGCGATCCCGCCTTCGTAAACAGCGACGATGCGGATCGGGTTTTCCCGATACAAGTCCCACCTGTCAACAACGTGCGTAAGCCTGGCACCGATGATCCCGCCAAGAACTACCCAGCCTGCAGCACCGTAAACGTGTTCCGGGTCAAGCCCACGCCTTGACGCAAGCAACGCAGCGGTTGTCGTGCCCGCATACACCCCTGCCATGATCATCAAGCTGTACCACCGGAGGGCGAAGGGCCCCAGATGGACAAGGATTGGGTCGATGTCGATTTCGATTAGCGGCATCACTGCGGGTCGTTACACTCGGGGCAGAACGTCACCATTGGGTCGCAACGCTAGTATAGGCACGCCGGCCCGATTGACCAGAACATGAACTTGCAGTCATCGCCACCGAGAACCTGAACAGACAATGGTTGAGTACCCGGCATGACGACCGAGTCAATCCCCGAACGCATTCGCCGCCTTTGGGCTCAGCATATGCGGCGCAACGATCAGCCACCTGTGGCTCGTGGACCCAGGGCGGTGGAGCGCACGAAAGATTCCGACGGCGTTGACGAGGCGCGCGTGCTGCTTGATCGCTTGGGTGGTGACATTTGGGCAGGTGATGTCGCCGAAGTGGAGACCTCTGACCCTGCATTCTGGAAGGCAAATTCGTTCACCCTGTCATATAGCATCGCTTGCGTTGCCTTGGCCGAGACAACCGATGCGCGAGGTTCGTTCACGTTTACGCTGCTCTTCGTGGAACCGCACCAAGGCGCGGACGTGATCATCATTGAAGGAGACATGGAGCGTTCGGCACGTGTGTTCCTAGGAGTACGCGGTCCTGAAGCTCTGCGTGCAGAGCTCGCGGGATACCGCGAAAAGTTCCTTCGGTCGCCAAATCCCGAGGAAACGTATTCAGTGGGAACAAATGGCCTTGGCGACTGGACGGCGTATCAGGTTCGCGGCAGCGGGCACCTCTGGGTGATGCACGGCCAATCAGACATGGTTCCTCTGAGCGCGGCAACGAATGGGGGTGTCGCATACCGAGACGCCAGTTTCTACTACGGCCCGAAGCTCGCAACTGCGGGTTGGGGATTGCGCGTGATGGAGTTCGGTGGTTTCGGACACGCGTTTCAAGTCGAGTCGCTTCCACTTGGAGCCATCTCGCTTTGGCGTCGCGAACGCCCGGCAACGACCAAATGACCGGGTCCACCCGCTGCCGACTTGGGCGACTGCCTCGGCCACCCAAACCGGAGATGCTCACATGAATGACTCCGTGTACGCTGTGAAGTTAACCGTCGTGTTGCCTATTTACAACGAGATAGACTCGCTTGGCGAACTCGATCGGCAATTGACCGAAGCGATTGCCGGACTAAGGTTCCCGTGCGAAGTCGTGTGCGTCGACGACGGATCATCGGACGGTAGTTGGGCGCGTCTGCAGGAATTGTCCTCGAAGAACCCGATGTACCGAATGGTCAAACTCAGACGGAACTACGGCCAATCCGCAGCACTAGCCGCCGGAGTCGATGTAGCTCGCGGTGAGTTCATCGTCCTCATGGATGCCGATCTGCAGAATGACCCTGCAGACATTTCAAGGCTCATCGATGAAGTCGATAAGGGGTATGACCTGGTCAGTGGGTGGCGTCGATCACGACAGGATTTCTTCTGGTCGCGACGGCTGCCTTCGATCATTGCAAATTCGTTGATTGCGAAAGTGACGGATGTTGATCTTCACGATATCGGATGCACGTTGAAGATCTATCGGTCGGAGTACATCAAGGACATCACCATCTATGGCGAGATGCATCGGTTCCTTCCCGCACTAGTGAGACAAGCGGGCGGGCGCATAGGTGAGATCGAAGTCAATCACCACGCCCGGAAGTACGGCAAATCCAAGTATGGGATCGAACGAACCGCGAAGGTCGTCCTTGACCTCATGACGGTGCAATTCCTTGGATTCTTCGGTTCCAAACCGATCTACATTTTCGGTGGTGCGGGTCTCGTCTGCATGATTGTCAGCGTCCTCACGCTGATCTACATCGTGGTGGACAAGTTCTTGTTCGGCAAATCCCTGATCGAAAGCCCACTGTTGTTACTGTCGGTAATGTTCACCCTCGTCGGAATTCAATTCCTTGTCATTGGCCTCCTTGCGGAGCTCATCGTCCGCGTGTGGCACGAATCTCAGGGCAAGCTTCCCTACAAGATCACGAGGATAGTTTCGTCAGGAGAGACCGAAGCGTGACCTTCGTCCCCGCTTGGAAAGTCGAGTGGTTATGGATCGGGTCAGCGCATCAGCTTTGCAAGGTGTTTCGGAACACTTCCCTTGGACATCTGCTTCATCATTGACTGCATGTCGCGGAACTGGTTCAGCAATTGGTTGACGTCCTGGACCTTGGTCCCGCTGCCAACCGCAATCCTGCGGCGCCGAGACCCGTCGATTAGCGACGGCAATGCGCGTTCCTGAAGGGTCATGGAAAGGATGATCGCTTCGACACGCTTGAACTGTTTCTCATCAAGCGCCTTTGCCATCTCCGGTCGCTTCATCAGCTGGTTCAGACCAGGGATCATCTCGATGATCGATTGCAACGATCCCATCTTTCGGATCTGTTGCATCTGCTTGAGGAAGTCATCGAACGTGAACTGGCCCTTGACAAGTTTCTTCTGGAGGGAAATCGCTTCCTCCTGGGAGTACATGTCTTGGGTTTGTTCGATGAGGGTGAGCATGTCCCCCATTCCGAGGATGCGGGATGCCAACCGGTCGGGATAGAACGGGGTGAGTGGTTCGACCTTTTCGCCAACACCAAGGAACTTGACTGGGATCCCGGTCACGGCACGTATTGAAAGGGCAGCACCCCCTCGTGCATCTCCGTCAATCTGGGTAAGAATGAGCCCCGTCAATCCAAGTTGGTCGTGGAAGACTTGGGCCACATTCACCGCCTCCTGACCCGTCATGGCGCTCGCAACGAGAAGGACCTCGTTCGGCTTCACCATGGCCTTCAGTTCAACCAGCTCGGCCATCAACGCTTCGTCTACCTGTAGGCGCCCTGCCGTGTCAACAATTGCAACCGTGTGGCCGTGGTCACGCCCCCACTGAAGACCTCGCATTGCGATGTCGACCGGGCGCGCTGTCGTTCCCTCCTCGTAGACGTCGCATGCTATCTGCTTGCCAAGCGTCACGAGTTGCAGCACTGCTGCCGGACGAAACGTGTCGCAAGCGATCAGCAACGGACGTTGCCCGAGTTTGCGGAGGGTCAGGGCAAGTTTCGCCGCTGACGTCGTCTTGCCCTGCCCGTTCAAACCCACAAGAAGCACAGGCGCAGGCATCTCGCCCGTCCAGTCGATTCGGCCTGGCTCCCCTCCGAGCGTCTCAACCAATTCCTCGTTGACGATGCGCAGCACTTGTTGAGCCGGCGTAAGGCTCTCGCTGACCTCGACACCGAGGGCACGTTCACGCACACGCTTGATGAAATCGCGTGCGACGCGGAAGTTGACGTCAGCCTCAAGGAGCGCGAGGCGAACTTGCTTCAAGGCCGCATCTACCTCGGGTTCTCCCAATCGACCTCGGTTGCGAAGGTCCTTGAAGATGCCCTGCATGCGGTCTGTCAATGCCTCGAACATCACATCCTCCGGTATGCCTGAAACTTGAACCCGCGATACATGCTAGGTCACTTGCGCGATTTGGCGACATCCGGAACTACGCAAATAGCGCGTGCACGAACTCATCGGGGTCGAATGGCGAAAGATCCTCGAGACGTTCACCAGTCCCGATGAACTTGATCGGCAGTTTCAACTCCTGGGCAATCGCAAAGACAACCCCACCCTTAGCGGAACTGTCGAGCTTCGAAAGGATCAGCCCGGTGACCCCGACCGCGTGCGCGAATGACTTCGCCTGCATAAGTCCATTCTGGCCGGTAATTGCGTCCAGAACAAGAAGTGTCTCATGGGGTGCGCCGGGATGCCGACGTTCGACAACTCGCCTGACCTTCTTGAGTTCTTCCATGAGATTTGTCTTGGTGTGAAGCCGTCCAGCCGTGTCGATAAGCACCGTATCGGCCCCACGGCCAACCGCCGCCCCGATTCCATCAAAGACCACGGCAGCTGGATCGCTCCCAGGGGCCTGGGCGATGACCGAGACCGCGGTCCGATCACCCCAGATCTTCAACTGGTCGATCGCTGCCGCTCGAAACGTGTCACCTGCGATCAGGATTGGGTGTCGCCCACCACCTTGAAAGTAGTGCGTCAACTTCGCAATCGAAGTTGTCTTGCCAACTCCGTTCACTCCAATAACCAGAATGATCGCAATGCCATCTGTCACAGCGGGCAAGAAGAGACCTGTGTCACCAGTCGTCTTGAGCAGGTTCAGAAGTTCGCCACGCAGTGCGAGCTCGGTGTGCTTCGGATCTTGGAACGGCCGGCGTGCGTGTTGCGCCTGCAATTCTTCGATGAGATCTCCCGTCGTGTGCGCGCCGAGGTCAGCTTGGATCAGCCGTTCCTCAAGCTCATCCCAAAAGGCGTCATCAAGGGTTCGCTGCGCCTGGAAAAGACCACGGACCGCACCGAAAAAGCCCTTCCTGGTCGACGAGAGCGAGGCCTCAACTGACGCTGGCGCTTCAGCAGCCGCATTGGTGTCTGGTTCGGACTGTGGCGGAGCCGCCTTCCTGAAGAAACGCATCATGGTGTGGCTATCGCCTTTGTCTTGGTCATCAGGTCGTACCGTTCTCAATTGGTAACGCCGTCATGACTGACCGTAGCACCGCGCGGACAAAATTATGATGGAGTACGACGCGAACCGGTCACACTCACGCCGGTCGTGGCACTTGTCGGCGCCAGTACGGCCGCACGGGATGCGTAGAGGAGTTCCAATTCAGCAAGCGATGTGTACGCGTCGTTGCCACCGTTTGACAATATTCGTAACCGAACCCAATGGACCCCGGTTTCCGGCACGTCAAACACCGGAACGTTTAGTCGGTCCTCGACTGGTTGTGCCTCGGTTGTGCGACCCGTCGCCTCCGACGGTCGCACGTCCGAAATCTTTGCGTGGTCAAGTTCGCCTGCCACAAGCTGGGTGTACGGACCGTCTGGATTAGACGTCGACACCTCTACTCGGAATTCACGCACCCACGTCGATTGGGGTTCGCCAGGGTGGGGACGCAGGATGACACGATTTACCGTGAGGTCATTCGGTAATGCAAAGTCAAGCTCTACCGGCAACATCCCATCTGCCGACCGCCAACCCGGGACCCGCACGGTTGCCCAAGTGTCGATGAGCCGAGAGGGCTGGTGGCCTGGTGCAGACGCAACGGACCCCCGGATGTAGGCACCGCCAAAAACCGTATTCAGGTAATTTGTGCCGTCCGGACCGGCAAATCCACCGCGCAATGCGATGGCGATGCGGGCAAACTCCTCGGGCGCCAGCTGAGTTTCAGCCATCTCTCGAACGAGGAACAGGACTGGCGTCGCGATTACCGTCAAGATGCCCGCAACCACCGCGTACGAACGAAAGTCCTCGCGAGTGGGGCGGAGCCTTACCCACCATGGACGTCGCTTCCATAGCCATGCCAACTCAAGTTGGTGCAACTGATCCGCACACCGCACGCAGTTCCCTTCGGCATTGATGTCGACCGCGGTCGTTTCCACGATTGCCGAACGTCCATCGTCAGAAAGGCCTCCGGGCATTGGAGAAGATTCTGACGCGCCTCGACCGCGTGAGCCCGAGTGATCGGGGCGGTAGAGCGAAGGGGGCGGTGGGCGAAGGCAGTCACCGCAAAACGGGGTCCGGCAACGCGCACACCTTGTGGCAACAAACCTATGCGGATGATTGACGCAGGGGCGACTACCATCTGCGCGTGGCATCGCTCCGGGCAGCGATTGTTGGGGGGCAACCCTGGGGGGCACGCGACAAGGATAGCCACCCGGCATCCTCGCCAATTCCCAAGTCCCGGTCCACATCACTTTGGCAGGTGGCGTGGTACAAACGGGCAGGGGATGATTGCACCAATGACCGACAACGTCACCTCAGAAACAGCAAGCGCCCACAGCGAACATGCGTCGTCCACTTCTGATCGCCCGATCAGGGTCGGGATCATGACTTGCAGCGACCGGGGTGCCCGAGGCGAGCGCGCCGATGTGAGCGGGCCAACCCTCCACAACCTAGTCGTCGACCACTTGTCTGGCCAGGTCGTGCAGTACCGGGTCGTGCCAGACGAGCGCACTCCGATTGAGGCAACCCTCAAGGAGTGGGCGGACGAGCACAAACTCGACCTGATCCTCACTACTGGGGGCACGGGCCTATCGCCACGAGATGTCACGCCCGACGCGACCAGAGCGGTTTGTGATCGAGAAGTGCCGGCGATAGCGCAAGCGATGTTCCTAGAAAGCCTGCGGATCACTCCCTACGCCATGCTGACGCGAGCAACTGCGGGAATTCGCCGTCGCACGCTCATTGTGAATTTGCCCGGCAATCCGCGTGCAGTTCAGGAGAACTTTGGAGTGATCGCCGAAGTGCTTCCACACGCTATCGACGTCATTAGAGGGGTAGACACCCACGCCTCCCATGCGGGACACCGTCGGCATCTGCACGGCGGCACGGCGCAATCACCACCTGTCCTCGAAACCCGGACAGCGAGGCCAGCGCCCTCCCGAGAGGACGGACCAATCGCCAGGAATGTAGGCGGGCCACCGTGTTGACCTGCGCCGATAGGTGATGCTGCCACCGTCGCACAGGTTGTCCCAACTTTCCGTCGGTGCAGATACCAATTTTCGGTTACATAGTGGGGCCAGGCTTGCACTCGGCTGAGAATGCGGCCTCGGTTTAACGGCCCCATCGAAGTGCAAGGGGTTGCACCTCATGGGCAAGTTCAAGCAGTCCGGCAAGCGTCTCCGGATGAAGTGGAACCAGTGGGTGTCGGACATGATCAGACGCGATGACACCACCTGCCTTGAAGACCGCCTTCGTCGCACGGAGACCACACTGGCGGTTCTCAAAATTTATGAGCGGCAGGATAGTCCGGTAGGCGTCCGCTGCCCCCGACCGGTCTCCAGCTAGGTGCTTTGAAACCACCGGCGCAATGAGTTCGGGAAGGAGACCACTTGGCATCGTGCCCGTCGCTCCGGCGTCAAGGTCCGCCATGAGCGTGATGCTTTCCTCACCGTCGAAGGGTTCGACAACCGAAGCGCCTCCGGCATTGATGAGGGACCGGAGTTTTCCTGCAGCATTCGCAACCTCAATCTTGTAAGCCCGCACCGCCGGTACGGCTCTGGCGAGGCGGACAAGCGATGCGACATCAAGCGGGGTGCCTGAAATCGGCGCGTCCTGCAGCATCAGCGGAAGGCCGGAAGCCTCAGCGACTGCGCCAAAGTGTTCCTGGATCAGATGCTCGTCGGCCCGAAGCGTTGCCCCGTGGTAGGGGGGCATCAGCATAAGCATCGACGCACCGGCCTCAGACGCCTGACGCGCACGCATTGCGGCAATCCGCGTGCTGAAGTGACTGACCGTCACAATGACCGGGACACGCCCAGCAACGTGTTCCAAGCTCACGTCCATGAGCGTCCGGCGTTCGTCGTCAGTCAATGCAAATTGTTCTGAGTAGTTCGCGAGGATGCAGATGCCATCCACGCCTTGATCGATGTGGCAGTCAAGGATGCGGCGTTGCCCGTCGATGTCGACTTCACCCAGTTCGGTGAATGGTGTCGGTGCAATCGGAAATACACCGCGGAGCTGAGGGAGTGCAAGACCAACTCGCATTTTTCGTAATCCTTGTATTTCACGAAGGGTTCCAGACAGATGCGCTGTCTGTGACTTCGGCATCCACGTATGAGTGCGCGTATGACCCTATGGCACGACGGTGGCTACTTCGAGGCCCTTTCGGTCGTTCCCGGTACCATCATTCAAGATACGCGCCTTCCGATGGGAGGCCATGGAACTCGGAGAGGCACGAACGATGGCGCGGATTGTAGTGGCGATGAGCGGCGGAGTGGACAGTTCCGTGGCCGCCGCGCTTCTGCATGATCAGGGTCACGAAGTCATCGGCGTGACGTTGAACGTCTGGCCAGATGTCGCCCCGGACGCCGAGACCCGATCCAAGACGTGCTGCGGCGTCTCAGCAGTTGAGGACGCGAGGCGCGTCGCGCAGATGCTTGGGATCCCTTACTACGTCCTCAACTTCAAGGATTTGTTCCGTCAATACGTCATCGACGACTTTGTAAGCGAATACCGTCGGGGACGCACCCCAAACCCCTGTGTGCGATGCAATCAACATGTCAAGTTCCGGCCAGTACTCGACCGCGCCACGGCCTTGGGCGCTGACTTCGTCGCGACCGGTCACTATGTACGCCGAGACGTCGATCCGCAGACTGGGCGGTACCGGCTACTCAAAGCTACAGACACCCGTAAAGACCAGAGTTACGTCCTGTTTCCGATGCAGCAAGATGAACTGGCCCGAACCATGTTCCCCCTTGGTGACTTGTCCAAGTCGGAAACCCGGGCCCTCGCAATCCGGTACGGCCTTGGTGTCGCAGACAAGGCGGAAAGTATGGAAATCTGCTTTGTTCCAGATAACAAGTACGGGAAGTACGTCGAAGCGGCACTTCCTGACCGTAGCGTCCCCGGACCGATCATTGACATCAATGGTCGGTACCGTGGTGAACACCCTGGCATCATCCACTTCACCGTTGGGCAACGGCGGGGACTTGGGATTGGCACAAATGAACCACTTTATGTGGTCGCCATCGAACCTGAGCGCAATGCCGTCATCGTTGGGTCGGACGACGATCTGTTCCAGAACCAGCTTATTGCTGATCGCCTGAACCTGGTGGCTCTTCCAGCGCTTTCCGGTCCGCTTCGGTGCGCCGCTCGGGTTCGATCCCGCATGACGGAGGCGACAGCGACTGTCTCGCCCGCGCCAGACATTTCGCCAGATGCAGTTCGCGTCGAATTTGATGAACCTCAACGCGCTATCACTCCCGGTCAGGCAATTGTGTTCTATGACGGAGACGTTGTACTCGGTGGAGCAACGATTGCCTCAACAGGCACGGTTCAGTCGCTATGGATTGATGCCGGGCCGGAGCAGAGTGCGCTAACACCCGCGTGAAGCACGCAATAATGACCCTTCGCGATTTGGTGGCACGTACCCAGAACCGCCGGTCAACCGCGTGCGACGCAACTTTCGGCTTGGTCGCCCTGCTCGCAGCGTGCGGCGCGATCTCCGACGACGACGCTTCGCGCAAGGCCGTTGAGTGGTTCGAACTCGAACTTTCACGAATTGGTTACTCGCGCATTGAGGATGGATTGTGGGCCATTCCTCCACGCAAAGTCGCGGTAGCGGTTCAAGGCGACGCGCTTGAAGCTCAGATCCGTGCGATTTCCCCGACAGGTGTTCGTCCAACTCCAATCGAAGCCAATTCGCAGTCATCATCGATAACTTGGCGAGGTCAGGTCTACCTCAAGTATCTCTCCCGTGAACGGTTCCACAGGGGCGGTACACCAGGGACGTGGTCTGAATGGCAGGACACCTCCAGCGTCCTCAACATTGAGCGCCGAAGTGGTCAGTGGTATGTCCAGCGCGTCAAGTAGGATCGGAGTGTTACCACGGGTCCCTGATCAATGCCCTGAGACAATCGGGTTGCATTCCGACCGATTGCCATTGGCGGACGTATAATGCGTGGAAATGGCTAAGAGTGCATCCGACGAACTGAAGACTCGCATTGCGGACGAGTTGGACGCGACATTGAAGCTCATCGACGATACGCAGCGTCGGAGCGTTCGGGCTGTCATTCCCGGACCAGTGTGGTTACGTGCTGCACGAGGGTGCTGGCTTCTTGCCGAGATGGATTGGTCTGCCAACTTCTATAAGCGCGCGGCCATATCAATTCTTCAATCCGCACAGGATGACGGACGCAGGCAAGGCTTTTACGCCCCACTAGCCCTCCTTGCAATCGGCGCAGCATGGATGTCTGGTGACCGAGACCTGTTGGCAACAACGGGCTCAACCATTGATGAAGCGTGTCGGTCCCTGATCGGGAATACCGACTTGACAACCGAATCGCTCGTTGCCGCGTCGCTGCACCTCACTCGGATCCGCGTCGCCTGGTTTCAAGGCCGAGGTGAGTCAATTCAACGTCTGATGCCCGATTTGGACCGGGCTGTACGTGGCCTTGATAAGTGGGGTGAGTGGTACTTTGAAGCCGAACGCGACATCCACACCGTCACGGTCTTCCGCAACTTGCTGGCACAGAAGCCTGATCCGATCAAAGCCTGCATTCAGAAGTACAACGAATACCTAGTATCTCAACAGGCCAAGACACCAACTATCACTGAACTTGTTGACGAAGAGTTCATATCGTTCGCTTCGGCAGTTCAGGATCTGGGGATTGAATTGGGACGCGTGACGCTTCCAATCGTTCCAGGCAAGTTCTAGCCTCGTGGGTCAAGCTCTGTAAGCGTGCTCCATGTCCTGCCACGAAATGGTGATACGGCCCACGCCCGCCATACCTGACGGAAGTGGGCTGCGATTGGAATGGTCACCGTGTCGCCCCAGACTGCTTTGGTCCGTCTGGATAGCAGCGCGGCCTCCAGGTCGGCGATGGTCGTTCCTGGAAACCAGGTAAACGCAGTTCCAACTTGTGGCAAGTGATGTGCGTCACTCGCGCCTATCTCCGCAAGGCGCCACCTACTGGAATTTTTCGCCCTAATGTCACTTGCGTTACGCCTGCCACCAATCACGCCTGAAGCGACTTCAATCCCAACGACGTGTGGGCCAACGGCGGATGAAATGATCCGGTCGATGTCTTCCTCATGAAGGCTCGGCACCAGCATACTCATCGGGTGAGGGACGACGACGATGCCACCAAAGCCGGCAATCCTTGAGACCGTTCGGGCAAGTGCCTCGAACTTGGGAAACGGGACTTCGGGAAACGGTGGACGAAAGAAAAGGCCAACAACGTGCCTCAGACATTTCGTCGTCGTCTCGATGCCGACAACGACGGATGGACCGATGTAACCGGGTTCGCAAGACCGTCGAAACGCATCGAGCGCTCCACCAATTTGGTCATGGTCCGTGAACGCGATTACATCAAGCTGGCAGCTTGACGACACGTGTTGAAGCACCGACTCAACGGACATCATCCCGTCGCTCCACTCGGTGTGGAGGTGAAGATCAGCCACACCCACTCGACAATCTCCCCATGACCGTTAGGCGCACCATAAACAAGGTTGTCTCCAGATTCGCAATCTGGATTGAGGCAACCCCCGGTCGGTCGGCAGGCCTGGCTTCCATCCGGATTTGACCGCAGAAACAGGTCAAAGTGTGTCACCGACTGGCTACAATACCGATCAGCGTTGACTGCAAGTCCGGCAGTTTGGTTTACAGGCTGTCACTGACTGGCTGCGGTTTCAGCGTCTGACCCTGCCAAGACCGTCGCCCCTGATGAAGAGCGACGGAGAGGAAAACCAGACAATGCGTGCGTTTGCATACCACGCCCCTGCCAGCCTTGCCGAGGCGGTCGCGATACTCAGACGCGAAGGTCCAGGTGGTCGCGTGCTCGCCGGGGGAACCGACTTACTCGTGCAAATGAAAGAGCGTGGCACGGTCCCGCGCTGCGTGGTGAGCCTCCGTGCTGTGGCTGACCTGTCCCACGTGTCATTCCAGCCGGGAAGGGGTTTGGTGATCGGATCCCGCGCTTCATTGACAGATGTGATCACGAACCCAATCGTGCGTGAGCGGTACCCGATCATTGTCGAGAGTGCCGGTCTCGTTGGCTCCCACCAAATCCAGAACCTCGGGACCGTCGGCGGAAACCTTTGCAACGCCGCTCCATCTGCAGATACCGCTCCTCCCCTGATTGCACTAGGTGCCATCCTGCGACTGCATTCGGATCAGGGACAAAGGGACCTACCCATCTCCGAGTTCTTCGTTGGTCCGGGACGCACCGCACTGGGCGAAGGCGAACTGCTCTCGGAAATCATTGTGCCGGCACCGCACGCACACTCAGGCGGCTCGTACGAGCGTTACACCCCTCGTCAGGAAATGGATATTGCCGTCGCCAGCGTCGCATCGTTTGTCACCCTTGCGCCTGACGGAACCGTAGTTCATGCCAGGATCATTCTCGGTGCGGTTGGCCCAACACCGCTCCACGCCCACGCGGCTGAGGCAGAGTTGATCGGCAAGAAACCTACGGGCGAGATTATCGAAGCAGCAGCCAGCGCCGCCGTTTCCGACGCCCGGCCGATCAGTGACCAGCGCGGGAGCGAGTCGTATCGCAAGCATCTCATCAATGTTTTGACCCGGCGTACTTTGACCCGAGCAATCGTGTCGGCTCAAGGCTAGGTTTTGGCGCAGATACGCCGACCCATTCAGCATGCTGAGGAGATACTGGTGGCCAAAATGATCGTCAACGTCGAAGTCAACGGAGAACGTCAGGAACTCCTGACCGAGCCTCATCGCACCCTGCTCGACCTGCTTCGCGACAATCTGTCGCTGACCGGTACCAAGGAAGGCTGCGGCACTGGCGACTGCGGCGCATGCACGGTGCTGCTTGACGGTCGACCGGTCAACTCCTGTCTCGTGCTTGCTCCCGAAGCCGAAGGCCGTCACGTCACGACCGTGGAAGGTCTCGCCGAGGACAATAAACTCCACCCGGTCCAGACTGCGTTCATCGAGGAGGGCGGTCTCCAGTGCGGCATTTGC
>SHXX01000003.1 GCA_009693165.1 Chloroflexota bacterium
CCAGCAGGGTTCCCATCGACCTCGAACAGGAGGAGCGCCTCGGCTTCACGCAGTCCAAGGTCGGGCCGGTACAAGTTTGCAGCCCGCAATGACCGGGAATCAAGAATTTCGATTGCCGATGGTGATATGCCAGACCGGTAGACTGCCTGGACCGCCTCTCCCGCCCGTTCGAGAACATCGAAGACCGCAAAGACCATCGCGCGTGCCTTGGGCCGTGGTAGCAGTTTTAGCCGCAGGCGCGTGATGACACCCAGCGTGCCCTCTGCGCCCACGAAGAGTTTCGTCAACTCCAAACCGGCCGCCGACTGCTTCGCGCGACTGCCAACCGATCCGGTCTCAATCACATCACCATTGGGCAGGACAACCGTCAGCCCGAGCACCCAAGAACTCGTCGGCCCGTACTTCACCGCGCGGACACCATGAGCGTTCGTGGATGCCATTCCGCCAACCGTCGCCATCCGACTGGATCCGGGATCAGGTGGAAAGATCAGACCTGACGGCGCGACCACTTCGTTGAGGCGGGCGTGCACGACACCTGGTTCACAGATCGCCTGACCATTGGGACCGTCAATCTCGATCACCCGGTTCATGGCATTCATGGCGAGGACAATCCCTCCTCGCAGCGCAACACACCCACCCCCACACCCACTTGCGGCCCCCCGCGGGGTCACTGGGATCCGGTGTTCATTGGCGTAGCGCATCACCGCAATGACATCGGCCTCCGAACGGGCGATCACCGCAACATCCGGGACAACAGGCTTCAATTGCGTGAGGAACGATGCGTCGTACCCATAGACCTCGAGATCGGTCGCCGCATCAAGCACATCGCCCGTGGTCACCAAACGGCGCAACTCGGTCGCCATGGCTACACGGGTAGCCCGCGACACCCGTGTGACAACATCGGTCCGAAGCATCGTCATCGGACCACAACCGGCGCAGTTGCTTCGTCAAGGAGTTCCATGATGTGCCGGACTTCCGTTTTCGACCCCGTTGCCCGGAGGCGAGCACGCAATTGCAAGTAGCAACCGGGGTTCGCCGTGACGACGACCTCTGCGCCGGTCGCGGTGATTGACTCTGCCTTCCGGGAACCAAGTTCGCGGGCGGTCTCTGTGTGGGTCACGTTGTAGACGCCGGCACTGCCACAACAGAGTGACCGTTCCGCCATCTCGGTCAATTCAAGACCAGGAACTCTCCGCAACAGTTCGCGCGGCTGTGAGGTGATCTTCTGCGCGTGGGACAGGTGACACGCATCCTGATACGTCACCCGCACGGAACCCGCACCGATTGCGTGCATCACCGGAAATGTGCGCTTGGCAAGAAACTCGGTGGCATCCATCACGCGGGCGCTGAACCGCTTCGCGCGAGGCGCCCAGTCCGGATCATCCGCAAGCAAATGCCCGTATTCCTTGAGCATCGCGCCACAGCCGGCCGAGTTCACAATGACCGGACGGTCGCCACCGACCTCGAATGACGCAATCGTCGAGCGGGCAAGCGAGACCGCACCCGCCCGATCACCGCTATGCGCGTGCAATGCCCCGCAGCATCCCTGACCGGAGGGACACGAGACCGCGCAACCACTCCGCTGGAGAACGCGCACGGTCGCGTGGTCAACCGACGCCAATGCAGTCGACATGACACATCCGGCAAAGAGGTCCACCGCATCTGCCCCATCACTGCCCTCGCCCTCAGGCGGGTAAGTCTGGCCGGCAGCAATCAGGAAATCTGGTTTGAATGGAGGAAGCAGGTCGTCGGCATCGGACATGCCGATCAGACGCACGAACCCGGACGCACGAAGCACCGCCCTGAGACCGGACACCTGATAGAACCAGACAAGCCACACAAGAAGGCGTAAGCGTGGCATTGACGGGAATAGCCAATCGAAGACCACCTTTCGCAGCGCACGCACCCACACCGGACGACGCACGGCCGGTTCAACCGCCGCACGCACCGCTACTTGGATCGGTTCCATGTGCACGCCCGCCGGGCAGACGTCGGTACAGGCATCGCACGCTAGACAGTTGTCCTCGTGAGTGATCAACTCGTCGGTGAGTGGGATACGTCCCTCGGTCAAGGCACGGACAAGCGCGATGCGTCCTCGTGGCCCTTCATTTTCGTTACCGGTGAGAACGTAGGTCGGGCATGAGGTGAGGCACAGGCCACACCGCACACAGGCAAGCATGTTGTCGTACTCGGCCTCGAGTAACGCCTGTGCCCCGGATGGGAGTGCGATGCCGGCTTCTCCATGACGGAGATCAGACCCGTCTCGATCCGCAACCGTGTACCGCGGCACCACGCGCGTCTCTCCAATACCAGTGACATGGTGCGGCGCAACCAAACTCTCCGCCATGGCATCACCTATACGACTCATTCGTGAACCCGTTGCGACGTCATCCGAAAACTAGACCTTGACTACCGGGAGACCGGACGATGGCGGGTAATCCAGACCTGAGCATACCGGCGCACACTCCCGTCACTCTCGTCACGGTGTCGATGCGGTCGCACCTACCTTACGCGTGTGGCAATGACTTCACGGTAGGTCGCGAGTGTCTCACGCACCATCCTTGGTGCGCCGAACTCACGTTGAACCCGACGATATCCAGCACTTCCCATCCGTGCCCGCAACGCGCCATCGGACAGCATGCGGCCAAGCGCCGAGGCGAGCCCCTCCACATCATCCGCTTCAACCAATAAACCGGTCTCACCATCTAGAACGACTTCGGGCACCGCAGATACCCTTGTCGCGACAACAGGCTTGGCCGCCGCCATCGCCTCGGCGAAGACCAGTCCGAACCCCTCCCAACGCGATGCCAACGCAAAGAGGTCACAGGCCGCCATTAGGTCCGGAATGTCACGGCGCACCCCGGCGAAGTGGACGTACCCCTGCAGGTCAGGGGCCGATGCGCGGGCGCGGAGGTCGACGACATACTCAGGATCACCTTGTTGCGGCCCGCCAACGATCACCAGATGTGGCCTGACCCGGTCGCGACTGCCAATCACCCGGGCCATCGCATCCAGAAGAACCGGCCAACCCTTTTGCGGATCGAGACGCCCAACGGCGAGGACGAACGGGGCACCATCAGGCAGCTCGAGATCGCGACGCACCTCGGTGAGGCGTGTAGGACTGAGTGCGATTGGCCTTGCCAGATCTATCCCGTAATAGATCCGACGGATCCGCCTCGCAGGAACCCTGCCCACCGACACGACATAGCGTCCAACATGATCCGAACAGCAGATCACCGCGTCGTCTGCCCTCGACAGGAACCCGTGCAGGTGGGAAATCCATCGGCGCCTCAACGGCGCCTCATCGTTGTGCTTGCTTGAGATGATTGCGAGGGGCCTCGCCTGCCGACGCCCGACCCGCGACAACCACCCGCACACCGCACCAAACGCATCCGCCTTTAGCAAGTGGGTGTGAAGGACGTCCGGCTTGGTTGCGGAAATTGCAGCCATCAACCTCCCAACCGTTGCGATAGCCGCCTCCATCGTGGGTTGTGCGCGCCCATCGCTACCAGAAAGCGGGATTGGGAATCCCACATGGGGCACGAAGTCCGCAACCATTTCGGCATCCTTGAGATAGGCGAGTTCGACGTGATGGCCAAGGGCCCGTTGTCCCTTGATCAGTTCAAGGAGGTGTGCCTGCGCGCCACCCCGGGCCAGTGACGTGATGACGTGGAGAATTCGGAGCGGTTGTTCCGCACCCGGGTTGAACCCATCCGTACTGCCGTCGTCCCTTCCGGTCACGTCTCCCTACCTTGGCGTGTCAAGGGCGTCGGCAACGACCGCGGCGACCCCGTCTCGGAACGGGACAAGTGGTCTCTTCCCGAACCGTTTGCGTAGGCGCGCGGTGTCTCCGACGGTATCACCGCCACTTGATCCCGGCACTTCCTCAAAGACGGGCACACGGCCGGCGACCTCGCCAATGATCGTCGCCATGTCACGGATTGACAGTACCTCATCCCCTGCGAGGTTGACGGTGTGGTTGCCTGTCAATCCAAGCGACGCGATGAAGACCTCGACCACATCACCAATCCAGACCGGATTGATCCGCGGGCGCCCACCCTCTCGGAGGGATACGGCATCGCCCCGCAGGACACGCCCCACCAGGCCAGGAACCAGACGCGCACGTTGGCCCACACCATACGGACCGAAAAGTCGGAGTATGACGGTGGACATGTGCGGCGCGAACGCGCCAACAATCCGCTCCGCAGCAACCTTGGTCGCCGCATACGCTCCCCCGCCAACGACCGGGTCGTCCTCATGCCACGGGCGTTCCCCCGGTTCGTAGACCGATCCGGTCGACGCGAACACGAACGACGTCGCACCCGCGTGACGCGCCCAATCAAGCAGGCGGGCGGTGCTTCCCGCGTTCACTTCCCAGAGATCTGCAAAGCCGTCAGGAAAGCCGACATTCGCTTGGGCAAGGTGGATCACTGCATCGATCCGCGTCGGCAAATGCCCGGCAAGGTTGCGATCACGAAGGTCGACGACGACCCGCGACGCAGCGGGATATTTGGCCAGACGGCTCTCATGATGCCCGCACGCAATCACATCGTGGCCGGAGTTGAGCAACGCCGGTATCAGATGGGATGCAACGAAACCAGTCGCGCCGGTGACGAGAACCTTCATGGCGGACCCTTTCCAGTCGTCCGATATGTACGGAGGTGCCAAACTATGAAGGCGCGTTGCCGAGATACTGTTCAGCCACGACCCGTCGCAGCCCCTCGATGAGGTTCATACCTGCGCGCCAGTCAAGCAGGCGGGATGCCTTCTCGCTCGAACCGACCCGCCGGATCATGGGGACTGACACATCCCGGTAGTCGGGCTTCAGATCCGATCCCGTCAGCTCGAGCAGGGTCAAGGTGACGTCCTTGACCGTGCGTTCCTCACCGCTCCCGACGTTGAATGCCTCGTCAGTGACGTCACTCGCCATTGCCCGAACCGTCGCGCCCGCAACATCACTAACGTAGACGAAGTCGAACGACTGAGACCCGTCACCGTTGATCTGTGGTGCCTGTCCCGTTGCGATCCGCTTGAGGACGGCATCGACGAGGCCGAACCCGGCATTCGGGCCGTAGACATTCATGTAGCGGAGCGCCACCCAGTTGATTCCGAACATTCCCCCGAAGGCGCGGAGGAATGCCTCACCGGCGATTTTCGAAGCACCGTAGATGTGACGAGAATTGAGAGGGTGTGCCTCATCCATTACCTCGAGAGTGTCACCGTAGACCGATGACGCCGAGGAGAAGACGATCCTGTTCACGCCAGCATCTCTCGCTGCCTCGAATACATTGAATGTCCCATTGACGTTGACCTCGACACAGCGGCGCGGATCCTGTCCCGACGGGTTCAAAGCAAGCACGCCCATGTGGAAGACACCGTCAATAGCTTCACAGGCATGGCGGCAGTCGTCTGGAAGCGTGAGATTGCCACCAAACAGTTCCAGATGGTCCGTGTGGCCAGCTTGAGAGGCAACCACGTCACCGCGACCCGGCAACTCCATGACTCGGACGTGCGCACCGGCCGCAAGGAGGTCCCGCACGACGTAGCGACCGATGAACCCGCCGCCGCCGGTCACCAGGAACCGTTTACCTGCCAGTTGCACTCCCGCCTCCGATCGTAAGCGACCCACCGGCAAACTGTGTTGCCCGCGCCCAAACCGCCCGCCGGAGTGTAGCAACGGCTAGGCAACAGCCCAGATTGTGGGCGCCAGTCCTTCGCACAAACCTCGGAAGGCCGACCCGTCGGGCCATGCCGGAAAGCCGACAACCAGTCCGATGTGTGGCATTGCAGGCACCTACGACCAGTCGGGCCAGTCCAATGGGCGGGGCCCCGGCCAAATTCGCCAGACTTTGGTGGCGATGGGCACGCTGATTGCGCATCGCGGTCCCGATTCTGAGGGGTATCTCATCGACGGCCCGGTCGCGCTTGCGAACCGGCGCCTTGCGATCATCGACCTAAGCAGTGCCGGCCGGCAGCCATTGTTCAGCGAGGATGGCCGGATTGGGATTGTCTACAACGGCGAACTCTACAACTTCCAGTCTCTACGAGAGACGCTTGTGCAGCGGGGACACCGGTTCAGGTCCGCAACAGACACCGAGGTGATCATCCACGCCTACGAAGAGTACGGCGACGAGTGCGTCCAACACTTCAATGGCATATTCGTGTTCGCAATCTGGGATCGTCGGGTCGGCGATGGGCGCCTCTTTCTTGCACGTGACCGCTTCGGCATCAAACCCCTCTACTACACCTTCGTGGACGACGCTCTTGCCTTCGCATCGGAAGTCAAGGCATTCCTCGGGCTCCCAGGGTTCAGAGTTGCCCTCGACCTCGACGCGGTCACCGAATACCTCACGTTCCAGAACCTCTACAGCGACCGGACGCTATTCCAAGGTGTCCGCATGCTGGCCCCTGGATCGGTAATGACGGTCTCGACCGGCCACCCACCACGCACTGCCAGATACTGGCAACCGACCTTCCACACTGGCGTGGACAAGGGTGAGACCTTCTACGTCAACGGTGTCCGTGAACGCTTCGAGGAGGCCGTGCGTCGCCAGCTGATGAGTGACGTGGCAGTGGGAAGCTACCTTTCCGGAGGCATGGACAGCGGTTCCATTACCGCAGTCGCCTCCCGCCAAATCCCTCACCTCCACACATTCACTGGGGGCTTCAACGTTCGCGGCCTTGGTGGTAGCGACGCCCTCACCGACGAACGAGCAGCCGCTGAGATGATGTCGCAGAAGATGGGGACGGAGCATTACACCGTCGTCGTTCAACCATCAGACGTGGAACGTCTCCTGCCTGAACTAGTCTGGCACCTAGAAGATCTCCGTCTTGCCTCGAGTTACCACAATTACGCCGTCGCGAGACTCGCAAGCCGGTTTGTCACGGTTGTCCTGGCCGGTGCCGGCGGTGACGAACTCTTCGCCGGGTACCCGTGGAGATATGCCCATGCCTCTGGATCTACCTCCCTAGACGACTTCGCGTCACGGTACGCCAAGTATTGGTCAATCCTTGTTACGGACAAGGCCAAGCCTGACCTCTTCGTCGGCGACCTTGCGCGAACGTCAGCTAGGTTCAGCGCGATTGACGCAACCCGGGCCGTCATCAGTGATCTTCCGGCTACAGCCTCCCGCGATTCATTGCACCTGGCGATGACATTCGAGGCACGCACCTACCTGCCTGGACTGTTCGTGGTTGAAGACAAGGTTTCGATGGCACATTCGCTGGAAAGTCGCGTTCCATTCCTCGACAACGACCTCGTCGACTTTGTCGCCACGATGCCATCCCACTACAAGCTGAGGGACGGCACCGGCAAGTGGATACTTCGCCGTGCGATGGCAGGCCTGATCCCCGACGAAATCCTGACTGCGCGCAAGCAAGGTTTCGCCCCGCCAGAGGACACCTGGTTCCGGCGCGACCTGCAACCATATCTCAGGGAGATGCTTCTCGGAACCCGCGCGTCGTCACGAGGACTGTTCTCACGACCCGCAGTCCAAACGCTTCTCGACGAACATGCATCCGGCATGCGAAACCACAAGAAACTCCTTTGGTCGCTTGTTTCGCTGGAACAATGGCAGAGGACATTCCTCGACGGTGATCGCCCAGCATTCACTGGTGGAAGACGGCCCGGATCTGGAACTCAACGATGAAGACTGCCCATTCCGGAAACATCGCCAACAACGCGTACCTGATTGCCAAGTTCCTGCGTCGCCTCGGCGAGGATGCGCACGCATTCCACTTCCGACACGAATTCATCATGGGTCATCCCGAGTGGGAAGACGCGGACTTCGTCGGTGACCTCGAACCATTCAATCCACCCGATTGGAACACCATCGAGTTCATGAACGGGTTCACGCGACCTGATTGGGTGCACTACCTGAGCGGACAAGTTGCCCCATATGTCCTGCCACCGAATGCACTTGCCGGTCCGGTGGCGAGGATGATGGCGGCAACATACGGTGACGCATCAGCTCCCGCTCCCAGTGGACTGATCGGCCACCTGCGTCGAACCATGGCAACTCTCGGGACGCGATACAGCGCACTGATGCGCCAAGGTCAACGAACGAAGGCCGAGGAAGTCGAAGTCCGCCTCCTCAATCTGATGAGGGGTGCACACCTGTGGATCACCGCGGTTCGGGTCGAAACGGGCCTTACGCTTACACCAGCGCTTCGAGCTGTAAAGGCCGAGATCCACCTGATTAACGCCGACTCGCGGATTAGCGCGACTGGTCGCAGGGTTGGGATACGCGAACTTCATCACGCGCCGAACTGGCCGTCATACAGATCCCTGTCGTTGGATCATCAACTCGTCCAATTCTATGGACTTGAGGCGATCAAGGGCGTTTTGATTCCTCCAAAAATCCCATTCATTGCGTTCGAACACTCAACGATGCGCACATTGCCGTTTGAAAATACCGTCCAGGGTCGCCTTCTGAACCTTGCCTATCGGAGTGCCGATGCATGCGTCATCACGAATCCTGATGTCGTCTCGTCGGCACGACGCCTTGGGCTTAAGGACTACCGTTTCATCCCTCATCCGATTGACGAGACAAAGTACGCACCGCCATCCGATGGCACCGAAACTGCGCTACGGCGCAAACTTCGACAAGCTACGGGCGCCGAACTGCTCTTCCTCTGCCCCACACGTCACGAGTGGAGTAACGCCTTCGATAGCAAGCGAAGCGACAGGGTGCTTCGTGCATTCGCTGCCTATATACGAAATCCCGACCACCCGCGAGCGGCACTGATCCTGTGCCGTTGGGGTCGCGACGTCCGGGCGAGCGATGCGCTGATTGACGAGCTTGGGATCACGTCACAAGTCGTCTGGAAGGCGCCAATGCACAAGATCCGCCTGCGCGATCATTACCAGGCTTGTGATGTGGTCCTCGACCAGTTCCATGAAGCTGTTGGGACGTTCGGCACCGTGACAGCTGAAGGTCTGAGTTGCGCGCTTCCCGTGATCATGTACTTCAATCCGGCGGTCCACGAGTGGTGCTTGCCGGAAATGCCACCAATCCAGAGTGCGCTGACCGAGGATGAAATTGCCGCCCGGCTTTCCGAGCTGGCCATGGACGCCCCACGACGACATGCGATTGGGCGCGCCTCACGTGATTGGATGATCCGTTGGCACGGGTGGGAACGATGTGCGCGCGACCACCAACGACTCCACGCGGATGTTCTGTCACGCTACTGAGCCTGACCATCAAGCGAGTGGTGCCACGCGACCGGATGTTCCACCGCGACGTCATACGGCCGACCTGATCGCGAGACGGTCAACTCGTAGAGGCGATCATGGAAGTCGAGCACGTCCTCCGCCCGTACAACGCCATGGACATCGCGATAGATGTGCGGGGAAAACAGGTAGCGACCCTTTCCAAGAAGTAACGGACCGAGGTCCAACACCACTGTCCCTGAACCGTGCACCGGACCGATGGAAATTCCAGCCTCCCGATTGTCAAAGGTCGCTGCAACGACACCATCCTCACGCACTATGGTCACCACCAACGCGAGATCCCGGTCTTCTGTGTCGCCCTGGTATTCAAGGCGCAAGCGAACACGTTGGTGGCTGAAAACTGCAGTAAGCGGATGGTTCTCACCGTCGAGGACTTCGAATGAAGTAATCCGCACCTCCCCCGTGCCCCAGCGGTGCGAGATTCTTGACAATGGAGCCAGGTCGACTGCCGTGGGATCAGCGTCCTCGAACCTGGACATCGCTGCCCGATTGCGTGCCATCGCCTCATCCTGAGAAATAGACCGGAGCAGTGCCTCGTAATCTCGGCAAACCGTTGCGGGATCTCCGTCAGCAACGAGCCGGCCTTGATCAATCCAGAGTGCCCGCTGGCAAAGGCGTTGCACCAGGTAGGTGTTGTGTGACACGAATACAACGGTTGCGCCACCAGCACAAATCTGTCGGATCCGTTCGAAGCACTTGGCAATGAATGCCCCGTCACCGGCTCCAAGTGCCTCATCGATGATCATGATCTCGGGATCAATGCACGAGGCAACCGAGAAACTCAGCCTGGCCTGCATCCCAAGGGAATACGTCTTGAAGGGCATATCCATGTATGGCCCAAGTTCGGCAAATTCGACGATCCCATCGTAACGCGCCTCAATCTCGGCGGTCGACATGCCAAGAACCGCGCCACCGAGATAGACATTTTCCCGACCAGACAACTCCGGATGGAAGCCACTGCCGAGTTCGAGAATTGCAGACATCCGCGCGCGGATCGTGATGTCCCCTGACGTCGGGGTTGAAATTCCCGTCAATAGTCGAAGCAGGGTTGACTTCCCCGCTCCGTTACGTCCGACAACACCCACGATTTCCCCGACGCCAATTGAAAAGCTCACATCGCGAAGGCCCCAGTAGGGTTGATGTCTCGCGCGTCCAGTCACGAACTCGATGATGCGATCGATCGGTCGCGAATAGAGGCGATAGCGTTTGGAGACACCGTCCACGGTGATGACGGAGAGCGTCGCACCAGTCTTCGTCATCTAGAGGATGTCCGAAAGTTCCGAACGGACCCGTTCGAACGTGATAAATCCGCCAACAAGCAGCACAAGCGAGAACCCCGCGAAGATTGCCAGCCCGACTAGGTCGGGTGCCGTACCCAGGAACGCAGCGCGGTATGCACCAAGCAACGGGGTCAGCGGGTTCAGGCCCACGACCCGGGCCACCAACAACGGAAGGTCATCGGTGCGATAGAAGATCGGAGTGAAAAACATCCCCGCGGTCAGGACAATCTGGAGAACTTCGCGAACGTCGCGGATCACGGCGCCAACCGCTCCCAGGAACCATGCCGTCCCAGCGAGAAACACCAACTGGGCGAAAGTGGCCGGAACCAGCCAGAGTAGCGACCACGATACTTCACCGTGAATGATCAACGAAAACGCCAGAGCGCCAATCAGCCCGGCCACCTGGGAGAGCATCGCGGCGTACATCCCAGTCAGCGGAAGAACCTGAAGTGGAAACATTGCGAATTTCACAAGATTGCGATGTTCCGCCATGGTCTGGGTCGCGCGGGTAGCAACTTCGGTGAAGGCGACCCACGGAAGTAATCCCGTAACCACATAGAGCGCGTACTCCGCGGGAGACGCGCCAGGGTTCAGGCGCGCGCGGAAAAGGAATGTGAACAGGAGCGTGTAGGCCCCGACAAACAGCAATGGAGTGATTGCTGCCCACCAGAGGCCGAGGGAGGCGCCAACATATCGCAGCCGCACATCCCGCAAAGCCATCCGGTGTAACAGTGCCCGATGCACCCAGACTCCGGCCATCCGGCGCCACATTGGTGCATCGCGGTCGAGGCCATCGACATATCGCCAGGTCATGTCCCTCCGTCACCTGCCGACGATCGCCGTCCTCTGGCGCTAGCCACAGTCCTGTAACGATTGACCGGGGGATGGGGCGAAATATTCCCGTTGGGCATGGATCACTACCCGGTGATGCTCGGGGGCGTGGCATTGCCTAGCCAGCGCGCCAGCTTGAGGCGTCGGAACCCAATCGCGCTCATCCGTAGAAGCAACATCCCGTGCTTGAAGACCTGCACCTTCGAGTAGCCCGAAGTTCGCCGACGGTACCGAACCGGCACCTCGAGGATGCGAAGCCCGAGCCTGGCTGCACCGAACAGCAGGTCGAAATCGCCGAACGGGTCGAAATCGCCAAAATACGTACGGTTTGCGACTAGGACCCGGTAGTCGGAAGCCCGCAGCACCTTCGTGCCGCACAGCGTGTCCTTAATCCGCTGCCCAAGCAACCAGGTAAAGACCATGCTGAAGAAACGGTTCCCGGCAAGATTGATGATGCCCATGGCCTCATCTTCAAGCGGATAGACCAGGCGGGTACCGTTGATGAATCCGGCACGGCCGGCTGCTATCGGTTCGAGGAATTTCGGCATGTCCTCAGGCGGAACCGTGAGGTCGGCGTCCAGAATGAACAGGACATCGCCTGACGCAGCCCCGAAACCCTTCCGGACCGCATCACCCTTGCCAAGTTTGAGCATCGTTACCGGCCCGGCATCGACACCCCGAGGCCCGGCCGTCGGGCTACCTGACACTGAGGTGCCGTTAACGGAGCCAACGTAGGACCGACCGACGAACCCCGTGGTTGCGGCAAACGGTGAACTTCGATGATCTGCCCCAGGCAATGGGACCTGGTCGATCAACTTGATGTCACGGGACCCGTGGTGAAGGGCAATCTGCTCAAGGATTGCCTCGCGGGTTCCATCGGTGGATGCACCATCGACGAAGATGAGTTCAGTGTGAGCCCCCAAATCCGGAAGACGGTCCACTGCAGCGGCAATGTTCCCTTCTTCATTCCGGCAGGGCACGATGACCGTGCAGGTGAGATCCTCCGCAACGGGACGGTTGCCTACCGGACGCACCGTCCACGCATGGACAAGCGCGAGGTGTTGTAACAGTGGGATGTGAACGAGGATCCGGTTCATGATCGACGAAAGGACCGGGACTTCCCTCGGCAACAAGAGCGCCGCATTGCAGGTGCGCGCCTCGAGATCCGCGAGCACAATCAGGTTCTCGATGTCATTCCGGCCAAGCCAGTTCTGTTCGGAATCGGGCATCTTCCACCCAAATCGTTCGCCGAGCCACAAGATTGGCTGCCATGCCCAATTCCATGATGTGATGACAATCGTCGTGCGTGGCCCGGAGACCGCGTGAAGACCGGCAAGGGTCGCCTGAATGTCCTCAAGGTACCCAAGGATGTCCGAGCAAATGATGTAGTCGAAGGTTCCGGAAAATGGAAGTTCCTGGGCATCGGCCTGAACGAAAGCAAGCCCACGACCGTGCCCACCCCATCGGGCATTCGCCTCGCGAACCATCTCGCCGCTGACGTCGACACCAACCCCGAAGCCGGGTTTCAAGGAGGCAAGCAGGTCTCCGGTTCCACACCCCAGTTGCAACACTCGGGCGCCCGGTGGGATCACCTGTCTGGCAAGTCGAAGCACCTCAGCGTGGTAGTACGCGTTGCGCTCACGCCAACGTGTCCTGGTCTTGGCATGCCGGTCGAACCATTTCGCAACCTGTTGACGGACCCGGTAGCGATAGAGGCGATCGTCGGAAACAACACCACGGTCAGGTGCCGCCGATTGCCCAATCATCGCCTTGACCTTGGCACCCTGCACCTCGACGCTCATGGCAGTCCAAAACCCAGTCTCGAAACCCGTCCATATCCAGAACGGACAGTTCGCTGCGAACGGTCGTCGCAACGACCCACCCGCAAGTATCACAAAGTAACCCGAGAAACCTAGCGGGTGCCTCCGGGAAGGGCGCCGTCTCCCGGCAAGCCTTCGGAAACCGCAGCAATCGTGACTGATGCAGTTAGCGGTTCAATGCGCTCAATGCGCACACCCTCAAGGAGCGCGACTGCCACTGGAAGAACGTACGTGCCGGGAACGAGACCGGCCACATCAACCGTGGCCAAGACGTCGCCTGTCGCGACACGTTGCAGCTGCGGTTGCGATCCCACCAAAGTGACTGTCACAACCGACGGCGACACAACTCCCGTTCCACCAACTGGGATCACCGCCACCTCCCTGTTCTGCTGACCGGGAAGCGCAGACACAATGATGCGCACGGTGGCAGGGACATCCCGAACCAGCGACACGCCTGCCGGACGGATGATCGTCACCGTGCGCACCTGATCGTTCTGGGCACCGCTGACATCAATCTCCTGCGTGGACAGGACCGCAAGTGGTTCGAGCAATCCGGGTTCACCAACAATCTGCACCGTCGGCGGATCTACAACAACTCCTGACAACCAATGACCCGCTGAAGGCTGACCACGTACGACAGGAACCACCGGGACAACCTTGGATCCCGCGATCTGCTCTACCTGAACCGTCACCGTTACCGCCTGGGGTTCAATCCGTACGCTCGACACGGCACCAGATGCCCCGCGCGGTTCAGGTTTCAGTGACCGTTCAACCGTGGACTTCAATTCTTCCATCCGGACGGATACAAACGCCTCGGTCACCTTCTCAATTGCACTGGCCGGACCGCTCACGGTGATGCGATCAGGTGTGACCAACGGCGGCCCAACAACCCGGAAGCCGAACGGAACCGTCCCAAGCTCATTTACCCGCACGGGAATCTCGACGGTGCGGGTTTCCTCAACCCGGACCGCAACCTTGGGCGGGGAATGCGATACCAGACGAACATCAGGATCCGAACACTCCACCATCACTTCACGCTGCTGGAGACCCGGGCTCGCCTGGCTCAGATCGATTGTGGCGCGAAAGCTCGAAGCCTGTAAACGTCGCCACGAATCCTCAGGGGCGCTTATCCGGACCCGCACCGCGCCCGTCTCGTTCGCAACCAGAAGTGTCGGCGCCAAACCACGGACCTCTATTGCAATGTCCGTCGGATACAGCCCCTCACGTTCCGGGTTCTGCTCAATCGTGAGACGAACCCAAAGGACAATCGCGACCACAAGGGCAAGGGCAAACCGCCACGTAAGGACGGCCGGGAATACCGATCTCATTGCGATCCACGACCAGCCGTCGGCGCAACAGCGGGCGAACCACTGGTTCCTGCCCTGGTCGCCCGCTGACGCCAAAGGTTTCCGAAAGAGGCGGAACGACCTTCACCATCACCCCAGCCTACCCCAGGCGGCGAAAGGAAGGCGGTCAGTTCCCGCTCAAGATGCGAATGGTCCGGAAGCCGGTGCAATTGGCCGTGTTCGGCAATCGAGACTGCCCCGGTCTCCTCGGAAACGACAACACAGATGGCATCCGTTCCCTCGGTGATGCCCACGGCCGCGCGATGGCGGGTCCCAAGTTCCGGACCAAGGATCGGGTTGTCGCTCAATGGGAGGAGACACCGCGCGGCCACTAACCGGTCCTGGCGGATAAGGACTGCGCCATCGTGCAACGGTGACCCTCGAAAGAACACTTGGTGCAGAAGTTCTGCCGAGACCACTGCATCCAGACGGGTCGCAGACTGCACATATTCCTCAAGACCTGTCGTACGTTCAAATACAAGCAATCCGCCAAACCCGCGGTCAATGAGCACCTGGCACCCGCGCGAAACCTCGTCCGCGACCAGCGCACCCGTATGGGCAATTGCCCTTGTTCGGGTAGTTGTCAACAAGTTGCCCGTTCGTCCAAGTTGTTCAAGGACGCGACGAAGTTCGGGTTGAAACACGACCGGGATAGCGATGAGGACTGCAGGCAGACTGTTCTGAACCAGCCAGTTGAGGATGGTGAGGTTCAGTGCCGACCCCACAACTCCGGTGGCAAGAAGGACGATCAGCACGCCCCGTACAAGCTGATCCGCCTGCGTCCCACGGATCAGTACGAGGAATCCGAACAAGATGAGGGTCACAATCGCGACATCAAGAACCGCGAGCGGCGTCACCTTGCCGAGTAACCAAATCGCCTGTTGCACGACCCCGTCTCAGCCCCCCGGCGCGACGCGCCGTCCACTCAACCCAAGGTCAGCATACCCGTTCACAACCCGCCGCCGTGCTTCTGATCTCACACCCCAAGGAGAAGCGTCAGGATCGCCTTCTGCGTGTGCAGGCGGTTCTCGGACTGGTCGAACACTACCGAGTGGGGCCCATCCATCACTTCGTCGGTGATTTCGAGACCGCGATGCGCAGGCAAGCAGTGCATCACTATCGCGTCGGCGCGGGCGTGCGCGAGCAACGCGGCATTCACTTGGTACGGCGGGAACACCTTCATCCGCTCAGCGGACTCAGCCTCTTGGCCCATGCTGACCCACGAGTCGGTATAGACGACATCCGCGCCGTCAACGGCCGCCACGGGATCGTCATGCACAACAATCTCGCCGTCGGTGTGCAAAGCCATCGCCCGCGCTCGCTCGAGTACCGGGCCGGTCGGCTGATACCCCTGAGGGGCACCCACGTGCAAATCCAGACCAAGCACTCCGGCGGCAAAGATCAGCGAGTTTGTCACGTTGTTGCCGTCGCCGACGTAGGCGATCTTGAGCGAAGTCAGGCGCCCTCGATGCTCCTCGATTGTCTGCAGGTCAGCCATGATCTGGCATGGGTGACAGAAGTCGGAAAGTCCATTGATTACCGGCACCTTGGAATTCGCCGCCAGTTCAATGACCGTCTGATGTGAAAAGACACGGGCCATGATCACGTCAACCCATCGCTCAAGGTTATGCGCAACATCCGGGACACTCTCTCGTGTACCCATCTGCATATGCTGCTGGGCAAGATCGATGGCATGACCGCCAAGCTGGGTCATTCCCGTCTCAAAGGTGCACCGTGTCCGCAAGCTGGGCTTCTCAAAGATCATCGCTAGCGTCCGGCCCTCGAGAAGACGATGTGCCCTCCGTGCCCGTTGCTCGCGCTTCAATGCATGCGCGCGGTGAAGGATTGTCCTCAATTCCGCACTTGTGTAGTCAGCGATGGAGACGAGGTCACGCCCGAAAAGTGATTCGACAGGTGCACGCGTCACGGTGTCGGTCTCGAAGACAACGGGAAGAGTCGACATTGAAGCGGGTCTCCAGTACGTCAGAGACCGCGACAACAGTGGCGGTCCCGGGTCACTGCCGAGGACGGTCCCCCATCACCCGGTCACAAAGTATCAGGCATTGCAATCGCGCAATCCAGTCAACCGTCAGCGGATGAATGTGGAAGACGCGCTGGCCAGTGCAAGCACGCCCTGCGGAAAGACCCCTAGCGCAATCACGGCAATTCCAGCAACACTCGCCGCCACGGTCACCCAGCGAAGCGGCGTCACCGCCTCGACCCCAGCGACCGGGTCAACCATGTACATCTGGTAGACCACCCGCAGGTAGTAGTACACGCTGATGACACTAGAGAGCAGCCCAATCACCGCAAGCCAGGCATAGTCCGCCTGCACCGCGGCGGTGAAGATGTAGAACTTCCCGACAAACCCAACCGTAGGCGGTATCCCGGCGAGCGACAACATGAACAGCGCCATGAGCCCTGCCAAGACGGGGTGCCGACGCGATAGCCCAGCGTAGTCGCTGATTAGGAGATGGTCCTCGCTCCGTTTGCCCAGAAGGATCACAACCATGAACGCGCCAAGGTTCATGACCGTGTATCCAACGGTATAGAAGAGCAGACTGGCCATTCCCACCCGGCTCGCAGCGACCACCGCTACAAGAATGTAGCCAGCGTGGGCAATGCTTGAATACGCCAGCATCCGCTTGATGCTCTGCTGGGAAACCGCAGCCGTATTGCCGACAATCATGGTTACGGCCGCGAGTATTGCCAAGATCACCGACCAGTCATGCGACAAAGTCGGGAAGGCGATCATGAAAACGCGGGCAATTGCCGCGAAAGCCGCAGCCTTGGCGCCAACACTCATGTATGCGGTGATGGCTGTGGGTGCTCCCTCGTAGACGTCAGGCGTCCACATGTGAAATGGCACCACCGCAGCCTTGAACCCGAGGCCAACGACGAGCATCGCCACACCCGCCAATAGGAGCCCGGACGTCGCCGCACCCGCAACCGAACCGGTCCCACAACCGAACATTGCAAAGGTGCTCGCCGGATTGATCGCTCGCGCTACGCATCCGAGGTTCGTGCTGCCAGTGCTTCCATAGACCAATGCAATTCCGTAAAGCAGGAAACCTGAAGCGAAGGCACCCAACAGCAGGTACTTGATCGAGGCCTCTTCCGATTCGAGACGACGCCGTGAGAACCCAGTAAGGATATACAGGCAGATGGACAGCAACTCCAACCCGAGAAAGACCATGATCAGGTCAGCCGCCGAAGCCATTAGGACCATCCCGACTGCCGAGAAGACAATGAGCGAGTAGAACTCGCCAGGATGGAAGTCTTCCTTCGTGAGTTGGTCGAATGAAAGAAGCACCGTTACCCCGACGATCACGAGGAACAGCACGGTGAAGTACTGCGTGTAATTGTCAGCGACAACCATCCCGGAAAACGCAGCCTGTGCCTCGTATCCCCAAAGAGAGACCGATGTGCCAATCGCGATGGCAAGGCCTCCCGTGGTCAGCCACGCCAACGGTTCCGGCGAAGCATCATCGCCACGGAAAAGATCGACCACGAGAACCAGGCAACCTGTCAGGGTAAGAACCACTATAGGCGCAATGGTCCACCACTCAAGCGTCGGTAAGACGAACATCATTGCCCAGCACCATCCTCAGCTAGCGGTCGACGCGTCATGGAACCCGAGCCCCTGTTCCGCTCGCAAGCACTCCGGACTGCGGCTGCGCCATCCTCGCACTAATCGCTTCGACTGACGCAGCCGTGCGATCAAGGAACGGTCTCGGGTAAACGCCAATCCAGATGATCAGCGCGGCGAGAGGCAGGAGCACTATCAATTCGCGGACCGTAAGGTCACCGAGAACCAGACCCGCACGACCACCCGCCACTTTGCTGGTCTCGTCGTCCGGGGCCGAGAAAGCCGGGTTCACCGGTCCCTGCATTGCACGCTGATACATCCAGAGCAGGTACACCGCGCTGAGCACGACACCAGACGCGCCAATGATCGCGAATGGTTGCAGTCCGTCGGTGGCATTCTTGAAAGTCCCGGCCAGGATCAGGAACTCACCGACAAACCCATTCGTAAAAGGCAACCCCGCCGATGAGAACATCACCAGGGTGAAGATGCCCGCGAACACCGGCATGACCTTGGCTATGCCGCCGAGGTCTGAAATCATTCGGGTTCGGGTCCGTTCATGCAGGAACCCCACTAGCAGGAAGAGCGCCCCTGTCGAGATGCCGTGGTTCAGCATCTGAAGAACGCTTCCCTGGAGGGATTCGGTCGTCATCGCGAAGAGGCCAAGCATCACAAAACCGATATGGCTGATTGACGAATACGCCACCACCCGCTTCATGTCGTGTTGCATCGCGGCGATCAGCGCGCCATAGACAATCCCGACTGTCGCGAGAATGGAGACCGTCCATACCGCGTCATGGGCCGCCGTTGGAAAGAGGGGAATGCAGAAACGCAGGAACCCGTAGGTGCCAACCTTCACCATGACCGCAGACATGATGACCGTCGCCCCCGTTGGTGCCTCGGAATACGCATCCGGGAGCCACGCGTGGAACGGGAACAATGGCACCTTAATCGCGAACGCAAGCGCAAATGCCGCGAACAGCCACAACTGCATCTCAAATGAAAGTGCCCCGCCGGGTGCGGTGATCGCCTCCAGGATCTCCACATAGTCGAATGAACCCATGAGCAGGTACAGCCCGATGATCCCCACCAGCATCACCACCCCACCGGCCATGGTGAAGAGGAAGAACTTCATCGCCGCATAGAGCCGTCGTTCCCCACCCCAGATTCCGACGAGCATGTACATCGGGACGAGCATGAGTTCAAAAAAGATGTAGAACAGGAAAAGATCCAGAGACAAGAGAGTCCCAAGTATGGCTGTCTCCATGAGGAGGACCATCACCGAGAACTCCTTGACCCGCGTCGTGATCGTCGTCGAGACCGACAGGATCACCAGCGGAAGCATCAAGGTTGTCAAGAGCACGAGCAGGATGCTGATCCCGTCAATACCGAGGTGGTAGCCAATGCCGTATTCGGGCAGCCATGGCACGCGTTCCTCCCACTGAAACGCTGCCGTGCCAGTGGCAAAACCGAACCAAAGTAGGAGCGAGACAAGAAACGTCACCCCGGAAACGGCCAGTGCAAGCCGCCGTGACGTACCAGGTTGGTCACCAGGAACGAACAACGCAAGCACCGCCCCCACAAGTGGGAGGAAGAGCACAATCGAGAGCAGCGGTAAACCGTCCATGCCTTCTCACTCGACCGACCGCCCAGCACCCACGAACCGTGGCCGCCGAACGTCCGCACGACTCACGCAGTCAATCGTGCGGGGTGAAGCACACCCGCCACCGTTCTCATCGGAATGCCCATGACGCCGCCAACACTAGAAATGCACCGACCAGCATGGTCACGGCGTACCCACGTACGTACCCGTCCTGGCTGGCGCGGAGGAGCGACCCGGCGCCATGGACCGTCCTCACCACGAGCGTCACGCTTCCACCAATGACCGCAAGGTCAAACGAAGCAAGGAACGACGCAATGCGTGCCACGTTGCCCACAATCGCCACCCGGTAGAAGTCGTCCAAGTACCAACGTGCTTCGAACAACCGTGTTATCGGACTGAAGATCATCGCGAGCGCGACCGGATTTACCGCGCCTGACAGGTACAGCAACCCGGCCAGACTGACGCCAACCAGTGCAACCATCACCGACATTCCGGTCAGGACAATCTCGGTCAGATGCTCAAGCGTGCCTTCCCACACCCCAGTAGCGGCGACCGCGGGTGCGAGGAAAACCTCAATCGCCGAGTCGGGGGAAGTTCCTCCGGTGAGGAACGATGGCACCCCAATCCATCCAACAACAACCGAGCCAATTGCAAGGACGACCAATGGGACAAGCATGGAAATCGGGGACTCATGTGGCGTCACCGCGTGACCATGGCCATCGACACCGCCGCGGAAGTCACCAAAGAATGCAAGGAACACCATCCGCGACATGTAGAAGGCGGTGATACCGACCGTCAGGAGTGCAAGCCCATAGAGGCCAAGGTAGATCGGGTCAATGAGCCCACGCGCAAAGGTGCGGGCAAGGATGAGGTCCTTGGAAAAGAACCCAGACAGGCCCGGTGCGCCAATGATTGCCAGCCAACCAACCACGAAGGTCCAGGTGGTCACCGGCATGTAGCGACGCAACCCACCCATCCGTCGCAAGTCCTGCTGTTCGTGCAGACCGTGGATCACTGAGCCGGCCCCGAGGAACATCAATGCCTTGAAGAACGCATGGGTCATGAGGTGAAAGACGGCAGCCGCGTATGCACCTGACCCAAGCGCAAGAACCATGAAACCGAGTTGGCTCACCGTAGAGTACGCGAGCACACGCTTGATATCGGTCTGGACAACCGCGACGGTCGCTGCGACAAATGCCGTGAGGGCACCGATCGTTGCCAGCACGAGCAGTGCGTCGGCCGATTGGTCGTACAGCAGGTGCGCCCGAGCCACCAGATACACGCCACCAGTCACCATCGTGGCGGCGTGGATCAAAGCGGAAACGGGCGTCGGACCCTCCATCGCATCTGGCAACCAGACGAACAGAGGAATCTGCGCCGACTTTCCGGTCACTCCAAGAATGAGAAGCATCGGAATGGCAAAAGCGATGGCCTGTGTTGCCAACACCCGGCCTGGGTCGTCAAAGACGCCCGTCGACACTCCACCCGGACCGCCAAAGAAATCGAACGTGCCCCAATTCACCCAGATCAGAAAGAGGGCAATGAGTACTCCAAAGTCACCAATGCGGTTCGTGATAAAGGCCTTCTTGCCAGCGGCTGCGGCAGAAGGGCGCGTGAACCAGAAACCAATCAGCAGATAGGAACACAGTCCGACCAGCTCCCAACCGACGAACATCAGAAGGAAGTTGTTCGCTAGCACTAGGACAAGCATCGAGAACGTGAACAGGTTCAGGTACACGAAATAGCGAGCGTATCCGGGTTCCTCTGCCATGTAGCCCGCTGAGTACATGTGGATTAGCAAGCCGATACCGGCGACCACCAGCACCATGACACTGGAGAGCGGGTCGAGCAAAAGGCCAATGTCTGCCACATGAACCGCACCGGTACCCGCACCCCACGAAATCCAGTCAAAGAGGCGCAACTGGAACCCATGCGGTGCCGACAGTGACATGAACGATGAAACAGCGCTCACTCCAACGAAGAACGAGAGAGCAACCGACCCGATTGCGATCAACGACACCATCGTCCGGCCCAACTGCCGACCAAACGCCAGGTTCGCGACGGCGCCAAGCAGAGGGAAAACCGGGACCAGCCAGAGTTGTTCGAGCATGTTCGTCCTGTCGCGCCTATCTAGCCACGGAGCCAGTTCACGTCGTCGATGTCCACACTGCGACGACTGCGAAAGATGTCCACGATGATTGCAAGCCCAACAGCCACCTCAGCCGCCGCAACCGCCATCACGAAGAAGACGATGATCTGACCATCCAACCGGCCAAAATGCCGTGCAAACGCCACGAAACTCAAGTTAACGGCGTTAAGCATCAGTTCGACAGACATGAACATCGTCAACGCACTCTTCCGAAGCATGACGCCCATGGCGCCAATCCCGAAGAGAACCGCACTAAGGATCAGGTACGCCTCCGTGGGCACGGTCGTCGGAAAATTCATCGTGTCATCATCCCGCTCAAGCCCGAAACCCCATCAAGGCACCTGGGCAGTTGAGGTGTTTTCCTTCAATTGACCCCTCATGCGTGTTCCGTCCGCTTGCGTACCAGAACCGACGCACCAAGGATTGCCACCAAGAGCAGCACGCTTGTTACTTCAAATGGGAACAGATAACGCGAGAACAGCGTCGCTGCAACCTCCTGCACGTGTCCGGCCTCCGCGGCACCAACACCCTTCAGCATGATGCCGGCACCAGATGTCGGGTCCGCAATCCTGGGAGGGATTGATGCGTTCTCGCCCATCTTGCTTCCAAAACCCACGCCAGCCAGCACCGCAGCAAACATCACCGCGGTGACGACGCCAAAAGGACGAAGGAACCCAAGAACCTTGTCAAGAGGCTCCGGATACGCGACGTTCAGCAGCATGATGACAAAGAGCATCAGCACCATGATTGCGCCCGCATAGACCGCCACCTGCACCACGGCGAGAAAGTACGCGCCGAGCAGAATGAAGAACACCGCAAAGCAGAAGAAATTCAGCACAAGGAACAGGGCGCTGTACATCGCATTCCGCTGCAGCACCATGAATAGCGCCGCAGTGACCGAAATCGCTGCAAAGACTGCAAAGACGACAAACTCCATCGTAGCTTCCTGCCGAGAACTTCCGGCTTGCCTAGCCGGGCATCCAAGAGTCGGTCGCCTCGCGCTTGGGCGCGGGTGCGAGCAACGTTTCCTTGCTATAGATCATCGATTCGCGCGTGTAGTCGGCCAGTTCGAACACCTTCTTCAACTGCAATGCCTCGGTCGGGCACGCCTCCACGCAGAAGCCACAGAAGATGCAGCGGATCATGTTCACGATGTAGGTCTTGGCGTAGCGTTCCCCGATTGACACCGGGGCATCTGGCGGGTTCTCGGCACCTTCCACAAAGATTGCCTTCGAGGGGCAGGCAAGTGCGCACAGTTCGCACCCGACACACTTTTCCAGGCCATTGTCATGGCGCTCAAGCTCGTGGCGTCCCCGATGGCGTGCCGATATTCGAGGCCGTTCCTCCGGATACTGGATCGTCACGGGCTTCTGGAACATGTAGCCCAGCGTCACACCCAGGCCGCGTGCGAGTGCCGTGACGTCAGCCACCGCCCCGGACAGCGCATTCGCCGGCGGGGGCGGAGACTTCACTTCCACAAACGCCACGGTTTTTCTCCTCTCGTATCACGGCACACCCCACCAGCGACCTCGGTTGACAAATGGTCAAGGAACGAGCTGCGTCGCCACCTGCCTGCTTTCAGTCCAATTCTGCTACTGCGCGAACGGCCAAACCCCCAACGGCCAAAGTGCCACTACCGCCGAAGTCAGCAGCAGGTTCACCAGCGCAATCGGCAGGAGGACCTTCCATCCAAGTGACATCAGTCGGTCGAAACGCAGACGCGGAAACGTCGCCCGTAACCAGATGAACATGAACATGAAGGCGCCAATCTTGATGAGAAAGACGATAGGTCCAAGGCCCTGGATGAAGCCTGGGGCATCGGTCGGGATCGGCCACCAACCACCAAGGAACAGGACCGTGGCCAATGCCGAGATGTTGATCATGTTCACGTACTCGGCCATGAAGAACATCGACCACTTGAAACCCGAGTACTCGGTATGGAACCCAGCACCCAACTCCCCTTCGGCCTCAGCCATGTCGAATGGGGACCGGTTTGACTCGGCAACACCCGCAATCACGTAGATAACGAATGCCACCAGCCCGAACGGCAGGTACAGGGCATACGGCAATCCGCTGGCAACTTGCTGGTTCACGATCTCGTACAGGTTCAGTGAACCAGCTAGGACCAAGGCAGTCATCGCCGCCAGCCCCTGGGCAAGTTCATAGCTGATCACCTGCGCCGAAGCACGGAGCCCACCCAAAAGGGCGTACTTGCTATTCGACGCCCAACCGGCAAGGACCAGGCCATACACGCCTACCGAAGCAATCGCGGTCGCGTAGAGGTAACCGACGTTGATTTTCGCAACGTACCAAGTCCACGGCTGCCCGAGGATCCGCATCTCGGGGCCAAGCGGGATGACCGCGAAAATGATGAGCGCCGGGATGAGCGCCATCATGGGGGCAACCGTGTGGACCCAGAAGTTCGCCTGCCTGGGCGTGATGTCTTCCTTGAAGGCAAGCTTGATCCCGTCCGCAATTGGTTGCAGCAACCCGAACGGTCCGACCCGGTTCGGGCCGAACCGCGCCTGCATCCGGCCGAGGACCTTACGTTCGGTCAATGTCATGTACGCGAACGCAAGAAGGAGTCCGTTCACGATGACGAACGCCTTGATCAGTGCAGTAATGACGGCCAGGATGATGTCCCAGGTCGCGCCGTCCAGGCCAAATAATCCGTCCATTATCGTTTCATTGGGCATATGAAAGGGTTGCGTTGCCGGCTAGGATGCTAAGAAGAGTGTCTTCACAAACCAGCCGCACCATTGCGCCGATGCACGGTACGTTGCGTCGGTGAGGATACCCCGCCTCCACGGGTGTGCCTCTCCTCAAATCTCGCTGTGGGTATGTCTGTGCCATCAGCGCCCACCTATCAAGGCCGTCTCCTGAACCGGAGATAGTGACACGACGGTGAATGCAACACCGTGTCGTGCCACCGCATTGATGCGTGGCGACCCGAGATTGTCGGGGGCGAAGCACACACCAGCGGGGACACGGCCATTGACCCGCAAAATGCGCTCAACCGCGCCTCCCGGACCGTGTACCTCGACATTCGTCCCGTCCACAAGCCCGAGCCGGGAGGCATCATCGCGGTTGATTTCAACGTAGGCATCGGGCACGGTGGTGAGCAGTTCGGGGGTTTCGGCAACGATGGTCTCGTTGCCGACGAGTTCGCTCCAGGTCACCAACGTGAGGCCGTCACCGGGTTCGAACACAGGCACCGGGGCTATTGTCGGCCAAGAGTCCGTGTGAACCGCGCCAGTGGGTTCGCGAGTAATCGCCCCCTCACTTCCCGGCAACTTGCCACCCAGACTGGCGTACGCTGGGATATCGGCAAGCAAGTCACGCGTCACTTCTGACGTTGCAACGTACCCGAGGCCTAGCCCCATTTCCCCCGAAAGGTCACTCAGGATCCTCCAATCCGGCAGCCGATCCGGTGACGGTCGCACGGCCTGGTACAGGCGTTGGATGCGTCCCTCGAGATTCGTGATGGATCCATCCTTCTCGGCGATGCTGACCGCGGGAAAGACCACGTCCGCATGGGCCGCCGTCTCGGTCGCAAAGAGTTCGTGAACCACCACGACTTCGGCGGCTTCAAGCGCCGCAAGCGCCTGCGCACGGTCTGGATGAGTGGCAACGACGTTCTCGCCAACGAGATACAGCGCCTTGATCTGACCCGACGCAGCGCGCGCGATGATCTCCCCAGCCGGCACTCCACCAACCCCGGGTACGAGACCCGCGAACTCGGCGCCACGGCCATTTGCCCCCTCGACAAAGAAGTTCACGCTCTCGGGATGCCCAAGTGCGCGTCCCAAGTTCCCCAGTGCCGTGCCGAGCGACGGGGAATCCTGACGGATAGCCAACCGTGCACCCGCATACACCACGGGGTTCTTCGCACTGGCCAGGGTTGCCGCGACCGCACGGATCGTCTCGGGCATCACCCCGGCGTGTCGTGCCGCCACCTCCACCGTGATGCCACCAATCGCCTCTGAAAGTCCTGAAAGGTCGCGTGCTACCCCTTCACCATCAACCGGCGGGGTCTCGACAAGGGCGGCGAGGATGCCAGTGACAAGGGCGACCTCACTGCCTGGCCGATGACGCAGACGCTGGAAGGCAATCCGGTCTGCCTCCGTTGCTCGCGGGTTTGCAACGATCAGCTTGGCCCCGGCCTTCGCACCCTTGCGGATGCGCAGCCACTGCACAGGAACTTCGTCGTAGACATCGCTGCCGATCAGGAAAATCGCGCCGGCCCCCTCGACTTGGGCGAGTGTCGTGTTGAAGGCATTCAAGCCGAACGGGGCAAGCGGGTTCGCCATTGCCGTCTCGGCACCGACCCGGAAGTCGACATTTGGCGTCTCGAGGACTTCAGCCGCAAACCTCGCCAAGGCATAGGCGTCCTCATTGGTCAGGTTGCGACCCCCGATGACACCGATGGCTGCGCCGCCGTGCATGTCCTTGACCGCCTGAAGGCGCACCGCAGCATTGCCATATGCCTCGGCCCATGTGGACGTCCGCAGATCACCACCATCTCCCGCCACCCATGGCCCCGAAAGCCGGTTTGGTGACGACGTGTAATGATGGGCAAACCGGCCCTTGTCGCAGATCCAGATTTCGTTGACTGCCTCGTTCTGGCGGGGACGCACCCGAGCGACCTCGTTCGAACGCGTGTCCAACATGACGTTGCACCCAACCGGGCACTGTCCGCAGACACTGTCTGCATGGTCAAGGTCTTGCGGGCGCGCCTTGAACCGGTACGTTTCACTCGTGAGCGCTCCGCACGGGCACAAATCAATGATGTTTCCCTGGAAACGCGACTTCATCGGCTCGTCACCAATGGTGCGCAACTGCGAGGTGTACCCACGGTTGAAGAAGGAAAGTTCAGCCTCGCCGGGCACCTCATCCATGAACCGCGTGCATCGGAAGCACACGATGCACCGCTCCTGGTCAAGCACCACCAGTGGCGAAAGCGCTGCGCCCTTGCGCGCCAGCCGTTTCTGCTCCTCGAAACGGCTTTCCTTTGGGCCCCATGCGTGCGAGTTGTCTTGAAGAGGGCATTCACCGCCCGCGTCGCACACCGGACAGTCAAGCGGGTGGTTGATGAGGAGGAACTCAATGACGCCCTCACGTGCCTTCAGCGCACCAGGGGCCATGGTGTTGATAGTCATCCCGTTTGAAACGCGGGTCGTGCAACTGGTCATCATCGCGGGAGGCCGGGGCGGTTGGCCGGGAGGCGACGCCATTCCAATTTCACACATGCACATTCTGCATGCGCCCGCGAGCGACAGTTTCGGATGGTAACAGAAGACCGGCACGTCCACGCCCGCCGCCCGGGCGGCTTCCACCGCGAGCGTTCCCGCGGGCACGGTCACTTCGTGGCCGTCAACGGTCAGGGTCACGGTGGCGGGTGGCGGACTTGCGGTCATCGTTCACGCACTCTCTGTCACATGATGGTCCGGGTGGTCTCCCCGGTCACCGGCAACCCGAATAATGAGGTCGCCAAGCGTCCAGGATGGAATAGGATCAGGACTGTTGGATTCACGACCAGCCAGCCGCAACCGGGACCCCCGACCCGGCAGCGGAAGATCTCGCATGCCCATTGCAGTACGCCTCGAACTCGGGCCGGAAAAGCCGCAATGCGGACGCAACCGAATTGACCGAGAAGTCACCGAGGGCGCACAAGGTCTTGCGTCCACCAATGTTCCGCGTCACATCCTCAAGGATGCCTAGATCTCGCGGACGGCCGTGTCCATGCGCAATCCGTCCCAGGACATCCTGCATCCAGTGGGTGCCCTCACGACATGGCACGCACTTTCCGCAACTCTCGCGGGCAAAGAACCCGGCCGCCCGCGCAACAACCTGCACGATGTCGGTCTCCTCACCGTAGACGATGATCCCCCCGGCACCAAACCCGACCGGCCCGAATGGCGGATGCCAGTGAGGCGGCCTCGTCAGGGTTGCAGTATCCATCTGAACGTTGAGGTCGGTCCCCGGCAGCAACTGGCAGGCAAGCGCCCCAGGGCTTACCGCCTTCACCTTCTGGTTCCGCTTCATACCGCCTGCGTACTTGTAGATCAGGTCGTACAGCGTGGTGCCCATCGGCAGTTCATAGACGCCAGGACGATTGACATGCCCGGAAATCGTGTATAGCTTCGGTCCCGGACAAGCCGGCGCCCCAATGCTTGCGAACCACGCCGCTCCACGAACCAGGATGTGCGGGACACACATCAGTGTCTCGACGTTGTTGACCACAGTCGGACGTCCAAACAGGCCACCACCAACCTCGATTGGAAAGGGAGGCCGGATGCGAGGTTGCGCTCGACGGCCTTCCAGGCTTTCCATCAGCGCGGTTTCCTCACCGCACACATATGCCCCAGCCCCACGAGTGACCGAGATATCGACATTGACCCCCACCTTGCCGAGGATGTTCTTGCCGATATACCCGGCCGCATAGGCCTCCTTGATGGCGTGCTCAAGCACCTCCGCGCCGTACAGGTTCTCGCCCCGGATGTAGATGTACGCCTGCTGGATCCCGACCGCGACGCAGCATACAAGCATGCCCTCGATCAGTCCATGCGGGTCGGCATCGATTGCGTAGCGGTTGCCGTACGTACCCGGTTCAGACTCGTCAGCATTGACGACAAGGTGCCGGGGCCCGGGATTACGCTTCGTGCCTCCCCATTTCACCCCGGTCGGAAACCCCGCGCCGCCCCGTCCCAGCAGTTTGCTATCAGTGACTTCCTTGATGACCGAATCAGGATCCATATCCTGCACGGCCTTCTTGAGACCCTGATACCCACCTCGTAACAGGTAGTCGGGCAGGAAACGTCCACCTTCGCGACCAACCGCGGTCATGAGAACCGGTTCCCACGGCAGCGGCTTACCAGCACCGTGCTGGATGGGCGCGTCAGCGGCGAGTGGCGTCTGGGTCATCGTTCACGCACTCCCTCGATCAGTCGACGTCGGGCACATCCGCGCATCCCCGTGGACCGGACGTGTGAGATTGAAACTTCGGATCCACGCAACGGGTCCGCTTTTATGAACAGTTGTCGGCTCATGCCGCGGATCCTGGAGCCGGCGGCGCGTGGGTCTCCCAACCTTCAACCGGAATCGCCTGCGGACCATTCGCCATCGAAACCGACGGCTTGCCCTGGATCGAAAACGCTTCCATGTTCGCGAGGAAGGCGTCTACATCGGCCACATGCACCGGCCCATAGAACCGGAGGTCCACTTGCACGACCGGAGCGTAGTCGCACGCAGCAAGGCACTCGGTGGGCCTCACACTGAACTTGCCGTCCGGAGTCGTCTGCATGCCATGCCCGCCGTGACCGGCATCCAGTCCAAGTCGATCACAAATCCGGGCATACGTCTGGTCACTGCCATTCAGGAAACAGGACGGGTTCTCGCAAACCTCGATCAACCGGTCACCGATCTTCCGGCGGTGAAACATCACGTAGAAACTGGCAACGGACGCCACATCGGTGGCATGAAGGTCGAGCAGTTCCCCTACTTCCTCAAAGACCTCCGGCCCAAGCCATCCGGCCTCCTCCTGCGCGAGCCAGAGCGACGGCATAAGTGCCGCCCGCTTGCTCGGGTACCGGGGGATGAACTCGTTGACGATGCGGTCACGTGCGGCCTGGCTGAGGGACATCAGCGGTCAATCTCCCCAAGGACGATGTCAATGCTCCCGATGCACGCCACAACATCGGCAACGAGGCCACCGGCGATCGTGTGTTGCAATACCTGAAGGTTGTAGAAGGATGGGCCGCGAAAACGCACCCGGTGCGGCTTGTTGCTGCCGTCACTCATGATGTAGGTCGCCTGCTCACCACGTGGAGATTCCACCGCGGCATATGCCTCGCCGGGTAACGGAACCGGCCCTTCCGACACAAGCTTGAAGTGATGGATCAGGCTTTCCATGCTCGAATGGATCTTCTCGCGCTTCGGAAACGTGATCCGTGGGTCATCGAGCCGGATCGGTGCACCGTTCAGAACCAACAACCGCTTCGCGCCTTGGTCAATGATGCGCACCGATTCGCGCATCTCCCGCATCCGGACCATGTACCTGGCGTAGACATCGCCTTCCTTGCTCCAGGCAACATCGAAGTCATACGTCTCGTAAGCGCAGTAGGGCAGATTCACTCGCACGTCGAACTCGACACCCGATGCACGCAGGCACGAGCCAGAGAACCCGTACTCGAGCGCCCCGTCGCGTGTGATGACACCCACGCCTCGCGTCCGGTCGATGAAGATCGGATTGCGACTGAGCAGAGTCTCGTACTCGTCGATCTTGCGTGGCATGATCCGGACGAATTCCGCGACCAACCCGGCAAAGTCATCGGGGACGTCAGCGACCAGTCCACCGATCCGCATGAAACTGGTCATCATCCGAACACCCGAGATGTTCTCCATGATGTCCAGGATCTGTTCGCGTTCGCGCCAGCAGTACATGAACACCGTCATGGCGCCAAGGTCAAGCGCGTGGGTACCGAGCCAGATCAGATGGCTGGCAATCCTTGTCAACTCGGACAGCATCACCCGCACGACCTGTGCCCGTTCCGGAACCTTGTCGCCGACATCGAACAGCTTCTCGCAGGCCATGATGTAGGACAGGTTGTTCGTAATCGGCGCAAGGTAGTCAATGCGATCTGTCAGGACGAGGGCCTGATGGTAATTGCGCGCCTCGCACATCTTTTCGATGCCCGTATGCAGGTACCCCATGTCCGGAATGCACTGGGTGACGTTCTCACCCTCAAGTTCCAGCATCAGGCGCAACACACCGTGCGTGGACGGGTGCTGAGGCCCCATGTTCAGGAGCATCCGGCCGGATTCGGTACGAGTCTCCTCGAGCATCACCATCGTCGTTGCTCCATGATCGCTCTCGGATTGTCAGGCGCCGGCCGACGCCGAACGGTAGAACTCGACCGGTTCCTCGCCGAGTGGGAAATCCTTGCGAAGTGGATGACCTTCCCAGTCGTTCGGGGTGAGGATGCGTCGCAAGTCAGGATGGTCAGTGAATTCCACGCCGAACATGTCGTAGATTTCTCTCTCCGGCCAGTTCGCCGCTGCCCAGATCAGTGCAATCGACGGAATGACTGGCAACTCGTCTCCGTGAGCCGCAACGGCGCACTTGACCCGGATTCGCGCATTCGTGGTCATGGAATGCAGGATGTAGGTCACCTCGAATGGTTCGTCGCGGTCGGGCCAATGGCTTCCGCCGACGTCGACCAGCATGTCATAGCGCGTCTGACACTCGTGCCGAAGCCATGAGATTGCCTCGCGGATGTGCTCCGGCAAGACCCGGACCGTCGGCATCTGGTCCGCATACCTCCACGACGGCACGAATGAACCCGGAAATCGTTCGATCACCAGGTCTATGTCGGTCGGCGGCGGTGGAGGCGTCTCATCGTCACCCTGCGTGGCGCCTTCGGAAGGTGGTTGCTGAACCATCGGTCTGCCTTCTTGCGTAAGGGAAGCGTCTGTACATCAAGGGACGTTGAGGAGCCGGGGCCGGCGGGCATCACTGCCCGCGATTGCGCGTCGCTAGGGTGGGGGCAGCCCCACCGTTCGCATTCCCGCTATGCCTTCACCGTCACCGGTGCCCGTTCGAATTGCTTGCCGAACTGCTTGTCGTATTCAATCTTTGCCTGAAGCTTGATCAATCCGTCGATGACTGCCTCGGGCCGTGGCGGGCACCCAGGGACGTACACATCGACCGGAACGATACGGTCGACCCCCTGCACGAGCGCGTAGTTGTTGTACACACCACTGCACGACGCACAGGCACCCATGGACAGCACCCACTTGGGTTCCGGCATCTGGTCGTAAAGGCGACGCAGCACCGGGGCCATCTTCTTGGAAAGCCTCCCGGCCACAATCATGAGATCCGACTGGCGAGGCGAAGACCGGAACACCTCCGCGCCAAATCGGGACACGTCATGCTTCGCGGCACTCATGGCCATCATCTCGATGGCGCAGCACGCGAGGCCGAACAGCATCGGCCAGATGGAATTGGCCCGCGCCCATCCAACCGCCCGATCAACCGTGGTGAGAGCCACACCCGAAGCACCACTGAACCCGCCGGCATCTAGTGCCTGCGGACGAACGGCACCAGGCTGTTCAGGAGAATCCGACGCACGCATCCAGCGACTAAACGGAACGGTCATGCTTCCCACTCCAACGCGCGCTTCTTCCAGATATATACGTAGCCAAGCAGCAGGAACCCGGCGAACACCGCCATCTCCCCGAGGGCAAACAGAACGTAGTCAGTACCTCCGACCCGGAGGTGGCGGAGAAGCACCGTCCACGGCACCAAGAAGATCACTTCAACGTCGAAGAGGACGAACAACATCGCCGTGAGGAAGAACTTGATCGGGAAACGACGCCACGCCTGACCAACTGGCGTCATGCCACACTCGTAAGGCGCGAGTTTCGCTGCCGTCGGACGCTTGGATCCGACGAAGTTCGAAATGACGATCACCCCGATCGCAATCGCGAACGCCACCAGGATCTGAATCAGGATTGGCACATAATCGAACGCCACCCTGGTGTCCTCCCTCTGGACTTCAGCCGGCACCCGGCAGGAAACTTCCCGCCACATCGCGCCGCCGTCATGTCAACGCCCCGGTACCGCAGTGCGGCCGATTGCGTGAGGGCGATGCTAGGGACGCGGTTGGTGACCCGTCAACCCGGATTGTTGAACCTTTGTGCAGTCCGTCACAAAGTCTACCGTTTCCAACCCCGGCAAGTCTTACTCACCTCTCCCGTCGCAAGCGCCATGGGCCAGGGGGGTCTCTCGCGCCGCTCGCGTAGCGTGAGCGCCAACACTTGCACGGGTGGGACGGTTACACTCCGACCAGGTTTCTCAAGATAGAGGATTGCCCCCAATGCCTGCCGTGTATCTCGATCACGCCGCGACCACCCCTGTTCGTGCCGAGGTCATCGAGGCAATGGCACCGTACTGGACAGATATTTCCGGTAATCCTTCCAGCATCTACGATGCGGGCCGAAATGCCCGTCACGCGATTGACGCCGCCCGTGACTCGGTCGCAGTCGACCTCAACGCCCGTGCGTCCGAGGTCATCTTCACCAGCGGTGGAACCGAAAGCGACAACGCCGCCATCAAGGGCGTCGCGTTCGCGTCAATGCACCGGGGCAAGCACCTCATAACGACAGCCATCGAGCATCACGCAGTCCTCCACACCTGCGAATGGCTTGAGCAATTCGGGTTCGAGACAACCTACCTACCCGTCGACGGGTACGGCATGGTCAACCCCGACGATGTCCGCAAGGCAATCAGGCCCGATACCATCCTGATCTCCGTGATGTACGCGAACAACGAAGTCGGGACGGTCCAGCCACTCGCCGAGATTGCCCGGATTGCCCGCCCCGCCCGCATCCCGTTCCATACCGATGCTGTTCAGGCACCCGGTTTGCTACCCATCGACGTTAGCGCCCTCGGCGTCGACCTCCTCTCGCTGTCCGCGCACAAGTTCTGCGGACCGAAAGGCATGGGAGTGCTCTACGTCAGGGGCGGAACCCGCTGGCAACCGCAACAGAGCGGCGGCGCTCAGGAACGCAACCGACGGGGCGGCACCGAGAACACGCCCGGAATCGTCGGGCTTGCCGCCGCACTGCGTCTGGCCGCGAATGAACGTCTTGCGACCAACGTCCACGTCCAACAGCTACGGGACGACCTCATCCACCGCATGCTCGACACGGTCGGAGAGGCCCGCCTCACCGGCCACCCGACCGAACGACTTCCGAACAATGCCAGCTTTGTGTTCCGGCAAGTCGAAGGCGAGAGCATCCTGTTGAGCCTTGACATGGCGCAGATTGGCGCATCAAGCGGCTCTGCCTGTACATCCGGCGCCACCGAGCCATCGCACGTGATCACTGCACTAGGATTGCCATCAGACTGGGTGCGCGGTTCACTGCGTCTTACATTGGGACGTACTTCATCACCGGATGACATCGATGCCGTAATGAGGGTGCTCCCTCCTGCTCTCAGCCGTCTCCGCGCCCTTTCACCGGGACGCGCGTCCGCCCCCACCGCGTCAGCGTGAGCGTTCAACGCGACAATGGTCACGGCTTGCCCGGATCCCTACTTAATTGCCCCCTGTTGCAATGCACCCCGCTTGACATGCCCTGCCGCCCCTTGAAGCGCATGACCGCGACCGAACGGCGCCGACGCGCATGACCGACGATTTCCCGACCCTCCCAAGGGCAAGTGGTGACACTCCAATCGGGCCGAACGCTCGGATACCGATCCGTCCACCGGGGCCACAGCAGCGCCTGCGAGACGCGAAGCATGACCGTCGTTTGGAACTTGCATCGGCAAGCATCGGTCTCGGGCTGGCCCTCGTGTGTACTGCCATTGGCATTTCCACCACCGTGATGGGTTTCGAGTTCCCGGAGACCCGCATCGTGGCCATCCTCGGGTTGATCGCCACGATCGGGGGGATTGGCCTCGCCTTTAGGTTCATGCACGGTGTCATCGTTGCGGTCCGCACATCCAGTGACCCATCGCCCGGAACCGCGACTACCCACTGTCCGACAATTACCCAACGCAAGTCATCCACACAAGCCGAATTGCGAGTGGCCTCGGGTTTCATCGGGATCGGATGCGGGATTGCCACCGGCCTCGATCTAGGAACCCTCATCCTCCTCGTCGCCGGGCGCACCCTCTGGGATATTGCGCCGACCACCAGCCTCATCCTTCTCGTCATTCTGCCGATGGTCGGCATATTCCCAGTTGCGTTGCTCATAATTGCAAGCGACCGTCGACGGTGGTTGCGTCCCCAGGTTTTCATCACCACACTTGCGTGGGTAGCCGGAACGGCCCTCGGGTTTGTCGGCAGCGGCGTCGTGCCACATCTTGGCATCGTTTAGAGAAGCGGTGTCCCATCGTCAAAGCGACGAGTGACGGCACGAGGTGCGCCTCGCCTGCCTGCGGCGTTTGGGGTGCAAAGAGCGCCTGACGCTTTCATTCAAGCGTCAGGGACCGCGGGGATCACAATGCCTTCGACACCAGACATCGTCGACGCAACCGCCCTGACCCGTTCCGTGGGTTGGATGCAGGATGCGTTGTACGCATGGATATCGCCCGCATGGCTCATGGCGTTCGTCATGATCGCGGTCGGCCTCTTCACTTTTCACAGTACGGTTGGCTCCCCACCGCGACGATGGTTGGAAAACTTCCCGATCGCATTCCTCGGCTTTGCGCTCGGGAACCTGATCGGGTACCAGACGAACTCCAAGTTCCCTGCCATTGGAGACATCCATTTCGTCGAAGCGTACGTCTGCATGACCGCACTACTCGCAGGGTCGAACTGGTTGAACCGTGTGGCCCCTCAGTCGACCCGGCGCTTCTTTGGCAGGGTTTGACACTGCAAAGCGACCCTGAACCATAATGAACGGCACCATTCCGTCAAGTCACTCGTTGTGACGCGTGCCGGTCTCCGGAGTTCATCTGGCCAGCATTCCACCGCGCAACTAGACCCCGGAATGGCCGTACCGCAATCGCCCGTTCCACCTCTCCAACAGGATTCACAACCATGGCAGCGCAGCGACCCGTGAACCGTGAATGGTCAAACGCGGCCGAGGCCGTCCGCATTGCCGGTGAACAACTCGGCATCTATCGGCGACGAACCGGTATCGAGGACTCCATCGCGTTTGCCATCGGCCTGCTCGCCGGCGCCGTCACTGGCGCAATCGCCGGCATCCTGACCGCACCGGCAGGCGGGGCAAGCATGCGTTCGCGCGTTCGTGAATCGCTGATGAACCTGCGAAATAGCGGTACGCCACCGGATGCGCCTCTCGCATCCACCTTGCCGGCAACCATCACCTTGACCACGGTTCGACCAACTGCACCATAGGCGTGCAGTCCCCACAACAACCCGTGCCAAACCGCGGGGTCGATCAAGTCAACGACTTGGGATTTTCGCCCGGACTGCCTACGCTTCCCGGCATCTGGCTAGGGCGAGGGTGTGCGCCCCAACCCGGAGGTCGTCACACCGTCGTGAGCCGCGGGAAAGCGTGCCGTCACGTCCTCGGTTTGACGGTAGTTGGCGTCTCAGGAACGGACGCCGGTGCCACTGGCGCACTTGAAGCACCCGCTGCAACCGCCGGAATTCCATTCACGGCGACCGGGGCGGGAGTGGGCGCCACCGGTGCGGGTTCGGACGCCGGTGCAACCGGGCTGAGGAACGTCTTCAGGGCGGCAAACAAGCCGGGGGATCCGGGAACCAGAGCACCCTGGGCAACTGCTGTGCGAACAGCCGGCGGCGTACCTTGCCCGACCGCGCCGATACCGATGGCCCACTTCTCCTGCCAAGGCGCGTACCGGCTCGAGAAACTGTCCGACAGGCTTTGCTTGCCGTTCACCGTGACCACCCGACGCACAACCGCGTCAACCCCATCGGCCTTCCATTCGGCCTGCTTTCGTTGTCCAAGCGGCAGCTTAGGATCCGGCACATCCGGAGCGGCATCGGGTGCGGGACGTTCATTCGCCCGTGCACTGGTCAGCTTGATCTCACGCCCTGTCACTTCACCGAACAGCCTGAACGTAACGACCTTTGTTTGCTCATCGACAGTCACGTGCACGAGGAGAGGCGATCCGGTGTCGTTCTTGAACCGGAAGTCAACCCCAGGGTCGTAGACCGCAGCATCGAAGCCTACGGGACTTCCATCCTGTTCGTAATACGTGACTCGGTATGCATGCTGGTGTCGCTCGACGATTGGCAGGCCACCCCAGAACGCCGCACGGAACATGGTGGTGGATATCTGACAGACCCCGCCACCGATCCCCGGGACTGTGGCATCACCCTGGATGGTCAGCCCCTCAAGGTAACCGTTCCCCGGTGTGATGGGACCCAAGCTTTCCAGGAAAGAGAAGACCGCACCCGGCTGGATCAGGGTGTGATGGAGTTTCCCGGCAGCTACCTTGACGTTGTTGGCACGTTCGGGCGACGACCCGGTGTACTTGGACGAACCCACGCCGACGAGATCCTTGATGCCCATCGATGCGAGGCGTGAACTCGAGACTATCGGCATCGCGATAGTGACCGGGAGCACAACATCGCGACTGTCGTCAGTCGCGGCCTGGATGATGGTCCGAACCGTCACTGCCTGGTCGATGTGCAGTCCATCCTGACCATCCCGGGTAAATACGATTGCCTTGCCGTCCCAGCGAAATTGCCCGTCCTGCGGTGCACGCTCAACCTGTTGGGTAATCGTCTTGACGAATGTTGCTACATTCGTCTCATTCAACCCAGCCAGCAGCCGGTCGTAGCCCCCATCGACCCCGGACTCGCGCCGGAGCTCGAGCATTGATTCAAGTTGGGCAAGTGAAAGCGACCACGATTGCTCACCGGCCCGGATGAACAGTGGGCCCGCCAGGATCTTCTGGGCAACCCGCTGAGCCTCGGCAATACTCGTCTGAGAGGTACGTGGTTGCGCAACGACGACGGGAAGAGGCACGACCTGACGGTCATTCAAGGTGGCCGGGAGCCGCACGGCACGTATCGCCGCCTCGACATCGATCCGCTCACCATTGACTGCGGGGGTCAGGAGTATCTGGCCCCCCTTGATCGACAACGTTGCCTCGACGGGGGACCGGTCGACCCCCGATGCGAGCTTTTCCAGATACGCCGAAAGTTGCGCACGGTCAATCTCGGCCCGGAACGTGACATCCGGTCGCCACAACGGGACGGTCACGACTTGGAGCCAACGCAAGGGCCAGACCCACGTCCTGCCAGTCGTCATGGCACGCGCCTGCATCTCATCGGTGCCGACGCGCATCCCAATCTCGCGCGCCGTTGGACGCCACTCCCGGTTCATGGACGTGAAGGAGACCGGTGCGGTTACAAGCGGTACTGCAGCGTCGTTGACCGCCCGAGACACCTCAGCCGCCCCGAGGCCTCCAAGTGCGACATCGCCAAGACGCACTCCCGGCAGGGCCATTTCCGCGTACCGAACGTCTAGCACCCCGCCAACGATGAATGCGAGCACAATGGCCACAAGCGGGATCTGGCGCAACGACAACCGATAACCTGGGCGCCCAGCAGCGCTTGGTGGACGCGTAATTTGGTCCCCGCGATCAGTTGCCCCATTGCGCCCGCGACCCATGCCTCGGGTCACTTTCCCTTCTGGAAATAACGGTGCGGGTTCAATCCGGCTGGGGCCGTCATCGTCTGACATGACCCGTGCAAAGGACGGCGAAAGCCGACGGGGTACTCGCGGCACGCCCTCACGCACTGCCACATCGCCACCACCCGGTCTTCGCGTCACCGTCGATGAAGGCCGAACAACTGCCGAAGAAGGTCGCAGGGCCTCCGAAGCCGGAATGCGACGCGTGGAGGCGCGACGTCCAACCGGGTGATCGGTGGGACGGTCATCGGGCATCGCGCCGGATCGCATCTGGGCCTGACCGGTCGGCATTGCAGTGACCCTATCGTATCGCCGATGACCAAGCCACGCGCTGCAATATGCTTCGCGGCCACCGGGATGGTTGCCTTACGCCATGGGAACTGGAACCAACACAACCACGCACTCACTGGCCATGCAAGACAGCACCTGACAAAGGATGCAACGCGGCCCGGTTAGGGGTGGTCGCACCCGCGGCCACACTGTTCTCGCCGGGAGCGGAAGTCGCGCAAAACTACCCGTGCGATACCTGCGGGCGATCTCGTGACGCGACCAAAACTAGATTGTTCCGGTGGATTACTTCCTCACCAAATGCATAGCCAAGTTCATCGGCAATCGCCGCCGAGTGCATGCCCTTGATCCGCGCAACGTCAGCCGAAGCGTAATTCGCGAGGCCGCACGCAATCCGGTCGCCGTCAGGGTCAATGACGGAGAGTGGATCACCGCGCCCGAACCGGCCGTCGATCCTGAGTACACCAGCAGCCAGCAGACTGCGTCCACGCCGTCGCAACGCATCGGCCGCACCATGATCAACATGGACCGCGGCCCGGCGAGTAAGTGCCGAGAGGATCCACCGTTGCCTCGACTCCCGATGCGCACTTGATGCACGGAACCGGGTGCCGATTGCCTCGCCCGCAACCAATCGAACCAAGACGTCCGGTTCCATTCCCGGGGCAATCACGACATCCACACCCGATGCCGTTGCCAGACGCGCCGATTCAATCTTGGTGCGCATGCCCCCGGTTCCCTGATCGGTCCCCGCACCTCCCGCAAGCGCCTCGATTGCCCGGGTGATCCGTAGGACTTCAGGCACCAAGCGTGCATCGGGATCGGTCCGGGGGTCCGCCGTGTAAAGGCCACCGGTGTTGGTGAGGTTAACCAGCAACTGGGCATCGGCAAGGTTCGCCACCATCGCCGCAAGGTTGTCGTTGTCCCCAAACAGGCTGTTATCCCCATCGACCCGAATTTCGTCGCTGGCAACAACGTCGTTCTCATTGATGATTGGGAGCACCCCGACCTCCACGAGCCCGAGAAGCGTGTTCCTGGTATTCAGGTATCCCGGCCGACTTCGGAGGTCCCCCTTGGTCAGGAGGGTCTGGGCCACGGTCACGCCAAGGTCCGCGAAGATGCGGTCCCACACGTTCATCAACCGATGCTGCCCGATCGCCGCAAGCATCTGTTTTGCGGGAATGTCTCGCCTCGAACCATCGAGAGCGAGATGCGCGCGCCCCGCAGCGATTGCCCCGGATGAGACAAGCAGGACCTCTACCCCGGACCGTCCTACCTCGACGATTTGACGGGCCACATCCGCCATCCGCGCGTGATCAAGCGTGCGCGCTCCGCCTGTCAGGATTCCCGTACCGATCTTGACAACAATGCGCGCCAATCGTTGTTGCGTGCTTCCGGTCATTCCGGGCCAGAGTATAGGGAGGGGGCCCACCCAATCCCCCCGGCAACCGCGATCACGAGAGGCGCAAGACCATCGCGCCGAACGCGGGTAACGCCACCTGCACCGTCGTTCCGGAAAGCGATGCCGACGCGCCCGCGGTCGCGAATTCGATTTGCAATGACGGGCTGTCCGCTGCACTGATCGCCGCCGGATCAGCAAAGGTCAGCCCACCCGCTGTGGGTGAAGGCGCTGGGTTGGTCAAGAACACCAGCGATCCTCCGGACGGAACCAGCCTGATTGACGTTAGGATTGCCAAGTCTTCGGATGGAAGTACCCGGCGAGGGACCGACTCCACCAAGCGTGTTACCCAACGCCTGATCGCCTCGTTATCGGCCGGATCTCCCGTACCGGGTTCGTGACCAATCCTCGAAAACCCGACTACTGCCGACGTTCCATCATGGATTTGCGCCCGATACGCCGCGACGGTGTTCCCCACTTCCGAACCGGGTTGAACCGACACTACCTGGAGGATCGGTTCCGCATTGTTCGGCAATGGAGCCGGGTACACCACGCCGTACCCCGCGCCGTCGAAACTTCCAAGATCCGCATCCCGCAAACGCAACGGCGGCGCAGCGATAACTTCCCGACCCATTGCAACCGGCCAAAGAAACGTCGAGCGGAACGCCATGCCGTCGCGTTGTCGTCGCGGAGGCGCTGGAAAGGTAATCAGGTTGCCCCCGCGCAGTGTATGGACAACGAGACGCCCGTACCGTTCCAGATCAATCCATCTACGCGCCGGAAAGATCGCGGCGACGGTCTCCTCACTACCTGGCCCGAACCCGAACCGGTCGACATCACTCACTTTGACTTGGAAACCCGCCAGACGCATTGCCATGAAAAGCGATGCCCGGTCCTCGCGCCACCGCAGGGAATTGCCAGGCATTCCAACCGTGGCGATGTCATCGGGGTCGGCGCCCGCGTACGCCGGATCATCGATCCAGACGACTGGATCTGTCAGATGGGTCGACGCCACCAACTCGTCTTCATGGTCCGCGACAAATGCAATGAATGCCGCGATTTCTCGGTCGGGCATCCAAGTCTCACTGATCGTCAGTGAGACAATTCCTTCACCAACCGCCGCGACAAGCGACGCAATCCGCCCTTCATCCGTTCCGCCCCGATCTACCAGCGAAATCATGGGAGGATGGTCATCATCCAAGCGTCCAACTACTGAGGACGCAACCCACGCCACATCGGAAACCCGCGCCTCGGTCCTGGTGATGCCTTGCAGGAACTCCGTGTCGTCCCTGTTGACAGGCGAAGTGACGACCCCCACTCCCGGAAGTCCCGCCCAACCACTCTCTACCATCGCGCATGGGATGCCCGGCAAGACGCGTTCGACCGTCTTCCTCAGGTCCCGGGAATAGGCCGAGCGCACGTACCCGACAAACTCGTGCCAGTCAGCAAACTGCCCGGGCGAAAGTTCCCGCCCGGTCCGTCCGCCAGGTTCCCTAGCGCCACGCCGGCCACTGCCGGGTTCCGGCCAGAACGATCCTGCCGGTACCTTCACCTCGCTCCGACCAAGCCACTTCGAAATCCGGGACACGACCCGTGCCATGCTCGACGGCCGCACCGCGCTGCGATCCGATCCGTCAAGGGCCCTTAGATCCGGGGGGTTTGGACAATCGCGGGTCAGTCCCGGCCAGGCCCACTCGCGCGCAATGGCGATGTCACTGTCGTAGCGACGACGCAACCACGAACGCCACTCAACGAGCAGCGCGTCGTCCGCACCATCCCGCAACCACGAGTGCGAACTGGTTGGCTTGACCCCGGTGTCGATCATGAATCCGGCAATGGGCGCCCGGTCGCCCTGCCCTACCGAAGACGCTAGCGATCCCAACCACCGGTCCGCCCGGTCACGGACTTCCGAACCGGGAAACCCCTGGCAATGGCCCTTGCTTGGGGACGCGGGACGCCCAGGCGGTGTATCGACCGGTCCTGGAGGGACGTCCGTCATATCTGCCATCACCCAGACATCGAGACCCGCCTGCGAAGCCAAGGCTATAGCTTCAGCAACGACGTGGGCGGCTTCGTCATCCTGAGCCTGAACGCCAGACGCGTGCCAGGCCCATCCAACTTCGAGGCGTACCCCGGTAACCCCAGGGGCAGACCATTCACCAACCCGCCGACGCAAGGCCTCGGCCCGGACCCCATCCAGGCGCACGCCAACCAGGACTGGAATGTAGGGCCGGTCACCACGGTAGAAAAGACCGTAAGCGACGAGTTGTCGGGGATCGTTCACAAGGTCTTCCCACAAAGGGCCAAGGTGACTTTTGGCAAAGGCATGAGTTGGGTGGGTGGCCACAATGGCCGCCCGCGATGGTTCATGTGCGCGGGTCGAAGTTCTGTCGATGCGCCAAACCAAAACGGAGTAGGATGGAGTTTGTCACACAATCACCGGAGGGGAGAGGGTCCACGTCAAAAGGCGCGACGTCGCAAGCGTAACCCGGTCGGACCAGTTCGCCCCCGGCACGGTCTGGGTGTCGGTGGCCAGTATGCGGTCCGATCCCGACGCCACCGGCCCGCGCCCGGCGCCGTGACGCCAAGGCAATAAACCCAACCCCTGCCGGGGGCCACGTCGATCGGGGGATGATGCGCGATGAAGGTCTTTGCACCCGGGGCGATCCGAAATGTCGGCCTGTTCGGCCACATGGGAAACGGCAAGACATCACTTAGCGAAGCAATGTTGCATACTGCCGCAGCGATCTCGCGGATGGGTCGCATTGACGATGGCACCACGACATCCGACTTCGACACGGACGAACACCGGCGACGCATGTCGATCAATCTGTCGCTCCTGCCCTTCACGTGGCGCGAGACCAAGATCAACCTGATCGATGTTCCCGGCTACGCCGACTTCGTCGGCGAACTGCGCGCCACGCAACGGGTCGTTGATGGCGCAATCCTGGTCAGTTGTGCGATCGCTGGTCTTGAGGTAGGGACCGAGCAGGCCTGGCTGAGTTGTGCGCGACGCAACCTCCCGCGCATCGCCGTCATCAACCGGATGGATCGTGAGAATGCCGACTTCATCGGCACGCTCGGCCAGTTGCGCGACCAGTTCGGGAATTCGGTCATCGCCATTCAACTACCAATCGGAACCCGTGACACCTACTCCGGGCACGTGGACCTGATCTCCCGAAAGGCATTCGCCTACGGTGCGAATGGGGCAATCACCGAAGTACCAATCCCGTCAGATCTCGAGGTCACCGCAAACCGATTGGCGGACACTCTCACCGAGGTTGTCGCGGAAACTGACGACACCCTCACAATGAAGTTCCTCGAGGGCGAAACACTTACCGACGCCGAGGTTCGGGGTGCCCTCCGGACAGCGGTTCGTGTTGGCACCATCACGCCGGTGTTGGCTACCGCGGGTACTGCCAGCAAGGGGATTGCCGCACTTCTCGATGCCATCGTCGACCTGCTTCCTTCCCCGGCGGACATCGATGGCGCCACACCAGACGGCCCACTCGCGGCCCTCGTCTTCAAGACCCTCGCAGATCCCTTCATTGGCAAGTTGACATTCTTCCGTGTCTACTCCGGAACCCTTCACGCCGATTCGTCGGTCTGGAACGGGTCACACGAACGGGACGAACGCATCGGTTCCCTCATGACAATGCGGGGAAAGACGCATGAAATCGCCGCATTGGTTCCTGCCGGCGACATCGGCGCGGTTGCGAAACTTGCAGTAACCACCACCGGCGACACCCTTTGTAGCCGGGACCACCTGGTCGCGCTTGACCCTCCGGACTTCCCGGCCCCGATGTTCGGCGCCGCTGTTGAGGCGCGTGCCAGGGCCGATCTGGACCGAATGGGCGCGGCACTCCAACGCATCCAGGACGAAGATCCAACCATCAAGGTCAACCGCGATACCGAAACCGGTCAGACCATCATCTCTGGCATGGGCGACAACCACATTGACATCACCCTCGAGAAGATCAAGCGCAAGTTCGGCGCCGACCTCCGCGTCGAACCGATGCGCATTGCCTACCGCGAGACTATCCGGGGTAAGACGCGGGCAGACGGGCGCTTTGTCCGACAGACCGGTGGCAGCGGCCAGTACGGCGTGTGCTCGATTGAACTTGAACCGATGCCCCGTGGTGCGGGCTACGAGTTCGTCGACCGAATTGTTGGCGGTGTCATCTCGGGGTCTTTCCGTCAGGCAGTTGGCAAAGGCATCCAGGAGAAGATGGCCGACGGAGTGCTTGCCGGTTACCCGATGGTCGACATCAAGGTCACCCTTATAGACGGAAAGGAACACGCTGTCGACTCATCGGAAATGGCCTTCAAGATTGCCGGGTCACTTGCCTTCCAGAAAGGGATCGAGCAGGCCGGTGCGATCCTCCTGGAACCGGTGATGAGGGTGGCAATCACCGTGCCCGACGGAAACACCGGTGGCATCATGAGTGACCTTTCGACCAAGCGCGGACGAGTGACCGGCATGAACCCGAACGGAGATGGCACTACCACCGTCGATGCCGAAGTGCCAATGGGCGAGATGGTGCGGTACGCGACGGACTTGCGATCACTCACGCAGGGCCGGGGCACATTCACGACGACGTTTGACCACTATGAGGAGATGCCCGGCACTGTCTCCCAGAAGGTGATCGAGGACGCCAAGTCGCGCAAGGCCGAACGTGGGTGACAAATGCGTCGCACTCGCTGACCGCAATGCTTGACGGCCTCAGAATATCGGGGGTATAGTACGATCGGAATGAGGCCGTTGAGCGCGCGGGTACCCATGTGCACGATCGCGGATTTGCTTGGGATATCGGTGTGCGCGGCCTCCTATTCGTACCGCATCCCGGTGTAAGCAAGGGCCCTCTGGGCCACTGCAAGCACCGGGTCAGGCAGGGGATTTTTCCTCTGCCTTTTTTGTTGCCCGATTGGGCAATCCTGCCGGGGGAACGCCAACGATGACCGCGCTGACAACACCCGCCCAGCCCCTGGCCACGTCCGCCACGGGTGCGCATTCGTCAGTCCTGGACACCCTGCGCGAACGGGGGTTCCTCTACCAATGTTCGGATGAGGACGGGCTTGGCCGTGCCCTGTCCGCCGGCCCGGTCACCTACTACGTCGGCTTCGACCCTACCGCGACGTCCCTCCATATCGGCAACCTGATCCAGGTCATGGCCATGACGCACCTCCAGAAGGCAGGGCACCGGCCTATCGCCCTCATTGGAGGTGGCACCACGATGGTCGGCGACCCGACTGGTCGCACCAGTGCCCGGCCAATCATGACCCGGGTAGAGATCGAGTCGAACGCCACCCACTTTCGCGGGCAGATCGCCCACTTCCTCGACCTGTCCAAGGGCCAAGGGTTCCTGGTGGACAATGCCGAATGGCTTCTCGACCTGAACTACATCGCCTTCCTGCGCGACTACGGTCGCCACTTTTCGGTCAATGACATGCTTCGCGCCGAGGCATACCGTTCACGCCTCGAAACAGGCCTGACCTTCCTCGAGTTCAACTACATGCTCTTGCAGGCGTATGACTTCCTTGAAGCATTCCGCCGGCATGGGTGCACCTTGCAGCTTGGGGGAAGCGACCAGTGGGCGAACATCCTCGCCGGTGCTGACCTCATTCGTCGCGTCGAAAATGCTCCTGCATACGCGCTGACGACGCCGCTTCTCCTGACATCGACCGGCGAGAAGATGGGCAAGACTGCCTCGGGGGAACGCGTGTGGCTTGACCGCGACCAGACGTCACCATTCGAGTACTACCAATTCTGGGTCAACTGCGATGACCGGGACGTCGCCCGCCTCCTGGCCTACTTCACCTATCTCCCAATGGACGAGATCAGGGACCTGACGGCTACCGAGGGTGCGGGCCTGCGGGCAGCCAAGCAGCGACTGGCTTACGAGGCGACCGTCCTTGCCCATGGCACTGCCGACGCCGACGCCGCACGTTCGGCCTCGTCTGCCCTGTTTGGGAACACCGATGGTGACCGTGCGACCCTCGACGATCTCGTTGATGCGCCTTCGATCCCATCCATCCCGATCGACGCCTCTCGGCTACAAGACGGCATCTTGATTGTCGACCTCTTCGTCCACGCAGGCCTTGCCGACTCGCGTGGAGCGGCACGGCGCCTGATAGACGGCGGTGGCGCAACCCTGAACGAGGCGCGGGTAGACAGCCTGCTCACGGTCGGCACTGATGCGCTGCACCGAGGCATCCTGATCCTCCGTGCAGGCAAGAAGCGCTACGTCCGCATCACGGTCTCCTGAGGGCACCCCTTTCCCCGCTCCCTTCGCAACAGGGGAGACCAAGAGGGTGGAGGTATCACGCCGAACGGCGTTCACAGGTTGTGAACTGTGCTCGCACCCTATTGAACCGTCCTTGCGCTCATGCCGGGATACCGGGGAGGGGCAGGTTTCACCTGCCCCTCCCCGGGCGGGCGGCACCTGATTGCCTATACTGCACCGCCCGGAGGCCACCGACACCCACCATGGACGCGATCTTCACTGTCGACAAGCCAGTCGGCCCGACCTCCCACAACGTCGTGGCACGCATCCGACGGGCATCCGGCCAACGACGCGTCGGCCATGCCGGGACACTTGATCCATTGGCCTCTGGCGTCCTTGTCATCGCACTCGGCACTGCCACACGCCTCCTCGAATACCTGACCAGCGACGACAAGACCTACGTGGCCGACGTGACTTTCGGGGTGACCACGCGCACCTACGACCGAGAAGGCGATGTGGTCACGCGGACGGATCCAGCCGGGATCGATGCAACAGTCGTCGAATCCCAACTGGACCGGTTCCGGGGCACAATTCAGCAGCGTCCCCCGGCATTCTCAGCAGTGAGCGTGAACGGCAAACGGATGTACGACTTGGCACGACGCGGGATTGAAGTGGAAATCCCTGTCCGGACGGTCACCATCAGTTCGCTGACCCTCGATGAGTGGACGCCCCCAACCGCACGACTTACCGTGACGTGCACCAAGGGAACCTATATCCGAAGCCTTGCCCACGACATTGGTGAATCCACCGGGGTCGGGGCGCACTTGAGTGGACTGCGACGAACCCGATCCGGACGGTTCGTGATCGACGATGCCCCTGCCCTGGAAGACCTGCTTGAGGCACTGCGCCAACGCTCCTGGCATCGATTCGCAACGTCACCCGAAACCGCAATCGACCACTTGCCAACCATTCACCTGTCCCTCGTTCAGGCACGCGACATCGACCAGGGACGCCCAATTCTCGCCGCTGCATCAAGTCCCGTGTATGCCACAAACCCAGATGGCCCACGTCGTGCACGTGCCCTGGATCCCGAAGGACGACTGGCCGCCATCGTGACCGCCGATCCCGCACGGCCCGATTTCTGGCGACCGGAAAAGGTCTTCCACACCGCGCCAACGTCGCAACTCCCGTCACACCCGACGACCGTTGGCACTCACGAACCCGACGGTTCCAACACCGGCGACGGTTACCCTTAGCCGAGTGGGCGACCCCTGCGGCCCCCCGTGGGCAGTGAGATGAACCCGCCACTTCGACGACACAAGTCAGGCTACGCCCGTATGCATGATCCTGCCCCAGATCTCACCCACGTCGCGGGGCCACCCGACAGGCAAATCTTCGACTTGACCCGCATCACGTTTGTGCGGGGTACACTGCCACCCGTGGTCGCCCGCGATGCGGTAGTGGCTATCGGCAACTTCGACGGCGTGCATCGCGGCCATGCGGGATTGATTACGCACGCGCGTCGTGAAGCCACGAGACGCGGCATCGAATGCGTTGTCCTCACCTTCGACCCACACCCCGCACATGTTCTCCGCCCGAATGACCCGACGCCCCTCGTCAGCACACCGGTTGAGCGAGCCGCTTGGATGCATGCACTAGGCGTCGACCATGTTTTGGTGTGGCCCTTCGACGCTGATGTGCAAACCCAAACCCCGGAAGCATTCGTTCGATCCGTCTCGCGCTTCGCACGACCCCGCGCGATCATCCACGGACCCGGGTTCGCCATCGGCCGTGGAAGGGCCGGAACCTCGGCGGTGCTGTCAGACGTCGGGCGCACTCACGGGTTCGAGATGATTGAAGTTGCGCCTGTGACGGACACACCTGATGCCACCGACACCTCCCCACGCATCAGCAGCAGTGCAATCCGCCGAATGGTCGAGACCGGGTTGATTGCTGACGCCATCACGCATCTTGGGCGTCTCCCAACCTATCTCGGCACGGTGAAGCACGGCAACAAGATGGGCCGGGCAATTGGGTTCCCAACTGCAAACGTGCATCCTGACGCACCCCGTGCGACGCCTCTGGATGGCGTCTACGCCGCTTGGGTTGAACGACATCCACTGTCAGCGAATGCCGTGTTCCATGCAGGAGCCATCAGCATTGGTGACCGGCCAACATTCAACGGGACAATCCGTCTCGTTGAGGCATTTCTCCCCGGCTTCGACGGTGACCTTTATGACGAGGAACTCCGCCTGCACTTCGTGGCACGACTTCGCGGACAGGTGCGGTTCGATAGCATTGACGCACTCGTCACGCAGATGCACGCCGACGTGGCGACCTGCCTGCACTTGCTTGGGGAACCAGCGGAACAACAGTAATTCACCGTCGAAGGGGTGGTGCGCTTGCCACTCCCGATGTCATGGGGATTTGGCGGGAACGCAAGTCCAAGGGTTCCGGGCGAACGTACGTCCGGGAATGTCGTCAGGGCTTGCGTCGCGGACGGGTAACCGGCGCCGCGCCACCCGGGCGCGCCACCCGGATCACACGCCGACGCACTACCGGGCGCCCGTCATCCGTATCGTCGGCCTCGAAGGCCGGGGCGCGGACATGCGCCGGCGGTCCATCGGCATCCGCGGGCGGTTCGGGCGGTATGGTCAGCGTACTCAGCAATGCCAGCACCCGGTCGCCACGTTCGATGCTTCGGTCCAGAACCCAGATCACCTCGGGTGTCTGCCGGATGGTCAATTCCTCAGCGAGGCGCCTCCGGACGAAGCCAGAGGCACGTTCGAGTGCGCGCATCGTTGACTGACGCTTCGCTTCGTCTCCCATGATCGAGACGTGCAACTTAGTGACGCTCAAGTCGGCAGCGACGTCGACCTTTGTGATCGAGGTGATGCCCTCAAGCCCGGGATCACGCAACTCGCGCGCCAAGACCTGACTGACAATCTGTTCAATCACCGAAGCAAGGCGTTCACGTCGACGCGGATCGGGCATCTCGAACACCTTCCGACGGACTGGCCACCGCCACGACGGGTGACCGGGCAATCCTATAAGCCGGTCACGGACTCCCGTGACCGTTAAGGATCAACATACCACCAAGGTCCCCGGTACGGATGGCCGGCTGCCAACAGTACGAACCTAGACGCGTTCGCGGCCGAAGATCTCGACCACGTCCCCAACCCGCGGGTCGGGGCAGTTCTCCAGACCGAGACCACATTCGTACCCGGCCGCCACTTCACGGACGTCATCCTTGAAGCGACGCAGGGATCCGATGCGCCCGTTGTAAACCACTTCGCCACCACGGATGACCCGCGCCGCTGTCCCGCGCCGGATGAGGCCGTCGCGAACGAACGCGCCCACAATCGCCTCGCCCTTGCCAGCACGGAACACCGCACGCACTTCGGCATGTCCGAAGACAACCTCGCGGAATGTCGGTTCCACAAGTCCCCGGAGAGCGGTCTCGAGATCGTCGAGGAGGTTGTAGATGATCTGATACTCACGGATTTCGACACCCTGCGATTCGGCAAAGGTCTTGACATTCGAGGTTGTGCGCACGTTGAACGCCACAATCACGGCACGTGACGCGACCGCGAGGTTGATGTCGGTATCCGTCGGCGCACCCACGGCGTCGTACAGAACGCGCAAGGTAGTCCCCGTCACGCTTCCGCCGACCTTTTCCAAGGCACCGCGGATTGCCTCAACCGACCCCTGCACGTCTGCCTTGAGGATGACGTTGAGTTCCTTGACTTCGCCAAGCGAAATCCCCGCGAGGATTTCGTCGAGGCTAAGCCTCCGGCTTCCCGGATCGATCTCGCGGTCCTTGCGTTGCTTGAGAACGGCACGGAGGGCATGTTCATCAGGCATCACTGTGAAGCGGTCACCGGCAGCCGGAACCTCTTCCAGTCCAGTGATTTCAACCGGTGTGGACGGTCCGGCCTCGCGCAAGCGTTCACCACGGAAGTCCGCCATCGCCCGGATGCGCCCGCCGGTCTTGTCAACACAGACCCAGTCGCCAACACGCAACGTGCCATTCTGCACGAGGATCGTCGCGACCGGACCACGGCTGCGATCAACCCGTGCCTCGATGATCGAACCGGTCGCCGAGGTCTCAGGATCGGCCGTTGGTTCGGCGATATCGGTGACCAGGAGAATCATCTCCAGCAAGTCATCAAGCCCGAGTTTCTGCAGGGCCGAAACTTCGACGGTCTCGACCTCACCACCCCATCCGGTGACAAGAACGCCGTGATCGGCCAGCTGCTGCTTCACACGCTCGGGGCGGGCATTGGCACGGTCAATCTTATTGATGGCGATGATGAACGGCACCTGGGCTGCCCGGGCATGCTGGATTGACTCGACGGTCTGGGGCATCACACCGTCATCAGCGGCAACCACGATGATCGCAAGGTCAGTGACCTGGGCGCCACGTGCACGCATCGCCGTGAAGGCCGCATGGCCCGGGGTGTCAATGAAGGTGATCTTCCGCCCCTGCTGCTCAACCTGGTAGGCACCGATATGCTGGGTGATGCCTCCGGCCTCGCCCTCGGCCACATGCGCCTCGCGCAGTGCATCAAGGAGGGAAGTCTTGCCATGGTCGACATGTCCCATGATGGTGACCACCGGCGGACGCGACACGAGTTCGCCATCGTCGCCGAAGTGATCAACATGCTCAGCAACCGGCGCGGGTGCGGTGACCGCCGCCACTGGCATGGACCGGATTGGCGTGACCGGTGTGCCCGTTGCCTCAGCTTCTGCAACCTGCGCGGCGCGTTCCTCAGCGGAAATCACGGTGAACCCAAGGGCCTCAGCAATTGCCTGGCTTGCATCGTGTTCAAGCAGGTTGTTGATCGTCGAGGAGATGCCCTTCTGGAGCAACGCCTTTATGATCTGCGCGGGTGGCGTGTTAAGTGTGGTGGCAAGGTCGACCACACTGATCGACGGTGGCAGTGTTACCACCTGTGAGGCGAGAGCAAGGTTGCTTTCGCGAGACCCATACGAACCGGGACCGCCCGGACGAGAACCGCTACCGGGACGTCCGCCCCGTGCCCCGCCGCCTGGGCGTCCGCGCCCGCGTGAACCACCGCCTCGGAACCTGCTCATATTCGCCGTTTCCTAACTTTCCGTACCGTCGGCCGGTCATGCCGTCGATGATCCCCGCGAGCTTCCAGATCAGCCTCGTGCTCGACAGAAGGGCGGACCGCTATGCCCGACCGCCGCCCACCGGACCAGGTTTGACCGTCGCCGGTTTCACCCCTCCACCCCGTCCCTGCCGACGTGATCCTCGCGGCGTCGACGTCCCGGTGGCTACCCGGGCAGCGACCGCTGCCAAGGGCACCGCGGCGACACCGGCATCGCCTGCAACCAATCGGTCGCGAAACTCCTGAAGCGCGGCGAGGTCGTCCCCTCCCACCACCGTCTTCAGCGCACCATTGAGTGTCTGCCGCTTGAATGACACGTCCCAGCACGCGGGATCCGCATGGAGGTACGCACCACGCCCGTTTTTCCGACCAGTCAGATCCACCTCAACCGGTCCTGCTACCGTTCGCACTACCCGGACCAACTCGCGCTTGCCCGCCGTCTCACGACAGGCGACGCAGGTTCGCTCCGGAACACGACGGGTCCTCACACCCGTCGACGGTCGTGACCGCGGGCGAGGACCGGACACGCGCGATGCCGGTTTCCCAGAGGCCGGTGGCTGCCCACCGTCCGCAGGCGCACTCCCGACGCGTTCCTCAACTGGCACTCCAGTAATGGTACCGCCCTTCCATGCCCGACCGGATCCAAGCCGGATGCCCCGCAAAGCGCCGGACCAGGTGTGTGCCTATGCGTCTGTCACGTCCGGGTCGCCGTGGACCTCACCCGCATGTGCCTCGGCAGCAATCGACCCGTCGCCACGGATATCCACCCTCCACCCAGTCAGCTTTGCCGCCAACCGCGCGTTCAGGCCTTCCTTGCCGATTGCAAGTGACAGCTGCCCATCCGGCACGATAACCGTCGCCGTCCTGGTGGCCTCGTCCACCTGCACATCAGTCACCCGCGCCGGGCTTAGCGAACTCGCCACGAAACGGGTCGGATCCTCATCCCACCGGATGATGTCGATTCGCTCTCCCGCAAGTTCGTTGACGATGTTCTGGATGCGCTGCCCGCGTTGACCAACGCACGCGCCAACCGGATCCATCGCCGGGTTCCGGGAGGAAACAGCGACTTTTGAGCGCACCCCTTCTTCACGGGCAATCGACTTGATCTCGACACGCCCGTCGAAGATTTCGGGGATTTCCAGCTCCATCAGCCGCCGCACGAAGTTCCGGTTCGCCCGGCTCACGATCAGCATCGGACCCTTGAGGCTCCGATCGACCTGGGTCAGGTACACCTTGATCCGCTGTCCCATCCGGTGGTGTTCAGTGCGCACTTGTTCGGACACCGGCAACAGGCCCTCGGCCTTGCCCCCGGCACCCATTTCCAGGATCGAACCACGCATGTCGGACCGTCGGATTACCCCGGTGACGATGTCGCCGACGCGGTCGATGAATTCGGCATAGACCTTGTCGCGCTCGGCGTCCCTGATCCGTTGCAGGATGACTTGCTTCGCAGTCTGTGCGCCGATGCGTCCGAAGTTGGGAGGAGTAACCTCCTTCTCAACCGTGGCGCCTTGCCTCGCGCTCTGCTTGAGGATCTGGGCGTCCGCGACGCTAATCTGCGTCAGCGGGTTCTCGACAATGTCGACGACCTCGTACACCTCATACACCCGGGCATTGCCCGACTGCGGGTCCATGCGGACCGCGATGTTCCGTTCCTCGGTTACCCCGAAGTCCTTCTTGTACGCCGAGGCAATCGCGACCTCCACCATGTTCAGGAGGTCGTCCTTGTGCAAACCCCGTTCGGCCATCAGTTGTGCGAGGGACGCGGCAAAGTCGCTACGCATGTTGCCCCTCCGACATCGTGTGGCACCGCGCCAATCAACCGTGATCCGCCCGACCAAAATGGTCGCAACTTTCGAATCGCCCGGAAAACACGAAAAGCGGGTCTCCCCGCTCACGTCCGGTCGTGGCTTGCGGCACCAGAGTACTGGCTATCCCGGCAAGTATACCACCGCGGTCCTCCGAGTTCCGTCACTGTCGAAGACATGGGCCTCGTCAGGATCGAACCCAAGATGAACCCGATCACCCCGATTGAGGTCAGCCGTCGCAGGCGCACGGGCGCGCACGACCACCGATACGTCAGCTCCAACCTCATTGGTCATCGCTACCGCGCAGGTGACCAGGATCCGTCGGTCGGCAACCACTGGTTCTGTCGCCACGACCCAAGCCGGCACCGCCCCATCACCAGCGGGCATCAGCCGGACGGCCTCAGGACGCCACCCCAGGATGATCCCGGTTCCCACTGGAAGCTCCGGACGCACCCCAAGCGGGACGCGGACGATCCCCGCTGGAGCCGAAGTCCTGCCAGCCTCTCGCCACGGCTCGTCCTCGATCGGTGCTGGAGCCGTTGGATCCGGTTCGCTTCCCGGACCGGTCAACCGGATGAACCTGTCCTCGATCACCCCACGGATCAGGCTCATCGGTGGCGTCCCCAGGAATGTCGCTACAAACGTGTTGAACGGGTGCGCATGCAGGTCTCGGTAGCGCCCGATCTGCTCGATTTTCCCGTCACGCATGATCGCAATCCGGTCACCAATCGCCGTTGCCTCGGTTTGGTCGTGGCTCACGTAGACCGCCGTCACCCCGAACCGGCGAAGGAGACGCTTGATCTCCACACGTGTCTGGGCACGCAACCGGGCATCCAGATTTGAAAGAGGCTCATCAAACAGGAAGACCCGCGGTTCCCGGATGATGCACCGCCCAATTGCTACCCGCTGCTGCTGGCCTCCGGACAGCTCACCCGGTTTCCGCTTCAATAACCCCTCGAAATCCGCCCCCATCACATCGCAAACCGCCTGAACCCGGTCACCCACCTCGGCATCCAGTCCCCTCAACTTGTAGTAGAAGCCAAGGATTCCCTGTGATTGCATATGTGGATACAGCGCATAGTTCTGGAACACCATCCCGACACCACGTTCGGCGGGTTCAGTCTGGGTCACATCAAGGCCGTCATAGGCAATCGACCCACCATGCAGGGGTTGGAGACCGGCAATGGCCCGGAGCAATGTGGTCTTGCCACACCCGGACGGACCGAGGATTGCGATCGCTTCCCCATCAGCGATATTCAGGGAGAGCCCGGCGAGGGCGGTATGCCCCTCAAGAAAGACTTCCGCGCCGATGACATCTATCGAGGCCATTGCCTCCACCTTCCCGGCCGCGACGCGACCACCCGGACAACGTCGGCCGGCGTCTATCCATTCAGCCGTCGGGGGCGACCTCCAAGGCCACGTGCGTCATCCTCGTTGCGTTCATGTCGGGCTGGTGCTTCGTCATGGGGAACCGTCGGGCGGTAGCCCTCACCGACACTCTCTCCGTCACGGGGAAGGATCCGACCAGTCTCCCGGTAGCGTTCGATCACCGTAACCACCGCCCGCAAATGCATGTTTGCGAGGATGGCAGGCAGGGCGAATGGCACCAGGATGGCGCCGAGAGGCGCCGCAATCGAGATCAGCACCGCGTTGATCACGAACATCCCGAGCGTCAACCCGAGGTTGTCCATCGCCACGAATACTGCATTCCGCAGGACAAGCGTCACCTTCTGATCAAGTTCGATCAGCAGCGGAAACAGGTATGGCTGAATGCACCCCCACGCAAAGAACGCGTAGGCAAAGAGGATCGCAAGCAGCCAGATGCCGGGCACGTCCGATGTCCAGTAGAACCAGACATTGAGAACTAGCACGACGCCGATGAAGACATCGACGGTTGCAAGGATCCACGCCCTCCGGAAGTGTGTGCGCACGCCACGCCAGAACCGGGACATCTCAAAGAGGTCGCCTCGCGCAAGTGGCGCGATTGCCGAATGCAGGCCCGCCAATGCTGGACCAGCGGCGACAAGCGAGAGCAACCCGAAAAAGGTGGCCTGGATTGCAAATGCGACCATCGGGATCATCGCATCGCCTTCGGAACCGGCGTCCTCTGCGATATAGGTCACTACCCGGAAAGTCACCCACAATGCCGGAACTGTCGGGATGAACCAGATCAGGCTTACGGCGATCATGCGTGGTAGTTCAAAGTAGAACTCCCCGACCGCCGCCCGGAAATGACGCCATGCTTCCCGCACCGACGATGCCCCCTTGCAACCCGGATGGCGTCACTTGCGGCCACCCGGAATGCCGTTCGTGTCAGAAAGGGTCGCGCATCAGACCCACCCGGACACGATCGACCCGGAACCCAAGGATACGCGCCCATTCAGGCACACACCCTTTTGGATTGGGTTCCATGGTGGCTGACGCGCGTCAGGCGGTTCAGGCGAGGTCCGGTTCCAGACGGACACCCGACACCGGGATCGGCGTAAACAGCCGCTTTGCCCCCGCCGCCAGAAGTGCCTCCCCCAAGCGTTCGGGATCCGGATGCAGCGCAATGATCGTCCCACCGTGGCCCGCACCCGCCAGCTTCGCGCCGTAGGCACCGGCATCAAGCGCGACGCCTATCAGATGTTCGTTCGAAGGGCCCGAACCACCGAGCGACCTTTGGATTGCGTGGTTCTCATTCATGAGCGCCCCAAGTCGCGCCCAGCATTCCTCGATCAATGCCCGCTTGCCTTCACGCGCGATTTCACCGATCCGGACGTACGCCTGCCGGACTTCCGGATCGCCTTCAAGCCAGCGCTCACGGATTGGGCGGTGTACCGCACCCGAATGGTGGACGACGCCAGTGTTCGCGAGGACTAACGGCAGCCGGGGCAGGTGTCCCATCCACGAGGCCAACGGTTCGACAGTCGCGTAGACCATCGCTTCAGTCGACCGGTCGAACGCCTTGTCACGGAAGTCCATGGCGTTCAGGCCACCGAACGTTGCCATGTAGTGGTCCTGAAATCCGCAAGTCACACCCAGTGACCGCAACTCGATCTCACGCGCCAGTTCAGCCGTCTCGTAGACGCCAAGGGTCGGTCCGAGATAGGTGGTGATCGCCTTGACCGTGGCGACCACCATCGCGGTTGAGCCGGACATTCCGGCACCGAACGGCAGTTCACTCCAACACTTCATGTGAACGTCAAGCGGCCAGATACCGAGATGCCGGATCGCTGCCCGGAAGATGTCCGTGTGGGTCGAGGCAGGCGCAAGGTCGGCCACGTCGCGGATCACGACTGCTCCGTCGTCAGCCTCGAGAATGAGTTCTGACGCCGGTTCAATGCTTACGAACGCACGCATCGGGACAGTACAGGACACCACGGTGCCCCCATACATATCGGTCGGGTTCCCGACAATGCCGCACCTGCCAGGGGCCGAAGCCACCACCCGCGTGTGACGCTTCACCACTGCAGACGCAGACCTAAATGCGCGAAGCACACCATCGGCCGCGTCAAGCCCCCAAAATGCAGTGTCGCCATCCACTCGCCCGCCCGATTCGCGTTGCCGAACCTGACCCATCTGTTCTCAACCCATTCCTCACGGGCGATGGTATCGCCTGCAAGTGATGCCGTGGTGCAAGAACGGTCCGGACACGCCGGGGGTCGCGCCTATAATTCCATGAGGTGACCATGCGTAATCCGGGAAGCAACGCACGCCCCGGCTCTTCCCGTCCCAGATCAAGCACCCCGCCAACGGGGAAGCGAAGCGTCTTGCAACCTGGGGCAATCGGGTCGGACGAACGGCGGGCACGAACGTCAGCGCCACCTACATCCCCGCAGTCCAGCCGATCGGTCAACTCGACTAGGCGTGCGCCCGGAGGAAGCACCGCTCCCAGACCTGGAAACATTCCCCACAGGAACCCACTTGCGGACGAAGGCGCTCCCCCACCGCGTCTGCAGCAGGTCCTTGCGCGTGCAGGCGTCTCATCGCGCCGTGATGCCGAGGATCTGATCACCGCAGGTCGGGTTCAGGTGGACGGGGTTACCATCCGGGAACTCGGTACACGGGCAGATCCGGTACGCCACCAGATCACCGTGGACGGACGGCCGATCAGCGTCGCCACCGTCGCCCGATACTTCGCGCTGAACAAGCCCCGTGGGTACCTCTCGACGGTCGACGACCCGTTCGGACGGCCAACCGTGATGGAACTCGTGCCACCGGCGCCGGGTCTCTTCCCTGTCGGTCGTCTCGATGAGGAGAGTGAGGGGCTGCTGCTGTTCACCACCGACGGCGAGTGGGCGCACCGCGTGACCCACCCCAAGTTCGGGTGTACTAAGGAATACGACGTCGAGGTGTATGGAACACCACCCCGCGATATCATGGAGACCCTGCGTGCACCACTCGAGATCGGTCCGGGTGACCGGTCGACCGGTGCCGAAGTTGATGTGATTGCCAATACGGGACGCAACACCCGATTGCGCATCATCCTCCATGAGGGACGGAACCGTCAGATACGTCGCATGTGCGAAGCCGTCGGCCTGAGTGTGGTCAGCCTGGTGCGCGTCCGCGTCGGCGGTGTCCGCCTAGGTTCACTACCGGTCGGACAATGGCGCACGCTCACATCAAATGAAGTCGAAACGGTGTCGACCACCCCCGCGCCCCGGCGTGGGAAGGCAACTACTTCGCGACGCCGTCCTCCCGGTGCAAGACGAGCCATCGCCGCACCACCGGATCGCCGACCGGCGTGGGGTGAACGAAGGCCATCGTGAACGCCCATCTTGTAATCGCCATCGACGGCCCGGCAGGTGCCGGAAAATCGGTTTTCGGTGCCGCTTTGGCAAGTGTCCTTCAGGCAATGTGCATAGATAGCGGCATCGTCTACCGAGCCGTAACGTGGATTGCCCTTGCACGGGGCCTCGACCCTGACGACGACACCACACTCAGTCCAGTGGCCGCGTCGATGAACCTCCAGATCGTCCCGCCGACAGTCCAGGATGGCAGGCAGTTCACCATCCTCATTGACACTGAGGATGTCACCTGGGCACTTCGCACGCCGGAAATCGACCGGACGGTGTCGCGCCCCTCCGCACTGCCAGGAGTGCGACGCGCCGTCACTGAACAGCTGCGGCACCTTGCGCGGGAATCCCGTGTCGTCATGGTCGGACGCGACATCGGCACGGTGGTTCTGCCGGAAGCCGACGTCAAGTTCTACGTCACTGCCACTCCTGAAACGCGCGCGCGCCGACGCGCCGACGAACTCCACGCCCGAGGACAGGAGGCTGACGTCGCAGATATCCTGCGAAGCATCATTGAACGCGACGCGCGGGATTCCGGACGGGCAACCGCACCACTTCGCCCGGCGCACGATGCCGTCCACATAGAAACTGACAACCTGACGGTCGATGTCGAGGTTGCCTTCGCACTTGATGTGGTGAAACGCTGCCTGCGTTCCGCGACGGCGCCGGAAACCAACGATGTCTAGAACCGAGCCTACATCCATGGGCTCCGAACCAGGTAGTCCGCCACCTCAAACCGGGAATGTTCCGGCCGGCATCGTTCCGAAAGCCCGTGGCTTCCGCGACGGCGACCCGTTCTTCATATTTACTCAGTACGTCGTTGGTGGGGTTCTCCGGGCCGCGTCACGGATCGTCCTAGAGGACCTCAATCGCTCTCCCACGCCTGACAAGGGCCCGTTGATCCTGGCAAGCAGCCATCTCGCCTACGCCGACATCCCGCTACTCGGCGCGTTCATGCCTCGACCGCCGATCTTCTTCTCGAAGTCTGAGGTGGAAAGTTGGCCGGTCCTTGGTGCCGTTGGCGCCCGCTACGGAACGATTTACGTCCGGCGGGGAGAAGCCGACCGCCAGGCAATCCGGGATGCACTCGCTTGCCTGGCGGCGCGACAGATGCTCACCATTTTCCCTGAAGGTCACCGCAACAAGGGACGCGGGTTGCTTCAGGCGCAGCCGGGAATCAGCTTGATGGCCCTGCGCGGTGGCGCGTCCGTGTGGCCAGTCGCGATCGACGGCAGTCACCTGATCTTCAATCGGCTGCGCCCCACGGTCTCGATCCGCGGTGGCGAACCGTTCAACCCACGCGATCTGCTCGGGTCAGAAGGCAAGACCCTCCGCGACCATCAGGAACTTGCCCATATCATCATGCGCCGCATCCGGGATCTCCTGCCGGCAAGTGCACACGGCGTATATGCCTGACACGTTGATCGATCTCAGGCCGCCACGAGCTAACCTTGGCGTCACACGAAAATGCCCGGTAACGTAACACTACCGGACATCACGAGTGCGTTATTCAACGTGACCGGCTAACCGTGCCCACTCGGGCTACACACGCCAAATTAGGAAGTTTGGACTTAGAGCCAACCCTTGCGAAGCGCGCTGGCGAGGGCCTGTTCGGTGGTGCGGGCTGCCAACTTGGCGTGGATCACGCGAATGTGGTTGTGGATCGTCCCAACGCTAATGCCCCACTCAACCGCCAGTTCGGCGCGGGTGGAACCCTCGGCAAGGGCGGAAAGCAACTGACGTTCGCGGGGGCTAAGTGGTGATGGCTGGGTAACCGTTGCGGCTGCTGACTTTCCCACGTGCTTCTTCTCCTCAGAAGGAGCGTTCGCAGACATTCTCCTGCGACACGCCTTTTGAGTGTAGCACGATCTGCGCATGCTTGCCCATCATTCTTGCGCCCGCCAGACCAAATGGTAGCCGTTTTGTAACCGGTCTGACACATCGTACCAGCCACACGCGTGCAACTCCGCCATCATCGCGGCTACCGGTACTGCGTAGTGGTGAATCTGCAACCGACGCGCAACCCGTGAATGCCGCATATCACGGCCGCGCAACGCATCAACTTGCGGGACTGAAACATATGTTCTATTCTTGGGTGAGGGGGGACAGACCATGCAGCGAGAGTTCATCATCACGCGCCTCGGCAAGGAGTACATCCTGTACGCAGGCCTGCTAGACGCCGCTCATCAGGCCGGTCTCCGCCAGATCCGAACCCAGTTGGTACAGGCACCTGGGTTGCAAAACGGGTTCGTAGCCATCTGCCACGCCGAAGTCGTGACCGAGCGGGGAACCTTCACGGGACTGGGCGACGCCAACCCTGAAAACACGACCCGCGCCATGGCATCGGCACTGATCCGACTTGCCGAGACCCGTGCCAAGGCGCGTGCCCTCGGTGACGCCATAAACGTCGCAATGACCGCCTTTGATGAACTCGGCGACGCGTTGCCCGATGCGTCGCCACCCGTCACCCAACTCACCGCCCCGCCTCGGTCACCAGCATCCGCCCCCCTTGGTCCACCGCATACCGACACAATTCCAGTGCCAGACCCGCAACCACGCGGCTACCAGACCGATCCCGCCCGTCCATTCCCAGCCGTGCCTCTGGCCTCGATGCCGACCCAGGTCCAGGGGCGCCCCTCCGGGAGGCCTCGCCCAGCCGGAGCGGGCCGACCCACTGGACCGTCCTCATCGAACCCCGATCCATCAACCGCTTCGTCCCGACCGGCTAGCCGAGGTACCGAAGCCTCCCCGCCTCCTACCCAGAACCAACTTGATGCCATCGACCGCATGGCGCGCGCCCTTGGACGACAGGTCACCACTGAAGGACTGACCCGTGCAATGGCGTCCGAGTTGATCACACGGCTCAGTGAGGAACGCTATCCGGCGCGCCGAGGGACGACACCTCCCGACGACGAAGTGTGAAGCCTCTGTTTCCTTCCGGATCAATCGCGTGGGGGGAGCCTGGAACCCTCGTCAAGGCTTGACCGGCAAACGGACCCCACGGTCGAGCTCGGTAGTCCGCACGCGCACGTCACCTTCGTGGAATACATGAAGCGTCCCGGATTGGTCACGAACCGTCAACGCACCTGACCCATCGATCCCGATTAACTCCCCGGCAACCGGTCGTCGGACCGCGCTGGATCCTTCGACAGGAAACCCCACGACGACCGGCCGGCCGCGCCAGGCAAGACGGACCTCATACCGTTGCCTCGTCTCAATCCACCCCGTATCCGAACACATCGAACCGACATGATCCAACGCCCGCAACACGCCAACGATCACGTCCTCTCGAGACACTGGTCCGCCGAGTTCACCCGAGAGCGACGCCGGCGCCAGTGATGCCTGATCCATCACCTCGAAACGGGACACCGGTACATTCGCGTTGATCCCGATGCCAACGATGGCATGACGCATCACTGGCGTCCCGTCCGGGTGGTTCCCTAACGCGGGTTCAATCAGGATCCCTCCAAGTTTCCGAACTGTTCCCACATCACCAATGGCGCTAGTGACGATGTCGTTCGGCCACTTGACTGCCGTCACAAGTCCGGTGGCCGAGGTGATGGCGTCGCCGACGGCAACGGCGACCGCAATCGCAATGCGCCCTAACCGTTCGGGCGCCACCGCCTGCAGACGCACGATGACGGACATGGCGATCGATCCACCCGGCGGCGACTGCCATGGCGCTTTGCCGCGGCGCCCACGGCCCGCCGTCTGCGCATCTGCCACCACGGTCGTGCCATGGGACGCACCAATGCGTGCCATCTCGCCGGCCACGTCATTCGTGGATCCAGCAACCGGCAGATAGACCAGATCCACGCCCACCAACCCGCCACCATTTGCAAGGCGAGTTCGGATCAGTGCGTGATCCAACGGTTCCCCGGCCGCCATCGCGGTATCCGCCGCGTCCATTCATGACCGCCGTGTGGCAATCTCGCGCCTTGTCTTTGCAAACCAGTCGGTCACATTCCGGAACCGGTCGGGTGGGTTGGCAACGATGCCAGTACGAACGCCTCGGATCTTCGTGTTGATTGCGTACTCATAAGTCGGCAAGTAGAGGGGTAGCGCCGGCACCTCCTCCGCGAAGATGGCCTGGAACTCGGCGTATGCCTTGAGCCGTTCCACCCGGTCCAGGGACCGGCGGCCCCGTTCAAGCGCCTCGTCTGCCTTGCGGTTGGAAAAACCGCTGACGTTCAATCCCGCCGGCGCCACCTGCGTGGAATGCCACAACGAGTACGGATCGGGGTCGAAACCGTTGAAATCCCAACTGTAGACCGCGAGCTCGAACTTTCGGGGCAGGAGGAAATCCTGCACCAGACCGCCCGCGCCCGTCGCCTGGACCTCAACATCAATCCCGATCACCACGAGTTGTCTTTGCACTTCACCGGCGACTGCCAGGCGTTCAGGCCGATCATTGGTAAGCACCACCAACCGCAGGGGATTCCCCTCCTTCTGGCGTCCGGGCCCGCCGGCAGGATCGGCCGTCCACCCGGCCTCATCCAACAGGGCGCACGCACGCGCAAGGTTGTAGTCAAGGCGCTTGACACTGGGGTCATATGCCCACGATGACGGCAGGATGGGACCATCCGCACGGCGGGCGTGACCATTGCGGGCCAGTTCGATGACGCGCCCCCGGTCAATCGCACTTGTGATTGCCTGACGGACAAGCCGGTCGGACAAGACCGGGTTTGCCGTGTTCATGAACAGCATCGTGACCGTATTCTCGGGTGCGTCGTAGATCGTCACATCCTTGCGACGTTGCAACCGCACCACGTCGCCCGGTTCGACGAGTGGTGCCCCCTCGACCTCGTCACGTTCGAGTGCAGTGAGGATCGTCTTGTAGTTGGGATAGATCCGGAAGATGATGCGTGACAGCCACGGCGATGGCGTGTGTGATGTGTTCGCCTCAAGCGTGATCCGGTCGGGTGTCAATTCCTTCAGCTTATAGGGACCGGTTCCCACTGGCTGGATATTGAACCGGTGCGCCGGCAGGTCCCTGGCCCCCACCGTCCCAAGGATGTGGGATGGAAGTATCCCGACCGTGGTGAACTCAAGGAACGGTGCAAAACTGTCCTTGGGCAACGAAAGTCGGACCGTCAAGCGGTCCACCTTCTCGACGTTGACGTCTCGCCATTGCGCCCCGTATGGCCCGGAGTAGGCGGGATCTCGAAGGACACCGTAGGTGAAAATGACATCATCGGCGGAAAACGCCGTGCCGTCGTGCCAACGTACGCCATCACGAAGGTGGAAGGTGTACTGGCGAGCATCAGGCGCGATGTCCCATGTCTCGGCAAGGTTTGGGATCACTTGACCCTGCGGATCGGTCCGGGTTAGACCGTCGAACAGAAGTGAGACAAGCGTGTTACTCGCGTCATCACTCGCGAGGACCGGGTTGATCGACTGGGGGAAACCGGCCAGCCCCTCAACGTACGCGCCTCCGAAATCCGGGGCCTCGGTTATCTCGGCGGACTGGGCGAAACTGCCAAGCAGGAAGGTGACGATCAGGATGCCGCCGAGGGCGATCGCCAACTGGGTCGCCAGGCGCCTTCCCGATGAAGACGCAATTCGCGATGGCGGCACGCCTACCCCGTCACTCGAAGCACGATCAGAGACGTGATCAGGAACACCACTGACAGGACGATGGTGAACTGGAACAGGACCTGATCAAGGCCTCGCCGAGTGGTGTAGATCGATGCATCGCTACCACCGAAGGCGCTGCCTAGTCCTGCGCTCTTGACCTGCAGCAGGATCACACCGATCAGCGTGATAGCAAGGACAATCTGTACTACGTAGAAGAGTGTTTCCATGACTGTTCCCCAAGTATACGCGCGTGATTGCAGAGGATCCGAAGACGCCGGTTCTTGTCCTCAGGCCACACGAACAGCCGCAGCCGCGACGATCGTCGCAAACCCTTCTGCCACAAGGGACGCGCCACCAACAAGCGCTCCGTCGATATGCGGCTGGGCGAACAGCGAGGCAGCGTTCGACGCCGTCACGCTTCCACCGTACTGCATCCTCATCCCGTCGGCGATTTCGTGGCCGTACAGATCAGCAACCACGCCGCGGATGACGCCGACCGTCGCGTTCGCGCCCTCGGGAGTGGCCGGCCGGCCGGTCCCGATTGCCCAGATTGGCTCGTAGGCAATGACGATCCCACCCACCTCGACTGCGGGAATTCCTTCCAGTGCCGCTCGGACCTGACGCGTCACAACCGCCGCGGTTGCCCCGTCGTCGTATTCCTCAAGGGTCTCGCCCACGCACACGATCGGTGTCAACCCACCAGTGAGTACGGCACGCACTTTGCGCGACACAACTTCATCGGTATCCCCGAATCGAGCCCGGCGTTCTGAGTGCCCCACGATCACGTACGACGCACCGGCACTTCCAACCATGCCGACCGAAACCTCGCCGGTATCCGCCCCGTGGGTCTCAAAGTGGACGTTCTGGGCACCAAGTCCGAGATGCGTCCCATGGATGGCACCGTGAACAGACACGAGCGACACTGACGGCGGACAGAGCACGACTTCGGTCGGCCCACCATCGTGCATCACTGTGCGGAGTGATGTCGCCAGCACGACAGCCTCGGCGACGGTCGTGTTCATCTTCCAGTTGCCCGCAACGATTGGGCGTCGAATTGTCATGATCACCACTCCTTACGGGACGACTGTTCAGGCAACGCGAAGCGCAGAGAAGTCATTGAGTCGTTGTGGTGGCACGGTCACGAAGGACGGCAACGCCGGGTAGTTCAACCCCTTCGAGGAACTCCAACGCGGCACCACCACCCGTACTGACATGGGTCACCGAATCGGCGTGTCCGCATGCTTCAAGTGCCGCCACCGAATCGCCCCCACCGACAATCGTCGTGCCGTTCACCTGGACAAGCGCTTCCGCAATCCCGAGTGTTCCAGCGGCAAACGGTTCCATCTCGAACACGCCCATCGGACCGTTCCAGATGACGGTCGTTGCCGACCGGATGATGTCCGCGTACCGTTCGGTCGTCGCAGGCCCGATGTCAAAGGCCATCGTGTTGTCAGGCACCATTCCAACCCCGACGATGAAGGTTTCCACCGAGGATGAAAGGTGTGAGGCGACAACCAGGTCGACTGGCAGGTGGATCACGGTGCCGGCGTGGGACGCTTCGCTCAGGATTGCACGAGCGGTGGACACCGATGAGGCATCCACGAACGACAACCCCATCGTGTACCCCTGAGCCCGGAGAAACGTGCTGGCCATCGCGCCACCGATGAGCAGGTGATCGGCCTTTCCGATCAGGTTCTTCAGTACCCCAATCTTGTCCGAGACCTTCTTGCCCCCGACTACTGCAACGAACGGGTGTTCCGGGTCAGTCAGGGCCCCGCCCATGACGGAGATTTCGCGTTCCATCAACAATCCGGCGACGGCCGGTAGCAGGTGCGCCACACCCTCGGTGGAGGCATGGGCACGGTGTGCCGTCCCGAACGCATCGTTCACGTACACGTCACCGAGTTTGGCAAGTGATGCAGCGAAGTCCGGGTCGTTCGCCTCTTCCGCGCTGTGAAAGCGAAGATTTTCAAGGAGCAGGACACCACCCGGCTTGAGCGCCGCGACGGCACGCTCTGCTTCCGGGCCGATGCAGTCTCGCACCGTGATCACTGGCACCCCAATCAACTCGGAGAGATGCACGGCAACCGTGGCAAGTCGCAGAACCTCGACAACGGCTCCGTCGGGCCGCCCAAGGTGGGACATCAGCACGACGCGCGCACCTTGGGCACGCAAGGCCTCGATGGTCGGGATGGCGGCGCGAATGCGCGTGTCGTCGGTGATCTCACCGTCGTGCATCGGCACGTTGAAGTCAACCCGCACGAGTACCCGCTTGCCATGCGCGTCAATGTCTCGGATGGTCTGCTTGTCGACTGCGGTCATCGGCAACCTCTGGATTGGTTGGCGAATTCAAGTTCGCCGAATGCAGGAAAAGCCGATCACCCAATGCCTCTTAGGGCGCCGGATGAACGGTGTCAAGACCTACGTGGCTAAGCCACGCCAACCACACTGCTTCACAGTCAGGGTGACGGGGTGGGGCTGGGAAAGGATGCCGGTCAGTTTGCAAACCCGCGCGAGGCAATCAGGCTTGCCAAATCGGATACACGGCACGCGTATCCCCACTCGTTGTCGTACCACGCCGCCACCTTGACCATGTCCCCACCAACGACCATAGTGAGTTGGGAGTCGACGATTGACGAATGCGTGTTGCCCTTGAGATCCATCGAGACCAACGGTTCGTCCGTCACATCCAGGATTCCGTGCAGTGGTCCCGAAGCAGCGGCCGCGCGGAGGGCGGCGTTCACTTCGTCCACCGTGGTTGTCCGCTTGATGTTCGCGATGAACTCCACGATGGATACCGTCGGGGTTGGGACGCGGTACGCCACGCCATCGACAATGCCCTTCACTTCGGGGATTACCAGTGAGACGGCACGCGCGGCCCCCGTGGACGTTGGCACGATGTTCATTGCCCCGGCACGCGCCTCACGAAGGTCCTTCGATGCAAGGTCGAGAATGTGTTGGGAATTCGTGTAGGAATGGACCGTCGTCATCATCCCCTTGACGATCCCGAAATTGTCCAGGATGACTTTCACGACCGGTGAAAGGCCGTTGGTGGTGCAACTCGCATTCGAGACGATGTGATGGTGTGCGGGGTCGTACTTGGCGTCATTTACCCCGAGCACCACGGTGATGTCCTCACCCTTTGCCGGGGCGGAAATGATCACCTTCTTCGCACCTGCGTGAAGGTGCTTCTCCGCATCTGGGCGATTCATGCCTACGCCCGTCGCTTCGATGACGAGATCAATGCCTCGTCCACCCCAGTCCAGTTTCGACCAATCGCGTTCGGCGCTAATCGCAACGCGATGCCCATTCACAACCAGACCATCGGCCTCGACCTTCACCGTGCCTGGGAAGTTCCCGTAGTTGCTGTCATGCCGAAGAAGGTGGGCATTGGTCGCCGTGTCAACCAAATCGTTGATCGCTACAAGCTCAAGCGAAGGATGTCGTTCGAGGATTGCCTTGAACGCCTGTCGCCCAATCCGCCCAAATCCATTGATCCCGATCCGCATGACATTGTCCTTCCGCCGGGCACCCCACCGGGCACCAGTTTTTTCAAATAACGCTTCGGGGCTCCATGCGACAGATGGAGACGGAACGTTTCGACACCGGGAACTGGCAAGTGTCGATCGACCGTCGCCCGAGTAGCGCGAAATCAGTGAAAGACCGTCACGACTGCTCCCTTCGCCTTCTGGCAGCGCCCCATTGGTTGCGCGCAAGGGGAGGGAGCCTCAAGTGGCAAACCATTGTTCTGTTTTTAAAGGATACAACGGAACTCCGCGATGCCCCCGACTGGGCGCGCCGTCGCCCATCGCACCTAAGAGGGTATGCCTGCCAATCGTCACCGGGGGGAGCAGTAGCCACCCATCCAAGCCAGATGGCCAGGACTGCGATCAAGTCCGGCCACGGCGCGTTCCATGTCATGAAATGTTCATGCAACCCGGCCAACAACCGCGAAATGCCCGAGGAAACAAGTCCGGCCGCGGGCGAGGTCGCCCGACCCGATACTACGTCTGGGTCTCAATCAGCATCGTCGTCGCCCTATCGATGGCCATGCCGTTCTGCAACACCGCCGTCACCCCTTAATTCCTGCGCCAAAGCATCGTTCGAACGTGAGGGGCGTATTGGTGGGGTCTTGCGTCACGCCGCGGGGTCAACGGGTGGGCTCACCTTGAGCGCCTCGCCTGCATAGTTACCGATGTGCTCGGCAAGCGCCAGAACATCAACCGGCAGAACCATGCGCGTGGAGGGGCTCGCGCCGAGTGCCTTCAGGGCCTCAAGGTGTTGCAAGGTCATGGTGCGCGCGTCTATCTGAGACGCCGCTTGCATCACCAGTTCAAGCGCCCGGGCCGTTCCCTCGGCCTGCAACCGCACTGCCTCGCGTTCACCTTCCGCCTTGAGAACCGCCGACTGGCGATCGCCCTGGGCAACCAGGACAACGGCCTCGCGACGCCCTTCGGCCTCGGAAACCCGCGCACGACGATCCCGTTCAGCCGACATCTGCCGGTTCATCGCTTCTTGGACAAGCGGTGGTGGCACGATCTCGCGGATCTCGACATTCGTGACCTTGATTCCCCACCGTTCGGTGACCGCATCAAGCTTCACCCGCAGGACATCATTGATCGTCTCGCGCTTTGACAGCACGTCGTCAAGTGACAGGTCACCGATGACCGCGCGAACGGTCGTGGTGGCGATACCTTGGGTCGCCCCTTCGGGATTGGACACCTCGACGACCGACAACGCCGGGTCGACAACTTTACGGTAGATCAGGAAGTCAACCGCGATCGAGGCATTGTCCTTGGTAATGCACTTCTGTTGCGGGATCTGCAGAAAGGACTCCCGGAGATCGACATTGACCGCGCGTTCAAGGAACGGCACCACGATCTGCACACCGGGCCCCCTCGCACCGACACACCTCCCAAGTCGGAACACAACGAGTCTTTGGTACTCAGGGATGATCCGGACACCCCGGATGATGATTCCGAGGAACACCACTACTACGGCGAGCCATCCCATGTTGCTTACTCCGACCGAGGGACCGCGCTACCGAGTTCCGCGCCGGTGGCTAACGGCTCGACAATCAGTGTCAGTCCCCGCCGATCCGTCACCCGGATCGCTTGCCCACTCTCCATCGTACCCGCAATCGCACGTCCACTCCATGCCTCACCCCGAACGCTCACCGTTCCACCCGGCGCAAGTGCGGTGATGACAAATCCCGTTTCACCGGGCAGAGGCATCGCCGTCTGCGCCGGACGCCGGACCGTCCCGATCGCTTTCCCAACGACAAGACCAGTGGAAACCGCCAGGAAACCGACAGCTCCGACCATGATCAGCGGGTCCAGGCGTGCCGGCACACCGCCAATCGTCGGGCCGGAATCCGGGAACAGCCACCAACTCCCAAGTGCGATCGCCATGACCCCACCAACTGCCACCATCCCGTGCCCTCCGGCCTTCAGTTCCGCAACCAGGAGGCTCACCCCCAGTCCGATCACGGCAACCGCACCCTTCTCCACCGGGAGGCTGTTGAACCCCACCAGCGCCAGGACAAGGCAGATCGTGCCTACCAGGCCGGCCGGCCCGCCTGTCGCTGCAAAGACCTCCGACCCAATCAAGACAAGGCCAACAAGGCAGAGCAGGTAGGCCACCGCCGGTTGGGCGACGATTGCCAACGTCAACTCGGCAAGCGACGGGGAAATCTCTACCTTGACCGCACCGCGCGTCCGTAACGGCCGGTCGCCCCAGGGGCCGGAAACGCGACGCCCATCTAGCTGACCAAGGGCGTCTTCAAGGTCCGAAGCGACGAGTTCAACGACCCCAGCCCGCAAAGCGTCGGACGAACCAAGAACCATACTCTCACGCACCGCACGTTCGGCCCAGTCTGCGTTGCGACCTCGCTGAATGGCCAGTCCACGGATGTAACCAACCGCATCGTTGGTGACTTTCTCCATCATGACTGGGTCGATTGGGATCACCATCCCGCCCTCGACTGCAACCGGATGAGCCGCGCCCATGGTCGTTCCCGGTGCCATCACCGCCACGTCGGACGCAAGGACAATGAAGGTCCCAGCCGATGCCGCCCGCGCACCCGAAGGTCCAACCATGACGATCACCGGAAGCGGCGCACCGAGAAGGCGATGGACAATCTCACGCATTGAGACGTCGAGTCCCCCGGGGGTGTCCAGCACAATGATTAGCGCCTCCGCACCCCGACGTTCAGCCGCCGTAACAACTCGGTCGACATACTGGGAGACGGCCGGGTCAATCACGCCGACCACCCGGGCGACAACAACCTCGCGTCCCGCGGCCGACTGTGCGTACATACGCAGACCTGACCAACCGAGGAGAGCGATCACTGCCACAGCGATGACCGCGACGCCGGCCAACGACCGCACAATTGGCGTCAAGAACCTCACCAAGCTACGTATGCGACCAGAAACGGTGTCACTTCGCACCCTGCCATCCGTTTCCATCCTGATACGAGTATGGGCGCATCCCGTTGGCCGGTCAACTGCTCCAGCTTACGGGAGCACCAGTGTGCTGCCTCCACCACTGCCGTAACGCGGCATGGCGGGCAGGGATATGTATTGATCGCGGTCGCACAACGCCCTGCTGCGCCTGCCATCTTCGGGTTACGCGGAACATGAATGCCCCTTTTGAAGCGGTCCACGTGGCCGGACAAGGTTTATGGTGATGACCGAAGGCCACCTCAACGCCATGACCCGACCTGCGACAGGCCAGACGGTCATCGTCACCGGAGCCGCCGGGTTCATCGGCAGCCACACAGGTGAGGCACTCCTCCGGCGTGGTGACAATGTCGTCGCAATCGACTCCTTCACGCCTCACTACGACCCCGTACGCAAGCACGCCAATCTGGCATCGGTCCAGACAACTGCCGACGCAATCCGTAGTGCCCTAGGCCCGTCAGCGCCCCAGTACATGTTTCTGGAGGCCGATTGCTGCCGCGCGGATGACCTTGACCGGGCATTCCATATCGGTGCCACGTTCAGTGCAGGAAGGCCGGTCCGGCGGATGATCCATCTCGCGGGACGTGCCGGCGTCCGTGCGCCCGCCAGTGAGGCACCCAACTACGTAGCAATGAATGTCGTGGCCACAACCGAGATCCTGGAAGCCTGTCGGAGACACGGCTTCGGCGACATGGCCGGTGGAGGATCGCCTGGAAATCAGGTGGTGATGGGGCAGGGTGAACCGCTTGCCGGGCATCTTGCGATGGCTTCAAGCAGTTCGGTCTACGGCGGGGGTCCTCCCGGGTGGGATGGCCCTTTCCATGAGGACATGACCGCCGACCGTCCACTTTCGGTCTATGCCGCCACCAAGCGTGCAACCGAAGTGATCGCCCACGCGTACACCCGTGTCTCAAACTTGCGTGTCACCTGCCTGCGCTTCTTTACCGTTGTCGGTCCGCGTGCCCGCCCTGATCTCACCCCATCAATTTTTGGGCGTGCCATTTGGGACGGACGCCCGATTACGCAGTTCGGCGACGGTTCAATGGCACGCGACTACACCTTTGTTGGCGATACGGTCACCGGCATCCTTGCATCACTCGACCGCTTCGAGCGAGCGAATGCGGGCATCGTGGCACCCGGTGACGACTACGAGATCATCAACCTGGGAAACGACCGTCCCATAACGCTTTCCCACTACCTTGAAACCCTGGCCGGTCTCCTCGACCGCAAACCTGTGATCAACGAAGTCCCGGTTCCACCGTCCGAACCCCTCCGTACCTGGGCCGATCTCACAAAGGCGCGACGACTGCTCGGGTATGCCCCGACAACACCCTTCGAGGAAGCGCTTGCGTCATTCATCGATTGGTACCGCGCCACGATCCTTGAACCACCCGTGGCCTGATCCCACCAGACCCGCTCGGACTGGCACATCTGTCCAGTCTCCACGGTATCCCATCCTCCGGCAGCCACCGGGGCATTGGCAAACCATCGGTGCCAGTGCGACGATATCGGTACGCATGACGGACCGAACCGCCCGACGCAACCAGCAATCGACACCCCCGGCGCGTCCCATGACCTTGCGGCCGCACGCGATTCTCATCGGCGTGGCCATCAGCTACCTGTTGCAGGTAGGTGGGGGGTACCTCGCCGCCACGCAGGGCATCGTCCGTGACCCCGGAGCGGAACTCGGAGGTGACTTCAGCGTCCTCCCGATCCTGCAGTTCGGCACGATCTTGATCGGCGGATACCTGTCAGGTCGCCTCGCGGGCGTGGCAGGGTTCATCAATGGCATTGCCGTGAGTGTTGCGTTCATCCTCATCTGGGCCGGTCTCAACGCGTACAACGAGGCCAAGCTTGTTGAAGAGTTCGGCCCTCTCGTTCTCCCCCCGATGAACATGGGCGGGATTGTTCTGGGCGATATCCTCAACCTGTCAGCCGGGGCCTTCGGTGGGTGGCTTGCCGACCGTTGGGGCCGGTGATCGTGGGCGGCGCTCGGCCAAATCCGGGACGATGGGGCGGGTCAAGGCAACCATCTGTGCATTCGCGTTTCGGCGATGGTGTTCCAGTTGACCGTCAATCCACGGCAAGAATGACCGTGCCGTGCAAGCAAAAAAATAAGCAGAAATCAGGCGACGACGGGGCGGCGCAGCGGCACCTCAGCACCCCAAGGAGACGTACAGCACCATGACCACACAGACCCCTTCACCACTGCCGGGAAGCCTTGCCGACGTTGATCCTGAAGTCCTCGCGATGATTGACGGCGAGACACGTCGTCTCCGCGAGACCATCCAGCTGATCCCATCGGAAAACTACCCCAGCCAGGCGGTGATGGAAGCAACCGGATCGGTCTTTACCACCAAATATGCCGAGGGGTACCCGAAGCGACGTTACTACCAGGGGTGTCAGTGGGTCGATGCCGTCGAAGACTTGGCACGCAAGCGTGCCTGCACCCTCTTTGGCGCTGACCATGCAAATGTCCAACCGCACTCCGGCAGTTCGGCGAACATGGGCGTCTACCTTGCCTCGCTCAACTACGGTGACACCGTCATGGGCCTTGACCTGATCGCAGGTGGGCACCTGACGCATGGTTCCCCGGTGAACTTCAGCGCCAAGCTTTACAAGTTCGTCGCCTACGGGGTAGATCCGAAGACCGAACTCATCGACTTCGACCAAGTGCGTGATGTTGCCCGTGCCAACCGTCCGAAGATGATCGTCGTCGGCGCGACCGCATATCCGCGGACTTTCGACTGGGCAACCTTCAAGGAAATCGCCGACGAAGTCGGTGCGCTTCTCCTCGCAGACATCGCCCATATTTCGGGCCTGATTGCCGGCGGGGCTCACCCCTCCCCGGTGCCATTCGCTGACTTCTGTTCCACCAGCACGCACAAGGCATTGCGTGGCCCTCGAGGCGGAATGATCCTGTGCAAGTCCGAATGGGCCGAACGCATCGACAAGGCAATCATGCCCGGACTTCAGGGTGGCCCCTTGGAACACGTCATTGCGGCAAAGGCCGTGATGCTTCATGAGGCCCAGCAACCGTCCTTCCGCGACTACGCGCATGCTGTCGTGTCCAATGCGAAGGCGCTCGCCCAATCGCTACTCGATGAGGGTCTGACCCTTGTCACTGGAGGCACGGACAACCACCTGCTTATTGTTCGCCTCGGTGACACCGGCCCGACTGGCAAGGAAGTCGCACGGGCCCTCGAGCGAGCCGGCCTCATCGCAAACGCGAACACGGTGCCCGGGGAGACCCGTGGGGCTTTCCAGACCAGTGGCGTACGCTTCGGGACACCGGCAGCAACCACCTTTGGGTTCTGCGCCGACGAGTTCGGCGCAATAGGGAAACTGATCGCACGCGTCATCAAGGATCCCGCCGACACCACCATGTTGAAGTCGACTGCCAACGAAGTCCGCGACCTCTGCCATGCGGTCGAAACCCGTCGGCTTGACCTCTCACACTCGGCGGCCTAGGTCCATCAGGTGAAAAAATCGATCCCAACCGTCCATCGCCCCTGGTTCTGAAGCGCTTGGGATTGGCTGCAAAAGGGAGCGGCGCCAGGGCAGTTGCGGGAATCATGGTGGCAGGAACCAGTTGAGTCTCGCGAACGGTTTCGAACGATCCACCAAGCGCACGCGCCGGCCGTCTTTCCTCGAGGAGATGCTCGCCGTCGTCCCGTGGGACGCCCTCGTCGCCCGGATTGCCCCCTTCACCCCGGCGGGGACCACCGGCCGGCCACCGTACCCGGTCCTGCTGCGGCGGCGGGTCCACTTCCTGCAGCAGTGGTTCTCGCTCGCTGACGAGGCCGCCCGTGACGCCTTGCACGACATCCCGGTGTACCGCGCCTTCGCGGGCATCGACCCCGGCACCACCGGCATCCCGGACGCGA
>SHXX01000029.1 GCA_009693165.1 Chloroflexota bacterium
GTTCCTGTTCCGCGTCGCCGACGGACTGCCGGAAGAGTTCCGCGACCAAGTGTCGGCACAACTTGACCGGGTGCGGACCGCCCTGGCGGGTGACGATGCCGTCGCCCTCCGTCAGGTGACGAGTGTCCTGCGCGATACCCTGCGTGACCTGAATCCCGGGGTGTCCGGGGCGCCGTTTCAGCAGGCTTCAGATCATCCCGATCAGGCCGACCCTCCCGGGCATGACCCGGACGTCTCGGTAACCGGAGAATAGCCCCATGTCCAGCAAGCGTGACTACTACGAGGTGCTTGGCGTTGCCCGCACCGCGACCGACGACGAATTGAAGAAGGCCTACCGGGCGCTCGCGCGCAAGCTTCACCCGGATGTCAACAAGGAACCTGACGCCGAGGCCCAGTTCAAGGACCTGTCCGAGGCGTACGAAGTCCTGTCGAATGCCCAGAAGCGGCAGATCTATGACCGCCATGGACACCAAGGCCTGCGCGCGGGTGGCGGCGGTGGGCCCGCCGGTGCCGAGGGATTCCCATTCGGCGACATAGGTGACATCCTCGAGTCCTTCTTCGGCGGTGGTGTGCAGGGAGGCCGTCCCGGTGCCACGCGTGGTTCCGATCTCCGGACGCAACTCGAACTCACCTTCGAGGAAGCCGTCTTCGGTTGCGAGAAGGAGTTGGAAATACCCCGCTGGGAGAATTGCCTGATCTGTGATGGCTCCGGGGCGGAACCTGGCAAGCCGCCAACCCGGTGTACCTCGTGCAATGGGTCGGGTGAAGTCCGGCGTGTCCAGCAAAGCCTGTTCGGGCAGTTCGTCAACGTCACGCCATGTGATCGGTGCCGGGGCGCTGGTCAGGTCGTCACCCACCGTTGTGTGGAGTGCAATGGTCGCGGAAGTGTCCGCAAGACGCGGCGCCTGACCGTTACCGTTCCCGCCGGTGTCGATAACGAGATGGAAATCCGCCTGAATGGGCAGGGCGAAGGCGGTGAGCGCGGGGGCCCGAGTGGGAACCTTTACGTCCGCCTCCAGGTGAAGGCACACCCGCGTCTCAAGCGCGATGGCGCAGACGTCATCTGTGAATTGTCCCTCAACGTGGCCCAGGCTGCTCTCGGTGCCGAAGTGATGATCCCCACGCTTGCCGGTGACGAGTCGTTCCGCGTTCCTGCCGGGACACAGCACGGCCATGAGTTCCGCCTGCGGGACCGGGGCGCGCCTCGCCTGCAACGCAGTGGCCGTGGCCAACTCCGTGTCGTGACCAAGGTTGAAGTGCCAACCGCGTTGACCGAGAAGCAGCGCGCGCTCTTCACTTCGCTTGCTGAAACGTTTGCGCCGCCCCCCGTTGCCGGCCCGCCTCCTTCTCCGAAACCCGTAACCGACGGAGAGAGATCCGCGCAATCGCCGGATTCTGCCGATGGTGGAAAGGGCAAGTCCCGCAAAGGCAAGGGGATCATCGACAAGGTCAAGGATGCGTTGGGCATCGACGGCGATGAGTGATCCAGCGGTACCGAGCGCTGAGGCACGGTTGCATCGCCCGCGTGCCAGATGGTTGGAGGCAAGTATCCGCGCAACTGCCGAGGCTGCAGAAGCAATCTCCGCCCTGTTTGAACAGGCTGGTCAGGGTGGCGTTGTCATTGAACCGGAGATCGTTCCGGGCCGCGACGCCGATGAGGGCACGGCCGACCCGAATGGGTTCACGCTGCTGAAGACCTATCTTGCTGACGATCCCGGCATCGAGGCACGACGCGAGATCCTCGAGTCGCGCATCAGCCTCCTGCGTGCGTTCGACCTCGCGCCAATGGGCGAACTCGAGTGGCGGTGGCTTGACGAGGACGACTGGGCAAACGCGTGGAAGAGCCACTACGCAATCCAGCGGCTCGGACGGTCTTGGGTGATCAAGCCCGAATGGCAGGAGTTCATCCCGGAACCTGGCGACATCGTGCTGGAACTCGATCCCGGCATGGCCTTCGGTACCGGTCTCCACCCGACAACCCAGACCGTTCTCGTCTGCCTTGAGGAATTGGTCGGGAGCGGCAGTCTCGCCGGTCTGGATATTCTGGACTTAGGCACTGGATCAGGCATCCTTGCGGTTGGCGCGGCCCGTCTTGGGGCAACATCGATCCTTGCCCTCGACGTGGATCGCCTCGCGGTCACCGCCGCTGCCCACAACGCGCGCCTCAATGGCGTGTCGGCGTCGATAACCGTCGAGCATGGCACCATCGGCGAACCGTTGCCCGGACTCGATCCGGTACCCGGCCTGCAACCGGTCGAGGCGTACGACGGTGTGATGGCAAACATCGTGGCAAGGGTGATTGGTGAACGCGCGTCCGCAATTGCCCAGGCGATCCGTCATGGCGGGTGGTTGATTACCAGCGGGATCATCGTGGATCGCGAAAGTGAGGCGACTGATGCCCTCTTGGCTTCCGGGCTTGACCTGGTGGTGCGACACCTGGCGGGCGATTGGGTGACCCAGGTCTGGCGTCGTCCCTAGCCGTCCAAGAACAGGGTTCGACTAGGAGTGCCGTTGGGACGTCCGCACCGCTTCCACGTCGACCTGCCTCTGGCCCCAGTCCCGGGTTCGGTGGTGACGCTCGCCACCCCAGTCGCACACCAGGTCGCCCGCGTCCTGCGCATGCGGTCGGGCGACGTCGTTCACCTGTTCGACGGCAACGGTGGTGAGTGGCGCGCGTTCATCGAGATCGGGTCAGGGAATGCCATCGTGGCAACCCTCGACGGTTTCCTCGCGGAAACCTCGCCCATGGGTTCGGTCGTCCTCTGCCTCAGCCTTCTCAAGGGTGAAAAGTTTGACTGGGTCATCCAGAAGTCGACGGAACTCGGCATCTCGCACATCGTTCCCATGGTCACCGAACGATCACTCCCCGGATCCGCGCGTCCGGACCGGTGGCACCGGATAGCCGTGGAGGCGTCGGAACAGTCCGGCCGGACAACGATCCCGGAAATCACTCCCCCGATGCCACTGCGTCACGCCCTGACCTTTCAGCCGATGCAGGCTGGCCCGCCATGCAGGGTTATCTGCTGGGAGGATGAGCGAACAGTTCCATTTCTGGCACCGGTTCGGCCGGCACGTGCAACCGGAGCCCCGGTCTTCCTCTACGTCGGGCCCGAAGGTGGGTTTTCCGCGACCGAGGTTGACCTCGCATTGGGATCCGGCGCGCAAGCCGTTTCGCTGGGGTCTCTCATCCTTCGCAGCGAAACCGCCGCCATTGCCGCTGTCACCCTTGCCATGCACGCGACCTGACGTATCCTGCCCGGACAGCGGGCCAAACTCACGGAGGAATGCCGATGACCGCACCGACCTGCATATTCTGCAAGATTGCCCACGGCGACATTCCCGCCCGCACCGTGTTCCGGGACGATGATGTCGTGGCATTCCACGATGTTTCGCCACAGGCACCCGTCCATATCCTTGTGATCCCGGTTCGCCACGTATCCGGTCTATCGGCACTGGGACCAGACGACACGGGACTGGCCGGCCGGCTTGTGCAGGTTGCGAACGAGGTTGCGCGGGAGGCCGGCATCCTCACCAACGGGTTCCGTCTGGTGGTCAACGATGGCGCCGATGGTGGCCAGACCGTTCCGCACCTGCACCTTCACGTCCTTGGCGGACGCCAACTTGGTTGGCCTCCCGGATGATTGACGGAGTTTCCCGGAGCCCTGATCCTTCGGAAATCGCGTGGGTGTGGAACAATGCACCCGAGAGATGGTAAATGCCGGGTTGCCGCGCAGGTCACCAAACCCCGAAACAGGTGCGCCGGTCGCGCATCGTGACACTTCGCGAGCGAGACAGCGGCGATGTGGCTACCCTGGAATCGTCGGGTACATGCCGGACTTCCCGTGATCGATCCCGCCGCCGGGCATGACCCGGAGACCAACATCATCAACTTCCGGCCACCGCGCACCATCGTGCAGGAGGTTTGGCGTCGTCGTGCGTATGCAGTCGGGTTCGCGCTGGTTCTCTTCCTCGCCTCGCTGATCGTGCTTGCGTGGCAATCTTCCCCGGGGCGTACCAGGGTCAAGCCGGGCGATACCGTCGTCGAATCCGTCCGGGCACCAAGACGCGTGACGTTCGTCAGTCAGACGCGCACCCGCATCAGCCGCGATCAGGCGTCGGCCCAGAGCCCGGCAATCTACGACTACGACAGCAACCTTCTCCGCCAGTTCCGCGGACGTGCCGCCGACCTCCTGCGGAATCTCTCGGCCGTCAAGGCCGACACACTCCTCCTGCCTGAACAGCGTCGCCTCATGGTGATCCGGCTCGAGGCGGGCTTCAGTGGCGAGTCCATCGAAGCAATCCTTTCCATGGATGACGTCGACTGGCGCGTGACGGTCGGGGAGGCCTTGCGGGTTCTGGACGAGAACGTCCGGGAGCGTCTACGTGCCGAACAGATTGCCGAGCGTCGTGCCTCCATCATTGCCCAGATCAGTGCCCAATTGACGGAACCGCAACAGGTCATCCTCACCGACATCATGACCCTCTATCTCCGCCCCAATGTCCTCGTGAATGACGTGGAGACCGAGCGGGTCCGCAAGGAGGCACGCGACCACGTCGCGCCAGTCTCGGTCACGATCGAACCGGGTGAAGTGATCGTCCGTGCCGGAGATGTCATCACTCCTGAGGACGCCGAGAAGTTGCAGGCACTGGGCCTCGGAACACGCGCGTTTGACGCCTTTGGACTTGCCGGCGTGTCCGTCTACGGCGCGGTCATCGTCACCCTGTTCACCGTTGCATTGGGGTCCTTGTACGGGGACATCCTTCTTCGACCCCGGCGCCTCGCGATGGTCGGCGTTGTCCTCGTTGGATCGATGATCGCGGCCAGATTGGCAATCCCGGGACAGCCGTGGGTCGCGTACGCGTTTCCATCGGCCGTGGCAATCATGTTGGTCTCCAACCTGCTTGATGCCCCGTTGGCCGTCCTGGTCGCAGTCGTGCAGGCCGCGCTGCTTGCGCCCATCACCGGGTACTCGTTCGAACTGGTCATCCTGTTCCTTGCCAAGGGAATCGTCGGGGCGGTTGCGGCCCGCCGGATCGATCGCCTCAATGCGTTCTTCATTGCGGGCCTTGCCGTCGCCGTCACGAACCTTGCCGTCGCGTTTGCGTTCCGTTTGCTCAGCTCGGATCTCGATAGCCAGGCACTCCTCAACATCGCATCCGGTGCCGCCGTCGACGGCGTCCTGACGGCAGTCCTGACGATGGGTAGTTTCAGCCTGATCGGCAGTGTGTTCGGCGTCACGACGATGCTTCAGCTGCTCGAACTGGCGCATCCCAGCCAGCCATTGCTCAGGCGCATCCTCATGGAAGCTCCCGGAACCTACCATCACTCGATCCTCGTCGGGAACCTGGCTGAACGCGCCGCCGAGCAGATCGGGGTCGATTCCCTTCTGGTACGCGTCGGGGCCTACTACCACGATGTCGGGAAATTGCGACGACCCTACTATTTCGTCGAGAACCAGTTCGACGGTGACAACATCCACCATCGCCTCTCCCCCGAAGCAAGCGCCACGGCTATCATCGACCATGTGACCTACGGTCTGGAACTCGCTCGCGAGTACCGGTTGCCAGTGGCCGTGCAAGCCTTCATCGTCGAACACCATGGCACGCGCCTCGCGGGCTTCTTCTACCGGGAAGCCCTCAAGGTGGCCGGGGCCGCCAGCGTGGATGAGCGTCCATTCCGGTACCCCGGCCCCCGGCCCCAACGCAAGGAAACCGCACTGGTCATGCTTGCGGATACCGTCGAGGCAAGCGTGCGGGCGGCATCGAACCGTTCGGCGAACAGTCTTGAGAACCTCGTCGAACGTGCGGTCAATGAGCGCATCCTCGAGGGCGAACTCGACGACAGCACCCTCACATTGCGCGACCTTGACACCGTCAAACGGTCCTTTGTCCAGCAATTGCGGGGCGTCTATCACCGGCGTGTCGACTACGCGGACGGTGCCGATGCCGAACTTGCCGTCCTTGGACGACGTGGCGGGGAGTTGCAGGAACGTGAGGCCTGAGATGAGACGGGTGTCGCGTCGTGATGCCCCGTGGCGCCGTGCGCACGTGCCGTGGCGGCGTCGCGCACCGTCGGCACTTGCCCGCGTGACGGTCGTGCGTGAGGTGCCTTTCCCGTTTGACGACCCGTGGTTCACGACCGTTGCGTCGGCAGCCCTGCGTTCCACCGGCCGGACATCACCTGCCGAGATGGCAGTCCTGCTGTCGGATGACGAGACGTTGCGCCGCCTGAACCGGACATACCGGGGTCATGAATACGCGACCGATGTCCTCTCGTTTTCCCCTGGTGACTTATCCCCGTCCAGCTTCATCGGGGACGTCGCATTGTCTGTAGCCCGCGTGATCGATCAGGCCGACACGTACGGGCATGGGCTTCCCCGTGAGGCCGGGTACCTGCTTGTCCACGGGATCCTGCACCTCCTCGGCCACGATCATGAGACCGACGAGGACCAGCAGGTCATGCGAGCCGCTGAGGAAGCCGCCCTTGTGATCGTCGGCCTTGGGCGTCCGGCCGTCACGGAGGCATAACCGGATGTCTGGAGGTCCGACTCGTCGGGCGGTGGTGACTGAGGTTCCCCGTTCGGGCACCTTCCGCGGTAGCGGCCGTCCGTCAGTGTCGGTCAAGCCGTCACCGCCTCGCGGGGCACGCCCGGGACCGTCCTGGCGTCGGTGGCCGTTCGCCATTGGGCACGCCAAGGCGGGCATCTCCCATGCATGGGAGACCCAACCGAACCTCCGAATTCACATGGCCGTCGCGGCAATGGTGGTCGGGCTCGGAACGTTCGTGGGCCTTGGCCCTGCCGAATGGATCGCCGTGGTCTTGTGCACAACCCTCGTGATCGCGTTGGAACTGGTCAACACCGCTGTGGAGGCGTGCGTTGATTTGGTGACGCGAGACGTGCACCCCCTTGCACGCACGGCCAAGGATGTCGCGGCCGGCGCAGTCCTTTTCGGCGCCATCGGATCCCTCCTTATCGGTGCGATCATCTTTGCGCCTCGCCTCTACCACCTGATGATCGGGTGAGACGCAGTCAATTGGGGCCTAGGAGTTCGGTTTCAACCGCTGCCATCAGGTCTGGCCAGTCCGCCTCGGTGAGACCGGTCTCGCCAAGGTGCCCGATGTGGTCCTGCAGCACGGACGCGACGGCATCCCGCTCCGCCACGTCGACGGCGAGTGTCCTCGCCATTGTCATTGCATCGAACCCCGAATGGACGCCAACCTGGTAGAGGACCACACCGCGTCGTCGTATCTGAGAAAGTCCGACAAGTTTGACAGGCAGGCGATCGTCCTCATCCGGGGAGCGATTCCAGCCGACCTCGTATGGCGAAAGGGTTCCGAAGCAGACCGCCTCGCGCCACCGTTCGGGCGTCCCTGCCGGACACGTCTGGACCCGTGCGCGGTCCTGGCGGGCGAGTGAGACGGGAACAATGGTCAGGCGCCGGTCAGTCTCATCGGCAGGAAAGCCCCGTGCGGAACGGATGCGACAGATCGCACGTTGCCATGCCTCGCCGGGCCAGCGGTACGCCTCAACAACATCATGCCCGGCATGTGGCGAGGTTGAAGGCACGATCACATCGAGTGCCAGGAACGATGCGTCGGCAAGCACGGCGGCGCCTCCCGATGACCGCTTGACGATGAGCGGTGCGCCGGCTTCCGCCGTCAGATCAGGCCGGATGCTTGCTTGGGATTGACCGACACCAAGGATCACTGTGCAGCCGACATATCCGTACCAGCGAAGCGTGGGTCCGCACTCGCCTCGCGCCACGGCGTCGGTGCGTGCGTCGGTGCGTGCGATCTGTTCGGCCGCCGTCGCCCGCCCGAACGGCAGGCGTGTCCACTGATCCGTCTCTCCCACCGCGCTTCCTTCCGTGTGGCTTCGTCCCAGTGTCCGGATACGCGACGCGTGACGCAACCCGGTTCGGACCGCGATGGCGATCGGGCGACCGGATACGCTTTGGCGCCATGATTGTCTCGGAGTCACCCGGCCGGATTGCAATCTCCGCCCCGGCAAAACTCAATCTCACTCTGGAGGTCGTCCGCCGCCGCGATGACGGTTTCCATGAACTCCGGTCGGTCTTTCTCGCCCTGGACCTCGCCGATACGATCACCGTGGAGGCGTCACCAACCATCACCCTGTCGTGTTCTGACCCCGACCTCGAGACGCCGGGGAACCTTGTGTGGCGGGCCGCCGAGGCCCTGCGTAGAGAGGCGGGTTTGCGCACCGGTGCCTTGCTGACACTGGTCAAGCGTATCCCGGTGGCCGCCGGTCTGGGCGGTGGAAGCAGTGACGCAGCATCGACCCTGCTTGCACTCAACGCACTCTGGAACCTTGGCTACCCGCGTACGCGCCTCCAGGAGATCGGTGCTACGTTGGGGTCAGACATTCCATTTTTTCTTGGCACAAGTCCGCTCGCCCTCGTGACCGGACGAGGCGAGGTCCTCGAACCGTTGCCTTTCCCCCCCCACCTTGCCACGGCGCGGTTTGTCCTGGTGAAGCCCCCTGTCGGCATCAGTGCCGGTGCGGTCTATCGTGCATATCCGCCGTCACGGTGGTCGGATGGTCATGACCGGACCGCCTCATGGTTCCGGGAACTGACAACCCGCCTGTCTGTTGGGGAGGACCTTGTTCCGGCGCCATTCAACGATCTGGAGGCCATCGCTTTGCAGGTCGCCCCGGAGGCTTTGGTGGCCCGCAACCTGCTTCTGGAGGCCGGAGTGACACGCCCGGTGATGGCGGGGAGTGGTTCCACCTTCTTCGCGCTGGTTCACGGTGATGACGAGGCATCACACGTGGCCAAGACGGTGATCTCTTCGCGCCCAACCCCGGCCATCTCCGTGTTCCAAGCTTCGCCAGGAGAGCTTGCAAGTATAGAACTGTGATGACATCAGCGCGCGGTCGGCAGGTGATTGACAGTCTGCAGTGCCGGACGGTACGCTGCCCCCAGATGGGGCGTAGCCAAGCGGTAAGGCACGGGACTTTGAATCCTGCATCCTAGGTTCGAATCCTAGCGCCCCAGCCACCCTCTTCCTGTCTGGTGAGGTTGATCTCTCCCGCCTTCGACGCTGACCCCAACGCCCCAATTGGCTGGATTGACGCATGAGCTCGTTGCTTGGAGACGGTGCAGAAGCGTTACCATCGTCGTCGCCCCTCGAGAGTGTCACTGCAGTTGTCCTCGCCGCCGGGTCTGGCACCCGGATGCGGTCGTGTCTCCACAAGGTTCTGCATCCTGTCGTGGGACGCACCATGCTCTGGCACGTCCTCGAGGCGGTCCGTGGCGCCGGCGTGCTGCCATCGTCGACCGTCATCGTCGTCGGTGACCGCGCCGACCAGGTCGTGGCTTCGGTGGATCAGGACCGGCCTGGTGCGGGGTACGCGTTTGCCGAACAGGCCGAACGTCTTGGGACCGGTCACGCCACACTCGTCGCGCGTCCGCAGGTGAAGGGAAACCCGTCAACGATTGTGGTCGCCTATGGAGACACCCCGCTCTTGCAGGCATCAACCGTCGACCGGTTGCTGCGCACGCACCATGAAACCGGCGCGCTTGTCACCCTGGTCACTGGCGTTCTCGACGACCCGTCCGGGTATGGGCGCATTGTCCGGGATCCTGAGACAGGCTTTGTCACCGGGATCGTCGAACACCGCGACGCGACGCCGCAACAGCGTGCTATCCGCGAGATCAACTCGGGCTTCTCTGCCTTTGATGCCACGTGGATGTGGGCGAACCTGCCGCTTGTACCGCCGGCCCCAAACGGGGAGATCTACCTGACCGCGCTTGCGGAACTGGCCTCGCGCGAGGATCCGCCCCGGGTCGCCACCACCGTCCTCGAGGATGTCGTCGAGACCGTGGGCGTGAACACGCGGTTGCAACTGGCCGAAGCCGAGGCGCGCCTGAGGCAACGTCTCGTCCTCCAGATGATCGACGGGGGCGTGACCTGCGAGGATCCGGCGACGGTCTACCTGGAACCGGGCATCGACGTCGGCGAGGAGACGGTCATACGCGCCAACACCCATTTGCGCGGGAGGACACGCATCGGGCGAGGCTGCATCATCGGCCCGAACGCGATCCTCACTGACGCGACCATCGGCGATGGGGCCACCGTGGTCGCGTCGGTCATCGATGGCGTTGCCGTTGCGCCCGGTGCTTCAGTCGGTCCATTCTCCAATCTCGCGCCGCCGGGGGGCGCACTTCCGCGCCACGTGTAACAGTGAGGTCCGTGAGTGAGACTGGGGTTCTCGTGCGGCCGCATGGTCGTTCAGGTCCGATGGGAATGTTCGCGGTGCCCGGTTTGCCGGATGGAAGGAACGCAGGTTGATGACCGCGACGTCGCAGTCGTTGGTCGAACAACCGTCCCGAGCGGCCGAGTTCATCCTCGACCAGGGCATGCCTCTTGATGGCACGGAGCGCGAAATGCTTGTCTTTTCCGGTACATCGAACCCTTCACTGGCCGCGGAGATCTGCCAGCATCTCGGCATGCGCCAGGGGGGCGCACTCGTCTCGACCTTCAAGAATGAGGAAACCCGTGTACGAATAGAGGAAAACGTACGAGGTGCGGATGTGTTCGTGGTCCAGTCGACCTCATCGCCGGTCGACCACCACATCATGGAACTCCTCCTCATGATCGATGCCCTTCGACGCGCCTCGGCACGACGGGTCACGGCGGTGATCCCGTACTATGGCTACGCCAAGCAGGAGAAGAAGCTCGCCGGTCGCGAACCGATTTCGGCCAAGCTCGTCGCCAACCTTATCCACACCGCCGGTGCCGACCGCATCGTGGCCATCGACCTCCATGCACCCGCCATTGAGGGGTTCTTCGACATCCCCGTCGATCACCTGCGCGCCAACCCGATCATGGCCCGGTGGGTGCAGGAACACCTGGCCGGAACAGACCTTGCAATCGTCAGCCCAGACTCCGGCGGGGTCGCCCGCGCCAATGACTTCCGTCTCCGCGTCGGTGGCCAGCTTGCCATCGTTGCCAAGCAGCGTCCCCAACCGGATGTCGCCGAGGTCCTTGAGATGGTCGGTGACGTTCGCGGACGCACCGCAGTCATTGTCGATGACATGATTTCTACTGGTGGCACACTCATCGAAGCCGCCGAGATGCTCCGTTCACGCGGGGCAACCGAGGTCATCGCCTGTGCAACGCATGGCATTTTCGCCGGCGACGCGGTCGACCAGATCGATCGGTCTTGCATCTCCCGGGTGGTCACTACGAACACGATCCGGCTCGCCGTCGGGGTACACTCGGAGAAGATCGTTCAGGTCAGCATTGCCCCGTTGCTTGCCGAGGCCATCCGACGCATCCACCACCATCATTCGGTAAGTGCGTTGTTCACATAGGTGATGGCGGGATGCGTGGACCGCCTTCCCGGGACGTAGACAGGTATCAAACGCGGCGTGCGGATTCTAAATAGCGTAGTTCTGGCTACCCTTGCCACAGGCGTGGTCATCCTTGTTCTTCCCGATGCCGTCGTCGGCACAGTTCCCCTGGTCCACGGCATCCGTTTGGAACTCGGCGGTGTCCTGCTCTCAATCGGTCTCCTCGGTCTTGCCGGAATGCTTGCCACCGTCGAGGCTGCTGTTGGGGCTACCCGCCGTTCCCGCCTGATGCAAGTCTCGGAGGATTCCTCGGGCCGGGCCACCGATCTCCGCCTCATCCAGGCCAGGATGGGCGAACTCGGCGCGGTCACCCGCTTCTTCCAGACATTTGCCATCACCACTGCGTCGGTGCTTCTCGTCTCGGTTGCCGGCACCGATCTCGCTTCGTCGTTCGGTTGGCCTGGCACGTTGCTCGTCATCGTCGGAGTGGTCACCCTCGTCGCGGTCCTCTTCGGTGACCTCATTCCGCACGCAGCGGGTGTCGCGAACCCCGAACCGATCGCGTTGGCGTTGACCGGCACTGCAAGGGTGTGCCTTGCGATTGGCGCACCCATCTTTGTTGTCTTGCGCTTCATCGCACGGTTGATCCTGCGCGCACCGGTTGACATCGGGCACGCACGCGGGTGGGCGCCTGCCGTGTCGGAGGCCGGCATCATGCGTCAGGTCAACGTCGCCAAGGAGGAGGGCGTCTTCGAGGCCGATCAGGGCGCGATGATCGAATCCATCTTCACGCTCAATGACACCATCGCCCGCGAGATCATGGTCCACCGCATCGATATCGTCGGTGTCCCCACCACCGCGTCGGTGGCCGAGGCCGTCAAGCGTGGTCTCGACGCCGGACACTCGCGCATCCCCGTGTACGAGGGCACGGTCGACCAGATCGTCGGCATTTTCTACCTCAAGGACGCCCTCCGTCTCCGCCGCATCGAGGACACCAGGTCTGTTGGCGAGATGATGCGCCCGGCCTACTTCGTGCCTGAGACCAAGAAAGTCGACGACATCCTCCGGGAGATGCAGTTCCGCCGCATCCACCTTGCGACCATCGTCGATGAATACGGTGGCACCGCCGGCCTCATCACGATCGAGGACATCCTCGAGGAGATCGTCGGGGACATCCGCGATGAGTTCGATATCGAGGAACCGCCGGTTCAACGCCTGAGTGATGACATCGCGGTAGTGGACGCCTCCGTCGCGCTTGCCGACCTGAACGAGATCCTCGGCCTCGAACTGGCCTCCGATGATGTGGATACCCTCGGTGGCTTGATCTACGAATCGCTTGGACGTGTCCCGTCGGTCGGGGATGTCATCAGTACTCGGTCCGCACGCCTCGTCGTGGAGGAAGTCGACGGGACGCGCATCAACAAGGTGCGTGTCGTCAAGTCCGTCCCCGGGTCCGCGCCGACGGCAACCCCGGTTGCCGCTGACATCGCTACCACACGCGACGGACGCGACGTGCGCCCCTCGACAGGAGACTGACCGGGAATGTCGGTTCACGACCTTGATGCCGACATCGAAGCGCGCCTGATCGCGGCCGCCCGCGACGTCTGGGACCGCGCGTACGCGCCGTATTCCAGGTTCAAGGTTGGTTCTGCGGTCCTTGCGTCCACGCCGTCGGGCACCGAGATCTTCACCGGGTGCAATGTGGAGAATGCAAGTTTCGGCCTGACCATCTGCGCCGAACGCAACGCGGTCTTCCAAGCCGCCGCCTCGGGCGCCCGGTCCATCATCGCGGTCGCGGTCGTCACCGATGCGCCGGTCCCCACCATGCCGTGCGGTGCGTGCCGGCAGGTCCTCCGCGAGTTTGGCCCGGACATGGTTGTCGTCGGGGCGACGCTTGACGGACAGATCCGCCATTACCGGCTTTCCCATCTCCTGCCGGACTCCTTCGGTCCCGAGGACTTGCCCGCCCACTGACCGTTCCCGCCTTGCCCGATCGACAGGACCACGACCATGCCGGCCGATCGCCTCTACCGGACCGATGCCGTGGTTCTGCGCCGCCATAACACTGGTGAGGCGGACCGCATCCTCACCCTCTTCACACCCGGCCACGGCAAGGTGCGTGCCATCGTCAAGGGGGTGCGTCGTGCGAAAAGCCGGATGGGCGGTCACATCGAACTTTTCACGCACGTCAATGTCCTGATCGCCCGAGGCCGGTCACTCGACATCGTGACGCAGGCGGAGATGCGCCACCCGTTCGGGCATCTGCGCGACGACCTCTGGAAGACCGCCTACGCCTCGTACGTTGCCGAACTCATCGACCACTTTGCCGAGGAACGCCACGAAGGTCCGGAGAGTGATGATCTCTTCACCATCCTGGTGGATGCCCTTGGTTTCTTCGATGCGCTTCCGGGTCCGGACCCAGTCGACGGGTCATCGGGTGCGAGCGGGCCAGACGCCCACCTTGTGGCGCGCGCCGTCGAACTCAAGGTCCTCTCTGTCCTCGGATACGCGCCGGAACTCTTCCACTGCGTGCACTGCCGGACGCGACTGCAACCGGGTGAGAACCGCATCAGTGCACCTGCGGGAGGCGTCCTTTGCCCGGACTGCGGGCGCCGTGACCAATCCGCCCGCGTGATGACCGTCAACGCGATCAAGGCGATGCGACTCCTCACATCCGAACCGTTGTCCGTCGCCCGCCGCCTCGTCCTTACCGAACGCGAACACCGTGACATCGAACTGGCCTTGCGGGCCCACCTCGCCGTGACCCTGGAGAGACAGCTGCGGACTGGCGATGTCCTTGATCGTCTCCGGGCCGCGTTGCCGTGGCGCCCCTTGGAAAGTCCGTGACCGGGGTTCAGGTAGCGAAGCGCACGCAAGTAAAGGGGGCGATGTTGTAAGGGGCAGGCGGCGGGTATCATCCCGCACGTGACCACGCCGGTTCCTGCGTCATTCGGCCTCAATCGGGCGATTGCCGACCTCCGTCCCTACGCGTTCACCCAATTGCGCGCCCGGCAGGATGAACTCGCCGCCCAGGGCGTGCGGCTGATCAACTTCGGCGTTGGCGATCCCGAGGACGAGACCCCGCAATTCATCCGTGATGCCTTGGTGTCGGCCATCACACCGGCAAGCCGGTATCCCGCCGCCGCCGGTCTTCCCGCCCTCAGGCAGGCAATCGCGTCGTGGTTTGGCCGGCGTTTTGGCGTAACGGTCGATCCCGAACGCCATGTCCTGCCCGCCAACGGCGCCAAGGAAGCCCTCTACAACCTCACCTCACTGGTACTCGACCCGCCGGGCACCCCGGGACGCCGTGACCTTGTCGCCGTTCCCGAACTCGCGTACCAGGTCTATGGTGACAGCGTCATCCTGCACCACGGCGAGATCTTTCCCCTCCCACTCGGTCCCGACTGGCTACCTGACCTCGATGCGATCACGCCGGACATCGGCCGACGTCTTGCAATCCTCTGGCTCAATTCGCCCCATAATCCCACGGGTGCGGTTGCGCCCGTTGCGCACTACCGTCGTGGCCTGGACCTCGCCCACCAATATGGCTTCCTGGTGGCCTCCGACGAGGCGTACAGCGAACTCTGGTTTGATGCCCCGCCTGCGGGGTTGTTGCAGGCTTCCACGGATCCGGACTTCTCCCATGCCATCGTGGTGAATACGCTTTCCAAGCGAAGCAACATGACGGCATATCGTTCGGGACTGATTGCCGGTGATGCCCGGGTCATCGCAGCGATGAAGAATGTCCGTCCACGCATCGGGGTAGCCACGCCGGAGTTCATCCAGAAGGCCGCCATTGCTGCCTGGAACGATGAGGTGCATGTCGAGGAGCAACGCGCACGCTACGCGGTGCGACGCGACCTCTTCCTTGACCTCTGTGCCCGCAAGCATCTCACGGTCGAGGCAAGTCAGGGCGCCTTCTACCTCTGGATCCGCGTTCCGGATCGTGTGCCCGGGCGCGACGCACGCGTCTTCGCGTCCGAACTCCTGGATAACGGCATCATCGTCCTGCCCGGGTCGTTCATGGGGCCGCGGGGCAGCGCATATGTCCGACTTGCGTTCGTGCCAGCCATCGAGACCTGCCGGAACGCGGTTGCCATCCTCGACCGCATCTTGTGAGACCAACAGCCCCAGACCACGCCTGCCGGAGATGCCCACAATGACGAACGATCACCTGCCCCGTACCAACGATGAGTTCCGTGCCTTCGTCGCCAGCGTCGAGGCGCGCCCCGGATACCAGCGACCGGTTGCCTTTGCGGTCGGTATTGCGTCGTACGCCATCGGCGACTGGGACAATCCCGGGACCGTCGTGCCCGGTGCCAAGGTTCTCGACACGTGGTACCCGGTCGTCAACCGTGAGGAGAATTACGGTGCGGCTGCCGTGCTGGCCCACGTCACGGGGCACCTTTCAGGATCCGGAACCGTGTCCCTCACCCTCGAGATGCTCGACCGCGCCCTCGCCTACTTCGCGTGCTTTGCCGGTGATGGCAAGCGTCACGCGAACATCGAGGCAATCCAGATGGCGCGCGACATCCTTGCGGCACCGGCATCTTCCGACGTGATTGCCGTGCCTCGGGCGCCGGTTGTCAGCTTCGTTGGCAGTCTGGATGACGCCCCGGCTGATGCATCGGGTGTCTATCTCCGCCTTCATCTCCTGTCTGCTCGAAAGGTGCAGCCCCACGGTCAGAACCTCGCGGGAATCTTCGGCCGCCTGAACAACGTGGTCTGGACCGATATCGGTCCCTACGACCCGGAGACCTTCGATCGTGTGTCGATTCGCGCGCGGTCCCACGGCCGGGCCTTGCGCGTGAGTGGTGTCGACAAGTTTCCCCGCATGACCGACTACGTCATTCCATCAGGCGTCCGCATTGCCGACGCCGACCGCGTGCGGCTCGGGGCGCACCTTGCGCCCGGGACCACCGTGATGCACGAGGGGTTCTGCAACTTCAATGCCGGCACACTCGGTGTCTCCATGGTCGAGGGACGCATCAGCGCCGGTGTGGTCGTCGGAGACGGATCCGATGTCGGTGGCGGTTCCTCCATCATGGGCACACTTTCCGGCGGTGGCAAGGAAGTGATCCGGATCGGCGAGAAGTGTCTCCTTGGTGCCAACGCCGGACTTGGCATCAGCCTCGGGAACGGGTGCACCGTCGAGGCGGGTCTCTATCTCACGGCCGGCGCGAAGGTGTCGTTACCCGATGGGCGCATCGTCAAGGCACTTGAACTCTCCGGCCAGGATGATCTCCTGTTCCGCCGGAACAGCCAGTCCGGGGCCATCGAAGTCGTGGCCAAGCGGAACCAGGTTGTCCTGAACGAGGCCCTGCACGCTAACTAAACCGAGGCGAACGCGCAAGCGAAGGCGCACCACTGCGGAAATTGGGGGCGAGGCTCAGGCGTTGCTGTCGCCCGCTGCCCCCAGCGATGTCAAGCGCCACGAGCCCTCCATGATCCCCGCAGGCCGGATGACTTTGCGGTTACCGTCCGTTCACGCGTCGGCAGCTCTGAAACTGCACCGTAGCTGAACGAGGTCGTGTCTGCGCCGCACTGCTTGGTTGAAGCGGTTCCGGTCCGCGGTTCCGGTATCGGGCAGGTCATCCAGTTGATTGGAGCCGTACTTCATGCCTTCGAGGGTGCGACGGGCTTCAGAAGGATCCCGAGCCACTTTCTAGAACCGCGAGTTTTGGGATGTGCTGTCGCCGTGTAGGGCCTTCGGGAACGCCTGCTAGCCCTTGACTGCCCCGACCAGCAGTCCGCGCGAGATGAACCGCTCGGAGGCGATCGCCATCGCGATCACAGGGCCGATCATCAGCAGGATGACAACGGACATGTACCACCATTCGGTGCCTCGTGTTCCGCTTTGCGCCGCAACCACGAGAGGCATCGTCTGCACCTGTGAAGAAGACAGGAAGAGCGCCAACAGGTACTCGTTCCACGCGAAGACAAGGACGAAGAGAAAGGTCGCGACAAGGCCCGGGGCTGACAGGGGCAGCACGATCGTCCAAAAAGTTCGAAGCCGCGATGCCCCGTCAATGGCTGCACATTCCTCCAACTCGATCGGTACATTCTGGAAGTAGTCGCGCATCAGCCAGACCACGATAGGCAGGTTCCCGGCGACGTAAGCTATGACAAGACCTGTGTATGTGTCCAGCAAACCCACCTGCTGGAACATCACGTAGATCGGCAGGACTACAACTATCGGTGGCATCATGCGCTGGGAAATAAGCCAGAAGGCAATGTCGCTATTGCCCATTGTCTTCGTGAACCTCTTGCGTAACGTCACCGCAAGCAATACGTACACTGCGACCATCGAAGCCGACGCCAACTGCCACGAGACATCGAAGGATGTGATCGCGACTGTCCCACCGATGCAGGCTATGAACAGGTAGATGAGGCCTGTCTTTGGCGCGAACTTGAAGCGCACGAGTGCGTACGCTGCGGTAGACCCGATGAACAGCGCAATCAGCGTACTGGTCGTCGCCACGATAATCGTGTTCCAGTAAGGGCGCAACGTCTGATCACGTTGCGTCTCGAGGATGTACTGCCACGCGTGGAGTGACGGAGTGAAATCTACCCACGGGATATAGAAAGGCCCGGTGTTCACGGTCACCGGCAATTTGACCGAGGTGACGAGGACCCAGTAGAGGGGGAATAGCACTACCGTTGCCCAGAGGATCAGTATGGCGTAGGCGCCCACCATTTGCAGGGGCGACGGATCCCCTAGGCTTCGCGTCCGGCCTGATCGGGCAGCCGTCACTTTCGTCGTCATGCTGTCTCCGTTGTGCGTGCGCGTGCCAGACCGACGAATACAGACGCCACGACTGTGACAAGTGCAACCAGCATGAATGACACTGCCGTTGCGCCACCGAAGTCCAGAGCGCGCCAGACGATGACCGCATGCAGCGTGAGTGACTCGGTCGCCGTGCCCGGCCCGCCGTTCGTGAGGACACGAGGCAGGTCGACGATCTTGAAGGCCTCAATCATGCGGATCAACACCAGGCTGGTGCTGATCGGAAGGATCGATGGCAGCGTCACGAAGCGGAAGATATCCCAGTCGTTCGCACCATCGACACGCGCCGCCTCGATCGGGTCGGTAGGCTGCGCCTCGAGGGCAGCCACAAGCACTATGAACATGAATGGCGTCCACTGCCACACATCGCCAATGATTACGGCGATGCGTGCGCCCCATGCATCGTTCGTCCACGAGTAGTTCGAAAGCCCTGCAAGCGCCCATAGTGGTTGCAGCGGACCTTTTGCCGTATCGGACATCATGCGGAACATGTACGCGACACCAACGGGGGTGATCATCATCGGGAGCAGGAAGACCACCCGGAAGAATCGCTTGCCACGCAATTTCATCGTGCAGAGCAGCGCAAGCCCAAGGCCGATCAAGTATTGGAAGGTGATACCTGTCACGACGTAGATGATCGTTACGACCAGTGATCCTGCGCGCGCGCCGGTGACAACCGTGCTCGCCACCAGCCACGTCAGGCCGACTGCGACACCGAGCGCGACGAGGAACGAGATCGAACTGCCCACTGTCGCCTCTTTGGCGCGCCACCGGGCCCAGAGAAGGGCGACGCCACCGGCCAGGACCGCGGTGACGAACGACCACCCGATCAAGTCCGGCTCGCCGAGCTTGCCTAGGAAATGCAGCCGTTCGCTGCCAATGATGAGCTTCCGGTAGTTGAGCAGGCCCACCCAGGTGAGTTTGAAACCACCCTTGGCGAGTTCGAATCTGGTGAGTGACAGGTAGATCGAAGCGACGAACGGGAAAATCCCCATTCCCAGGATGATCAGGATCGACGGCCACAGGAAGAGGCTTCCCGTCATTGCATCGATCCGTTGGGTCATGGTTCGCCGGGGTCGTGGCCGGGAACCCATCGCCTGGCTACTCGTTGTGGACGCGGCGCGGCCGCCAAGCGTCACCGTCATCGAAGGTCTCCACAGGGTTCTGTTTCGAAGGCTCGTGTCCGAGTGCTTACAGCAGGCCTCGACACCAGGCGCGAGCGGCGAACGGTAGGGGGTTCAACGAACCGCCGCGGGTTCGGCAGGGGGCCGGTCCCGCGGCGCGCTGTTACGCAATGCAAATCGTGCACCCGCTACGGTGCGCGGGGAAGGGAGTTACTTGGTGACGCCAAGCGTCGCCTTGTAGACGGCGAGTTGCTTGTCGCGCCCGAGTTCGTCGGTCTTCTCTTCCCACTTGTCGTAAATCATCTGCATCGCTTCGTCGCGACTCATCTCGCCTGCCATGAACTGCGCGATGATCGTGTCGAACACCACCTGCTGGTAATACTGGTTGTTTGGCACGCGCAAGTCAAGCATCATGTTCGGGCTGTTGAGGCTGGTCTTTATGGCGCCGAGGTACAGGTCAGCGGCCTGCTTGGTCATGCCCGCCTCTGACCACGCGTCCATGTTGGAGAAGTGGCTGGTGCGGTAAGGGTTGAACCCGGTCAAGCCAATCGTCACATCCTTGCCTGATTGCGCCGGGGCGCTGACATACGCGAGGTACGCGACGGCGGCGGCTTTCTTCTTGGCGCTCGAGCCGGAGCTGATCGCGCCCGACCACCCACCGAATGCAGCGAACGGGGCATGGTTCACGCCGGCATCGTCAGCATAGGGGCAGGTCATCTTGTCGCACGCGACAAGCTTGCCTGACTTCCGGTCGAGAACCTTATTGCTGCCCGGGAGGATGGAGGCGCCGACCTTGTCAATGACCTTGGAAGTCGACTTGTCGATGGCTAGCGTGCCGATGTCGCCCCAGTCGAGCCCGAGCCCGCACTGGCCAGCGGTGAAGAGGCCGCGGGTGTCCCCCACATCAAGGTTCAACTCGTCTGGCGGGCCGAACTTCGTGGAGTCCTTGTAGATGTCGAGCGCGCGAGCGAACCCTTCATTGTTCACGAGGGGCTTGAAGCCGTCCAGGTCAAAGAACCCACCCTGTGATGTCCCTTGGCTCTGGATGTACGACCCGGCGATCGAGTTGATGAACCAGTACGCCTGCGCGCCACGTTTCTTAGATATGCATGACCCGTATACAGGCTTGCCTTCCTCGGTGGTCAGCTTGGCGTCAGATATGGCCTTGGCAACCGCGTTGTAGTCTTCCCAGGTGTTTGGTGCCTTCAGGTTCAACTTCGTCAGGATGTCACTACGGTAGTACATCATGTGGAAGTCCCCGTCGAGCGGGATGGTGTACGTTGTGCCCTCGTACGTCGCAGAGAAGTCGCGAAAGAACGCTCCGACGTCCGACCACTCAATCTCCGGGTGCTCAGCCAAGGGCTTGTCCAGCGGCTCGAGGAAACCGCCGGCGGCGAAGTCGCCCATCCACTGGGGCGCAAACACGAAGATGTCGAATGCGTTGGTCCTCGTGTAGACGTCCGTAAGCATCTTCGAGTAGATCTCGTTGAAGGGGACGGTGATGACGTTGACCTTGGCGCCGTTCGCTTCGGCCCATTCCTTGCCACGTCGGCTCAACGGCTCCGCGATCTGCGGGCCTACACCGGTCAGGACGTTCAGTTGTACGCCCGCATATGGTCCAGCCTGCGCCGCGGCCGGGATGGCCGCCGGGAAGATCAATGATGCTGCAACCGAGACGGAGACTGCGGCGCGTGCGACGCGCTGAGCAATCGTTCGGATACCCCCAGTTCGAACCATAACCAATATCCCATGGCGGGATGACCCGCCTTCACTCCAACCGGCGTTGTCACGCCGGACATTCCTGTGTTTCCCACCCGGCCACTGGAAAAATGCCCCCTGCATATGATTTCGTGAGATCCGGGTCCAGGTTAGGGCAAGGGTAGCATGTTGTTGTTCGATTGTGAATGCCATTGCGTTACTGGCATTGGCATTCGGGTTGCTGTATCTGTCCGTGGTTCCCGTGTCCGGGGCTCGGCTTGACCGGGGCACGCCCGCGGGACGACATGGCGCTCGACGGCTTCCGACCGGCGTCAACGGAAGGCATACTGGTGCGCGATGACCTCACGGCGTCCTGCCCTCGCTGTCCGCGTCGCGTCGGCATACACCCTTGCCCGGCGTCCCGGCGGCACCATCCATGAGTCATTCGCCCCGCTAGCCAGCCCCGGCTTCCGCACCCTGTGGATCTCCACGTTCGCCTGGAATGTCGCCAGGTGGATGGAGATGACAATCACCTCGTGGACCGCGTTGCAACTCACCGGGTCACCATGGCTTGTCGGAATGGTCGCTGTGGCGCGTGCCGCCGCCCTGCCGGTTTCCGGCCCGATCATGGGTGCCCTGTCCGACCGGATTGACCGGCTTCAGATGATCCGTTCGTCGGGGTGTGTCAACGTGATCGTGATGGCAAGCGTGGCCGCATCCCTTGTTGCGGGACACGGTGCTTACTGGCAACTCCTTCTGGGCTGCCTCTGGCTAGGTGCAAGCTGGGGCATCGACTGGCCCGTCAGGCGATCGCTTCTTCCCGAATACGTCGGGCCGGAACGTGTCCTCCCGGCCATTGTCCTGGACAATGTCGCCTTCAATGTCGCCCGGGTCGCCGGCCCCCTCATCGCCGGCGCGGCCCTCGAGGCGTGGGGTGCGGCCGGTGCCTATGTCGTCCTGACCATCAGTTTCCTTGTGGCATCCCTCTCCGCCTGGACCCTTGCGTCACCGCCGGCCAGAACGGTTCCCGTTCGCGTGCCGGGTTCGGCGCCACCGCATCGTCCGTCCCTCTGGAGCGACCTGCGCGACGGGTTCGACTACGTCCGTGCCGATCCGGTTGTGAGTGGGGTCATCATCATCAGCCTGGTGATGAACATCCTGCTGTACCCGTACGACAGCATGTTGTCGGTGTTTGCCGACGGCGTCCTGCACGTCGGGCCGGTCGAACTCGGTGCCCTTGGCGCCGCCACGGGGGTTGGCGCCGCCTGTAGCGTCTTCCTGCAACCGCTGTTCCGGAGCACGCGTGCCCAAGGCCTCGCCTTCATCATCGGATCGATTGTCGGGGGCGTTGCCCTCGTTCTCTTCAGCGTCTCCAGCGGGTACGTCGTCGCCCTCATCCTCCTCTTTGTCGTCGGCGCGGGCACCTCGTCATTCGGCACCATGCAATCAAGCATCATCCTGTCGCGGTGCAGTCCCGCCATGCGCGGGCGCGCGCTGGGCCTGGTCACCTTGGCCATCGGCAGTGCGCCGATAGGATCCCTCCAACTCGGCTTCCTTGCCGACACCGTTGGTGTGTCCTTGGCCATCGGGATCAGTTCGGCCCTCTCCCTGGTCCTCGTCATCGTCGTGGGAATGCACTTCGGCATGTTCGGTCGCAACCTCGTCGGCGTTCCCGTGCGCGCCGGTGAAAGCCCGTCTCCGGCTGCGGGGGGATTGCCGCATGATGGAGGGGCGACTCCCGATGGTGTGGTGGATGCCTCTCCCAAGCGCGGGATGAAGACCCCTGACGGAGTTGCGGCGGACAATCCGGATGTCACCGCAACGCAGGTCCGGTGAACCACAGGCGTCGTGTCAACGCCGGGACGGAAGTTGGTCTAGGGCCTGCTTGAGGTCATCAATCAGGTCGTTGGCGCATTCAATGCCGATTGACAACCGGATCAGACCGTCGCCGATGCCGATTTTCGCGCGGTCCTCCGGGGTCAGTCCCCGGTGGGAGGCACTTGCCGGGTGCATCGCCAGCGAGTAGACATCGCCAAGCGTCGGTGCAGGCAGGACGAGGCGCAGGGCGTCCA
>SHXX01000030.1 GCA_009693165.1 Chloroflexota bacterium
CCACCAGTGGGTGTCATGATGATGGTGATCCGGATGTCATTCGAGGTGTTGGCAAGCGTAGAGATTGCGGTCTCGGAGTAAAGATAGTCGGAGGGCGTCCCGATGCGGATGGTGTCGTCACCGTACTCCTCGATGCCGACGAAGAACGTACCGGCCATTCCCTGGCATCCCAGCGACCCACCCGCACCACCGGTGAGGAATGCCGACGCGGATGAGAAGATCGGGACACACATGCCATCGGCACTGCCGGAGACATCGAGGTCAAAACTCACACTCACCTGGCCACCGGTGGGAACAAGGCTTTCGAAGTACCCGCCTCCCTTCTGGCCTCCCGAGCTTGGGGTTAGGACAAGCCACCCGCCACTGAAGTAGGCGCTGCCCCCGGTTGTCCAGTCTGCGTTGCCCGACGAGGCATTCCATACCGTGACCAACACAGGATCGGTGATCGCCTCGTTGCCAGTCGTATCCGTGACCCGCATGCGGACCCACGTGGTTCCGCTGATGGTTGGGCCGGGCACCACGAAGATGTCGTCCGAATCCGGCTGCGTCACCGCCGTCCCACTATCCGCCCACGGGCCATTCGATGACGTTGCGGTCTGGAGCATGACGGTTTCGATCCCGACGGAATCAGTCGCCGTGACGGTGTAGCGCGGAGCGTTCCACGTCGACGTCGTCTCGGCGATGAGTTGACGCTGGACTTTCCCGACCGTCGGCGCCGTGTTGTCGATGACGAAGCCGGGCACGCCGGTCATGGTCAGGCGGGCAAGCACACCCGATCCACCACCGTAGTCCTCGGCAGAGATCGAGATGGTGTTGCTGCCAGAACGGATCTTCGAGGTCACCGTGATTGTGGTGATCGTCGACCACGCTGCCGGAACCGACTGACCCTGGGCGTACGGCCACGAAACCGGATCACCGTTGATGGTGATGCTTGCCCAGTTGTCGATGGTGAGGTCGAGCGTTGCGGCGGTCGGTAGTCCGCTGACCGTGAAGTCCTTCGCGAAGGTGTGCTTCTGCCAGGCTTCCGAACAAGTAGATGACCAGATCCACTGGCCGGGGGGCGCCGCGGTGGCACCTCCGCATGCACTTTCGATCGCGGACTCCGTTCCGTCCATCGACCAGGTGGCGTCGGATCCCACGTACGCGGTTGGGTTGGGTAGGCGGACGTTGGACGAGGCGATCAGGTTTCCGGCAATGTCGGTCGCCACGAGGGACGGAAAGACCGTCCCGTTTCCGGCCGGGATGGTCAGGGTGCCGGTGTAGGTCGTTCCATCGACACTGGTCAGGACGGCCGAGGGCAGGGTGCCACCGGTGTGCGTCCCGGAAACGAGATTCAGGGTGAGCGATGGGGCCAGGTCGGTCGGGTTCACTGCGAGGACCGCGGTCACGGTGACAACGGTGCCTTGGCGGTATGGCCCGGGACTGCCAGACGCGTCGGCAAACGTGAGGTTGACAATGGTTGCGGGTGCCGTCTGGTCGACCGTGATCGTCCGCGCGACGGACGTGCCACTGGACTTCGCCTGCGAGTCGGTCGCACGCCCAGTAGTCGAGTGGTCGCCCACGGCAAGAGTGACCGGAATGGCGAACGTGTTGTCGGACGCGGCAGTTCCCGTCCCGATTGCTGTTGTTCCCGTTCCATCGAAGAGGGCGACCGTCGACCCGGCCGACGCACGTCCGGTCACGGTGACAGCAGTCAGTTTGGTGATGCCATCGGTCGTTGATGAACCGGTGTCGGTGGCGGCAGAGAGGCCGATTGAGTGCGGCGTGGCGGGGCGGTCGACCGGTGCCCGTGAAGGGATCCATCGCACGCCACCACGCAAGGTGCCGCCGATGCCGATGCCAGACTGGTCGGCGAGGGTGGCCCCACGTGCATCGGTGGAGGCGTAGGCGGAGATGGGGTAATGCACCAGAAGCCCGGGTTCACCACCGGCCAGTTTCTGGAGGTAGGTAGCGTTGGATGCGTCATAGGCACGGGCAACCGACCACAGGCGCACTTCGTCAATCGCACCCGCATACCCCTGCGATCCGTCTCCGGCACGGGCCAAGGTTGACACCGTCGCAGTGTCCGGCGAGGCAAGGGGTCCGTTCTCGCTGTTGGTTTCGGCGAGACGGACCGCGCCATTGATGACCAGTTGCACCCGGGAACCGGCCTCGAACGTGACCGCAACATGGGTCCACGTCCCGGTCACGATGTCGGCGGGGGCTTCGACACCAAACCACGACATGGTGCCGTTGCGTCGCAGGCCGGCTTCCAGGACTTGTGGTTGGGTATCCCGACTCAGGCGGATGACGAGGGTGTCGGCGCCAGAATTGTCCTGTTCGCTGTAGATGGTTCGCGGACCCGTGAGGTCGGACGGGTTCACCCACGACTCGAATGTCCATGCGGAACGGCCGGAAAGCGGTCCGATGGGCTGTGTCCAATTGATGCGGACATCATCGCCATATCCGTCGAAGGCCACGGCATACCCGGCGTAGGCGGGTTGGGTAGCGGTGGGTGAGGCGGTCATCGTCGCAGACGGGACGCCCGTGGCGGTTGCGATGGCGGTAGGCGACGCGGTCGAGGTGGCCGTTGGCACGGGCCCGGCCGGAGTGGCCGGCACCGGGGTGCGGGTGACCGGGGATGTCGGCGCGGTCGCAAGCGCGGTCCCGGAGAGATTGGCATTCATGCCGGTCGCACGCCATTCGAACGCGACCGACCCGCTTCCGCCCGGTGCCGTGGCCGTGTCGTCAGTACGATCTCCCGACCATGGTTGTTCGGGAAGTGACGCACGGATGCGCAGTGACGCCTCATCACCGGGGCGCAGTCGGTCGGCGACCGGGATCGGCACCGGGGTCGTGGTGGGTGTGCCAGGTCTGGTGATTCCCCGGGGAACCAGGGGGCCCCGATAGACCGGTTGGGTACTGGGAACCTCACTGGGGGTGGCCGGCACGCAGGCAAAGCGCGCCCCGGCCGGTGGTGGGCTTGGCACGGCGGCAACCGGCGTGGTGGTGGCCCATGCACCGGCAACGCACCGGTCAATGACGATCTGGATCCCGGAAGTGGGGTCAGTCACCAGCGGGGAGTTGGATGAGGCCGCGTCCGGGAGGATGGCAAGGTCGAGACGCGAGTCAAGGGATCCGGACTGGGAGACCGTGATGATCCGTTCCACCGATTCGCCGGGAAGAAGGGCGGGCAGGGAGAAGGCGGATGATCCGGCACCATCGGATGCAAGGCGGACGGTGCCTGACTGGAAGGTGGAATCCGGATTGATGAGGCTGGCCACGAAGGTGGCGATGGTGCCACCCACGGGTGAGAGGCCGATGGCAAGCACCACCGTGGCGAAACCGGCGATGGCGAGGCGTTGCGGCCCAATAGTCACGTGTACCGATATGGCGAAGGTTCGCGTGCGACGCAAAAGTTCACCAATGGTCGGCAGGGAGGGAAGCGTCAGACGAATGACCGGGCCAGTATCCCCACCCCACCCTGCCTGATTTGCATGCGCTTCGCCATGGTCGGCGTCAACGGGTGCCGGCTGGTTTCCCGTCACGCCCATGGGAACCGGTATGGGTCCCACGCCACGACCGACCGACACGGCCACGGCGTCCGGGTTGGATGACGCGTGGTGTACGGACGGTGTTCGGGTACCGATGAAACGACGCCAACGCGAACCGATCATCGCCAGCGACACGAGGGTCGAGGCGAATCCCAGAAGGAACACCCATATGATGGAACCGGCTTCCGTCCGGTTCGAATGAGGCAGGCGCACCATCGGTTGTCAGGTTCCGTTCGTCGGCGGACGAGTCCGCACCGGAGAGTCTAGGGGCCAAGTCCCCGACTGTTCTGTGACGCGGGTCACCCAGATGCACATGATCTTGACAACGGTCTCGGCCGGGGCATGACCCATCCCATCGCCGGGATCACTCCACCCCCAAACACATCGCCATCGGGCACCCTACCCCTTTCGTGAGTAGGGCCCCACCCCCAACCCCTCCCCCAGAGGGAGAGGGGAGATGGATCACGAGAACTGGGGCAGGAAACGTGCCTCGGCGGTGAAGAGTTCGCCAACCATCTCGCGGATGCGTGAGAGTGGAAGCAGGGCACCGGTCAGGGGATCCATCTGCACCGCCCGCACGATCATCTCACGGTCACCGGCCAGGGCGCCCTCGACGGCGAGTGCCTGCACGTTCACGTTCGTGCGATTGATCGCCGCCAGTTGTTCGGGCAGGTCGCCGATTGCACAGGGATGCACGCCCGCGCCGTCCACCAGGCAGGGAACCTCCACGTTGCACGCCGGTGGCAGGTTGGAGATCAGTACCGACCCGGCACCACCGCCGCGGAACGCACTGCGCCCCCACGTGTTCGGCACGTTGGCGTTCATCACGTAGGGAACGTTCGTCTCCATCGCGTTCACGATGAACGAACAGTATTCATTGGTACGGGTGGTCTCAACCGGTTCCTGTCCGGAAGCCTGCCGGGCCATCCGTTCCTCATGCGGGTCGCGACGGTTCACGCAGATGTCGTAGTAGTCCCACCGGGGGGTCGTGAAGGCCTCGATGAGATCCGGCGTGGTGCGGAACCACGGCACGTACTCCGACATGTGGTGGGTGGATTCGGTGACAAAGTAGCCGAAGTGGCGCATCACCTCGAAGCGCACGCGATCCTCGTCGAAGATGGCCGCGTCGTCCATCTTCTCGCGCAGGAGTGGGTAGAGGTCCTCGCCCCGTCCGCCACCGTGCCCGCGGCGCAGGTCGAGGTACCACGCCTGGTGGTTGATGCCGGCGCACCAGAAACTCATCTCCGCAAACGGCACACCCATGAAGCGGGCGAGGCGTTCGGCGGTTCCCTGCACGCTGTGGCAGAGGCCGATGGACCGGACCTTGGTGGACTGCGACCACGCCCACATGTTGAGGTTCATGGGGTTGGAGTAATTAATGAAGAGGGCGTGCGGGCAGAGTTCCTCCATGTCGCGCGCGATGCCCTGGAAGACCGGAACCGTGCGCAAGCCGCGGAAGACGCCTCCCGGTCCGAGGGTGTCGCCGACGGTCTGGTCGATGCCATAGCGGCGCGGGATCTCCACGTCGTGGGCGTACATGTCGAGGCCGCCGACCTGGATGGAACAGATGACGTAGTCGGCGCCATCGAGGGCAGCGCGCCGGTCAGTAGTAGTGAGGATCCGGGCGGGCAGGTGTTCCTGCGCGACAAGCCGTTCGGCAAGGGCGCCGATCAGTTCCAACCGTCCGGCGTCGATGTCCATCAGGACAATCTCGCTTGCCTGCAAGGCCGGCCAGGAAAGGAGGTCCGTAAGCAGGCGTTTGGCAAAGACGACGCTTCCCGCGCCGATCATGACGATCCTTGGCATGGCAGTCCTTCCGGGGGAGGTGGTAAAGCAGTGCACCAAGCGCAGCGTCTGTGAATCATGGGCGATGGGGAGGGGGGATGCGTGGGTGCGCGGTTATCGCCCGCCAGTCTACCGAGTGACACCGGATGAAGCGTCGCCGTGACCTGCCACCCCATATCACCCCGGTTTTTGCATGCGCTTCGCTTGGGACCTGTTGGGCCTACGCCGCCGTTGCAATGGCGCCGGGTCCAGTCCACGCAAGGTGGGTGACCGACTGCAGGTCTCCAACGCGCACCTCGGCACCGGCAAAGGCGTTCAGGCCATCGTGTTCACGCGGGCCGAAACCGTAGTGCAAGGTGGCGAAATAGCGTTCCAACAGCAATGCCGGCAGGTTCTCCAGCGGGGCAAGGCGCCGCGCCAGTACCGGGGCGTCACGCAGTCCGGCGTCCCGGGCTTCCGTCAGGATCGACGTCACCTCGGCCACGGTCTCCGGATGCCGTTCGGCGTAGGCACGACGCGCCGCCCAGACGGCGCAGACCATGCGGTGGCCGGTGTAGCGGGTCCATTCCTGCCCGAGGTCGATGGTCCACGTGCCGGGTTCCGGCTTCCAGAGGGCACGCAAGGCCGGGTCGCCGATCAGGAGATACGCCGCCAGCGGGTCGGTTACCTGATCGTTCCGCGCCGGTGACGTGTCCATGTATCCGGGGAGACCTGGTGGAGTGGGGATCAGGCGAGATGGGGCAGGGATTGGTGCACCCGGAACTTCGGGCACGAAGACCGGCGGGACCCCCCACCATTCGCGCAGGAGGATCCTGGCGAGGACCCACGACGTCGCCGACGTGGACGTCAGGCCGACCCGCACGCCATCCAGATTGGTCGGAGGCACCGACGATACGAGGGCGATGCTCATCACCGGCCCATCGGAGGTGATTCCCAGACCGGGAAGCAGGCAGAGGTCGGCGGCGTTGCGCAAGTATTCGATCGAGGACATCGGCGAGATGTCGAGTTCACCAGCCAGGATGCGCCGGTTGAGTGCGCTTGGCACGCCGGGTTGCAGATGCATCCGGTCAGAACCGCCTCGCACCTCAAAGCCATGCAGGTGTGGTGCGCAGTTCAGCGGGGCAATGTGACCGACGCGGGGCAGGATCATCGCATCACCCCCATCGCACCCGGCATCGCCGATGACGCGCAGGAGTTCGTTCCGGCCCATCCCGTGCGGGGTGTGCGCCCCGGCCATGTGGGAGATGCGTTGCTCGACACCGGTGCCGTCCAGATCGTCGACACCAAACTCCAGAAGCATCTGCGCGGTGTCGAGACCGAGCATGACCCCCTAGGCCTTGAGGTGTGGGATGTTGTCGAGCGTCAGGCGGCTGATGGCGAAGATGCGTGCCGTCTCGAGGGGGGTTGCCATCGGCAGGTCGGACATGCGGTTGTTGGCGTTGTGGAAGCGCAAGGGAATGAAGACCTGAAACCCAGCGGTTTCGTCCTGCAGGTCGCGCAGGCGGAGAAGATGGTCGATGCGGTCGGCGGCTGTCTCGATGTGGCCATACAGCATCGTCGAGTTGGTGCGGATCCCAAGGCCATGGGCGGTGCGGTGGACGGCAAGCCAGTCCTCGGCGGTCGACTTGTAGCCGCAGATCCGACGCCGGACGACCGGGGCAAAGATCTCGGCACCGCCGCCGGGCATGGACCCGAGGCCGGCTTCGCGCAGGTCGTGCAGGACTTCCGCGTATGACTTGCCAGTGATGCGTGCGAACCACCAGATCTCGACGGCGGTGAATGCCTTGAGGTGGACGTGTGGCAACGCATCCGAAAGCGCGCGGAGCATGTCGACGTCGTAATCGAATGGAAGATCCGGGTGGAGACCGTTGACAATATGCAGTTCGGTGATTGGCAGGGCAGCGACGGTCGCACGTGCGGTCGCGACCGCCTCGGCGACGGTCATGGTGTAGGCACCGGACTCGCCATCGACACGCCTGAAGGAGCAGAAGGCACACTTGGCCTTGCAGACATTGGTGAGGTTCAGGTGGCGGTTGATATTGAAGAAGACGGTGTCGCCGGAAATGCGCCGTTGCGCATGGCGGGCCAACCGGCCAAGCCACAGGAGGTCTGGCGCGGCGAAGAGTGCCATGCCGTCGGCCGCCGTCAGGCGTTCGCCGGCACGCACCTTGCGTTCAATCTCCGCCAGGATGTGGTCTGGCGAGGCCGGCAGTCTTTCGCGGACGTGCCGGAACAATGGTGTGGCTGACGTGCGTGCCGTCGCAGAGGTGCCTTCCGGCGACGTTTCGGGCGGGACAGGTGCCACATTCCCGGCAAGCGGGTCCAGGAGGTCGCGGTCGGCAACCTTCCGCACCAGGCCGCCTTCGTCTTCCGGCAGGACGGAGGGGTCACGGCGCAGGCCGTTCGCTCCGGAAGCAGTGGTATCTGCTGGACCGTGCGTAAACGCCGGCGGTGGCGCGGGAATGGTGCGAGCCATCTCTTCCCTCCGGTGTGTTGTGTCGTTGTCGAAGAACAAAGGACCCATGTTCCATTCGGCGGGCATTGGCGGGAACGTCCGTGTCGTTACAGATCCGGGACAGGTTTCGTTCGAACAACCCCATCTGTCGCCATTGGTTTATGTAGGCTTCGGATGCCCTGATGTGGCGGAATGTCGGCGCTTGGTTCCGGAAGGGGTGGGAATGGCTAGTAGGAACGGCGTGTCATCCGGATCGTCCTCGGGTGAGGCATCGGTGACCGAAGTGGTCGCGATACTCGCGCCGCTCATGGCCGATGGCCGTGAACTTGCCGTTGCCGACGTCGAGGGCATCCTTTCCCCGGAGATCGCGTGGCACGATGGCCTGGCCGATCACGCCGGGATTGCCCAGTGGCTTGCGGGCTACAACGGCCTGATGCGCGTCCTTGGGAACCCGAGGCAAGTGGGCACCGAGTGGCTGATTGGTGACGACTTCGCCGTTGGCACATGGACGCTCGTCGGGATGCATTCCGGGCCATTCATGCTGATCCCGGCGACCAACCGTCCGCTTGAAGTGCCGGTGATCTCGATCTGGCGGGTCCGCGCGGGCCGGGTCTGGCACCTTCGAACAGTCACCGACGCCACGCGGACAGTGGCCCGCATCGCCGGTGGGCGGTTAGCTGACCGCCGTGACTGGCGCCGAGGACGCCTCGATGGCCGTCTGGCCGCGGATGGTGCTACGGTGGCGCACAAGAGGTGACGATCTGATGGCGGAGCCAGGTGCAACGACGGCGCGATCGGGTGGGGGGCAAATGCAAGGGACCGGGTTCCATGTGGGCGATGACGGGTCTCCGCACCGTCTGATCGTCGTCGATCCCCACTGGGAGGCGACGTGGCCACTGGTGGCGGATGCCTTGCATGAAGTCTGGTCCGGGCCGGTTCCGGTGGCGCTGTTGCGTCATGATGCACAGTCATCCGTGACGGTTCACGACCTTGTGCGTCATGCGGGGATCGATCCTTCGCAGGTGGCCCAACTGATCTCCCTCGGGATACCGATGGTGCCAGGCGACCTGGAATACCTGCCTTCGCTGCGCGAGGTGGCCCTCTCGCCCCGGTCCGGCTATGGGTCGGGAGTGACCGAGGATCTCGCAGCGATCTTCGCCTCGTCCGGCATCCGGCACCACGCCCACACCGCCGAAGGGTTCTGGGGGCAGTCGGTGGCCGAATATGCCCTCGCACTCACGTTGTCTGGTTTGCGTCGCATCCCGCAACTGCATCAGGCGATGCAATCGGACCTGCGCGTCTGGGACTACTCGCCGGGTGGTGGTGACCGCCCGTTCGCACATCGTGGCGCCCAGTTCGGGGACGATGACCGCTTCACCAGTGGCACCATCGCCGGCAAGCGCGTGCGGGTGATCGGGGCGGGCAACATCGGTAGCCGGTATGCGTCGTTCTGCGCCGCCCTCGGTGCAGATGTGTCGGTCTACGATCCGCACGCCCCGGAACCGGCTTTCCACCGGTCGGGGGCACGGCGTGAATGGCATCTGGACCGCCTGGTGTCCGATGCCGAGATCTTTGCCCCTCTCGTTCCGCTGATCCCGGCGACCCGGGGATTGGTCACCGCCGATCTCGTGGACGCATTGCCCCACGGGTCACTGGTGATCTGGGCGACCCGCGCAGGGGTCTGCGACACCGCAGCGGTGCGCCGGCGCGTGCTTGCCGACGAGATTGCCCTGGCGGCCGACGTCTTTGACGTGGAACCCGTGCCACTGGATGACCCGTTGCTTGGGCGGGCAAACGTGGTGCACACGCCGCACAACGCCGGACGCACCCGCCACGCGAACCGGCAGTGGGCATTGCTGATCACCACGCCGTTCCGGCCGATGCCCTGATGCGCACCGGCCGGTTCCCGGGCATTATCCCCGGCCCCATCGTCCCTGCAAGCGAAGCGTGATGGAAAAGGTGGGGAGAGGGGGGAAGGGGACGCTTCGCTACCGGTTGCAGGGGGAGACCCAATCGACAGTCCGGGTGAAGAGGGTGCGGAATGTCGGGTGGTCGAGTGAACGCCGGTCGTGTCCCGACGCCAGGAAGACGACCCGTCCATTACCGTGAGTAGTCACGTAGACCATAGGATGACCATCGGTGGTGGCAAGGGTGCAATCCTCGCGTACGGTGACCAGGTTCGGGCGGTCGCCGAAGTCGCCGGTGATCTCGTAGAACTCATCGTCATCGTCGTGGTCGTCATCGTCGAGACCGGCGGTGATGGGGTGCACCTGCGAGAGAATGCAAGCACTCATGGTCTTGGCGAGGGCGTTCTTCGGCGGCGGCGGCACGTCCACCGCGTGCAGGAAATCCGGCGACGTGAGGTGGACGGTGTTCGCGACGTGCCCGCCAGCGTAGCCGGCCCCGGCGTCGATGCGCGACTGGATCGCGAAATACTCCCGGTCGCTTGGACGCAAGGCGGTCGAGGCGTTCACGATGACGTCGAATGAGGCCAGGGTTTCCGGGGTGAGGACGCGGATATCGTCGGTCACCACGCGGGACCGGGCATCGCAGGCGCGGAGCAGGGAACCCAGAGATGCCCAGTGCGCGGGCTGGTTATGGAACTGGGTGATCCGGCCCTCCGGTTGTCCCAAGAGAAGGAGCACCCGGGGAGAGATGTGCGGCTTGGGATCTTTGGCGATCACGACGGCAACTCCGTGCACGCTGCGGTGAATCCGGTGTCACGCGGCAGTTGTGCGCACATGCCCCGCCCGATCACGCCCGACTTCAATGCGCGTCCCTGCCTCGTTCATTCACCAGCGGCGAGGGACGGCGCGATTTCATCCGGGGAATACCCAGTGGGGATTCCAGGCGACTTCCCAGAGGTGCCGGTCGGGGTCCTGGAAGTAGCCGGCGTAGCCTCCCCAGAAACTCGCCTGCGCCGGCTTCACGATCACCGCACCCGCTTCCAGTGCGCGGGACATGGTGGCATCCACCTCGGCCTCAGACGCGACGTTGTGGCCGATGGTCATCTCGGTGCGTCCCGGTCCGTTGGGTGGTTCGGCGGAAATGCCGGCATCGTGGGCGATGCTTGCCCGGGGAAAGAGGGCGAGTTTCAGTCCGCCTTCGAGGTCCAGGAAGGCGACCGGCCCGTGGATGAACTCGGTACCCACGATCCCTTCGGTCGGGAACCCGAGACCGTCGCGGTAGAAGCGGACAGCGCGTTCGAGGTCGTCAACACCCAGTGTCAGGACGGTGATCCGCGGTTTCATGGGCGGGCGCCGCTCATTTCGGGATGGTGGTGACGATTGCCTGGATGGCCTCGATGGCGACGGCAAAGTAGAGGCCCCGGACGTCCGTGCCGAAGTCGTTCTTGAGACCCATGGTGTTCATGCCAACGACCTCACCCTTGAGGGAGACGAGGGGGCCGCCACTGTTGCCCGGGTTCAGGGGGGCATCGGTTTGCACGTAGGTCACGCCCTGCATGGTGCGGTGGGTCGAGTAAACCCCGCGGGTGATCGACGGGCCACCGCGCAGGTCAAGGGCATACCCGACAGCCATGAGGGTGTCGCCGGGCCGGAGGGCCTTGGAGTTGGCGAGGGTCACGACCGGAAGCCGGCTTGCAGTCACCTTGATGAGGGCGATGTCCTGTTTCGCGTCGCGGGCGACGACCTGCCCGATGAGGGTCTTGCCATCCTGGGTACGCACCTCGGCGGTGGGATTGGTTGATACGACGTGGGCGTTGGTGGCGATGAGGTTGTCGCGAACGACGTAGCCGGTGCCCACGCTTGAGTTGGTGGCAATGTGCACAACGGATGGCAGGACGCGGGCAATCGCGTCGCGTTCGCTGAGGAGACCGGCGGCCGACCCACCCGGTGCGGCTGCGACGGCGGTGGCCTTTGCCTGCACGGCGCCGGCGGTTGCGGTGGCCTTCGGAGTGATATCGGCGATGAAGCTGGCGGCATCGGCGTAGTCGGGCCACTTCGCCTGTGCCTGCCTCGCCTGTTCGATGGCAAGGGCGAGATTGCCTTCCTCCACCTTGTAGATGGCAGAGCCCAGAAGGGCGACGGCCTCGGCCTTGGCTTCGTTGGAGACCGGTGCCGGCACCGCAGTGGCGGCCGGTTGGGGGGAAGCACCTCCCGCCTGGCCCTCGCGCGGCGCGCCGTTCCGTGTCGCGGACAGGTTGCCGGCCCATGCAAGCAGGGCCAACAGCACAACCATCGCCGTGATGGTCTGACCGGCGGTTGCGCGCTTGGACACGGGCGGGGTGTACCGGTCGGACGCGGTGACGATGCGCGGGTTGGCAAGGCCGATGCCATCGGGCCGGTAGCTCGTGCGGTTTGCGGGGACCACCGCCTCGACGATGGGCGGGCCCGGCCGGGTCGGATCCTTGGATCCGCTGAAGTCCAGGATCACGTCGATCACGCGTTCGCGTGGTTTGTCATCATCCACGGTGGCCACGGCTTGGGTGTCGCGTGGTCGTCCGCATCGTGTGCAGAAGCGCGCATCCGCAAGCAGTGACGTTCCGCAGGCCGTGCAATACATCCCCTGCCCTTTCGCACCGGATTGCACGCATCCTTGCATCGGGGCGTCTCCGGCCATTCTCGCACGCCGCACGGCACCCCACCGCCCCTGATTGAAATCCCCTTCGCCACCGCGTGTGGTGTGCGATGCCGGTGACGTCGCCCCGGGTGCCAACGCCGACCGGGGTGGCAGCCGGTACGGGAGGCGTTGCGGTCACGTGGCGGGTGTGCCCGTTGGGATCGGATGGCGCGGATCCCAGATCCACCCCTCAAGAAGGATTGAGGGATCAACCGCGGGGACGAGTGACGCCAGACTGGCGCGGTGTTCCCACATGGCCGCGGCCGAGATGGCTGCGTCAAACGCATCCTCAGACTGTCTGGCGAGTTTTGCGATGTCTGGCCGGAAGGGCAGGATACGGGGGTGATGGGGTGAGTGAGTGGCAAGCCACGCGTCGCGTGCGTGCGGGTCACTCTTCACGACTGGCCCCGTGAAGCATCGTGGGTAGATCTCGATGACACGAGGCCATGCGGGTGGGTCGAATGGCCACACCGAGAACCCCGCATCGCGTAGGGTGGCCAGTCCGGGCATGCCCCGCAGCGACCCGGTTCCCACGGCGCCGGCACCACCAATCTGGAAGACGGACTTGGGTTGTGACCCGCCAATCGAGGCAATCGCACGGTCGGTGCAACGCAAGTGGTGCGGGGTATCGGCAGGACGATGCTTGCCGGGTTTGCCCCAGAATGGCGGATTGCATGATGCCAACCACGATTCGCCGTTGGCGCCAACATGTCGCCACAGGTCGGCGATGGCGGGAAAGTTCCGGTCACGCGCGAACCATGCCGGCATTCCGAAAGCGAAGTCGAACCCGATCACGACGTGCGGATCGGTCGACGCGAGGGTGATCAGGTGGTCGAACACCCCTTCGCGCGTACGGCCATTTTCAAGGCGCACCACAACGCCGTCGATGGCCTCGGCAATCCAGATCTTGCGGTGACCGCCCTGCCTGGCCCCGGACCAGTCAATCGCGATGACGCGTCTCGGGTCCGCGGGTAGCCGTGCCCGCTCAAGAGCTGTCGTGGCCCCGGACCAGTCATCCGCGATGGGGTGAGGCGCGAGTTTTGACGGATCTGGGCGGTTGGGATGCATCCCGTCAGGCACGGCACCATCATGGCACAGCAAACCGCCGGTAAATCCGGCGGGGAAGGGTGGCGCCGTTGCCCCCGGAACACCCTGAACCCGGCTACACTCGTAGAAACCGGTTCACAGTGACTTCAATCCTGGAGCACTGCCAGGCGTGCGCAGGGTCAGTACGCCCGGATCGTCGGGGGGCGATAGTGAGCAACTACGGAGATCGCGCCAGGGAGTGGCGAACCAGTTCCATACCGCTGGTCCCGGAGACTGGCCGTTCACCCCGTTGGGTTCCGGATTCCTCTGCCCCGGATTGTCCGCCTTCGGACTGGCAACGCGGTGGCATCGATGATGCTTCAGACCGCGCCGATGCCGGTCTTGCAACGGGAGTGTTGCGACGCCGGAACGATTCTGCCGACCGCCGACCATCATCTGGGCTTGGGTGCCGGGTGGATGACATCCGGGCCTGGATTGACGCACACCCGAGCGAGGCGTCCCTGGGTCAGGGGGGTGAGGCCGGTCGGACCCCGGATTGGCCGGATCCCGATGCATCATCTGCCGATGAATCCGAGGGTGCACCTGCCCAGCGCGGTGCGGTGATCGACTGGGAGGTTGCGGAGACGCAGGTGCGAGGCATCCATCTCTGCCTCGCCGTGACCCCCGAGGTGATCCTTGACGCGCTGGCTGTCAACGCCAATGTGATCGTGTCACGCCGTGCCGTCTTTGCTGCCGTCGCGTGTTGTGGCACCCAGAATGCATTCATGGCGAACGCGAAGTGGGCGGCCATCCTGTCCCGGCACAGTCTCTCGTGCGTGAGTGTCCGGGAACGGGTCGGCGCCTGTTCGGGCAATCACGCCACCGGTTCATCCCCTGAGGATGCCGCGGATGCCGCCTTCGTACTCGGGGAATGGGCGGATGGCTTGCGCCGGGCCTTTCCCGGTGTGACGGTCACGGTGTAACCGAACCTGATCCCACCCCATCGGCCCCGATTTCCCCCGGTTCGCAGGGACGGGACTCATGTCCGGCTAGATGGTTCCCCGTTGCCCGATGGTTGCGGCCAGGGATCGCGCGAGGGTCAGGACGGTCTTGAGATCCGGCAGGGGATACTCGTCGACCGGCACGCCGGAGCGGAGCGCATCTCCGTCGATCACGGGCGATGGGGTTTGGGTGATAGGTGCGGAAGAGGAGTCAGGGAACAAGAGCCCGGTGTCCTCGGCATGCTTGCGTTCGACCAGTCCCGCTGGGCGTCGCACGGTGCGGTACAGGACTTGTGCGGCCTCGAGGCACGTACGCGAGGTTGGCAGGTTGGTCGGTACGGTCCACTTTTGACGGTCGGCTTGCTGAGTGTTCGAGGTGAGGCTTGCCATTCCAAGCATGGCCGCCCCCATCACCGGGAGACGTTCGGCCGGGAGCGACCGGCGCAGGGCGTCCAGGTAGGCACGGCGCGCACGGGAGTGGTCACCGATGGCTATTGCGGCATGGCCAAGGGTGATCAGGTTGCGGGACATGCCTCGTTCCTGTCCCAGTTGTCGCATCTGATAGATGCTGCGTTCGGCGGCATCCAGGGCGAGAGAGGCGTTTCCCTCCAGGAACTCCAGTTCCGCAAGTGTGCCGGTGGCATACATCACACCGGTGCCGCTTCCGTAGGTGGTGAGGTCGCGGATGGAACCCTCGATCAGGCCTCGGGCCACTGCCAGGTTTCCGGCGACCATCTCGGCCGCCCCTTCAGTGAACTGCACAAGGGCCCGGCCAATGGGCATCGCATTCGCCTCAAAGACGGATCGACCCTCCGATAGCCACTGGGTGGCACTGCCGTAATCGAGACGGTCGCATGCCAGCATTCCGAGGTGCCACAGAGAGATGCCCTGCCGGTAGATGAGTTTGTTGGCCCCAGCCCTGCGGGATGCCTCGATCCAGTATTCGGAGGCACGATCGTCATCGCCCCGGGCACGGGCCAGGACGGCCAAGTGGTGCAAGGCATCCGTTTCGCTGCGAACCGGACCATGAACGCGGGCCAAGGTGATTGCATCAGCCAGATAGCCACCCGCCCCGACATCATCGCCGCTCAGGGCGGAGAGGTGCCCCGCCATGGTCAGGGCACTGGCGAGCTGGTCACCTGCGATATCGGTCTGGGAGATGCCTTGCCCGTTCGCTGCGAGTAGCCGGCGCAACCACGTCAGGCCCTCCAGACCATATCCCTGAAGCCACCAGAAGTACTCGAGGTTCACCAGAAGGGAGACTGCATCGGCGACCTCGCCGGTTTCCGACAGGAATTGAAGTGCCTCGCGGATGTTCGGCAATTCCGCGTCAAGGCGCTTCAGCAACTGGTCGGCAACAATCCCGCGCATTGCCGGGGCCACTTCAGCGGCGAGACGCGAGTAGTACGACGCATGTCTGCGGCGGATGACGCCGGCATCTCCACGCGCGTTCAGCAACTCCATGCCGTATGCACGGATGGTCTCGAGCATCGTGAAGCGCGTCTCGCCATCCGGAACCGATTGCCGGCGAACCAGGCTGTTCTCGACGAGCGATCCCAGTCGATTGAGGACGTCCGCGGATGACGGGGCTTCCACCCCCGGCCGCGTCGCCGACAGGCCCCTCCCATCTTGCGGCAAGCGCCCCGCAGAGCGAGGGGGGAGACCGGCCGGGTCCGGAGAGACGATGGCAAGGATTGCGTCCAGCGATGCGCCGCCGACGAGGACACTCATGTCACTCAGGAGGCGGACCTCGGTGGGGTGCAACAGGCTTTGGCTCCACTGGATGGCATGACGGAGGGTCTGGTGACGGGCAATCCCATCGCGCGATCCGGCCCTGAGGAGGGACAGGCGTTCGTTCGGGCGTTCAGTCAGGCGGGAGAGGATGGTTGGTGCGGTCAGGCTGCCCAGTCGGGCGGCGGCCAGTTCGATCGCCAACGGCAACCCGTCAAGCAGGCGGCAAATCGCAACCGTGGCGTCGAGGTCCTGGGTGGTTGCGGGAAAGCCTGGTTGGATGGCCCGCGCACGGTCGATGAAAAGTTGCACTGCCGGATTGGTCTGGATGGGGGAACTGTCGCCATCCGGGGTTCCGGTTGCGGGGACGGGCAGTGGTTCAAGGGGGTACCGCTGTTCGGAGGCAACGCCTAGAGGTGCCCGGCTGGTGACGAGGACAGCAACGTCCGGCGCATTGCTCACGAGGTGCGAGACATCCTTCGAGGCACCGATGACGTGTTCGAAGTTGTCGAGGATGAGGAGGCGACGCTGTCCGGCAAGGAAGCTGGCAAGTGCCGAGGAGAGGTCGGTGGCGGGTACGTCAAACAGTCCCACCGACCGGGCAATGGCCGGAAGGACGAGCGACTCATCCGTCAGTTCCGCCAACGTCACCACCACGACACCATCCGGGAACGATTCGCGCACCTGGCGGGCGAGCTCGATCGCAAGCCTGGTCTTGCCAGCACCGGGAGGCCCTACGATGGTCGTCAGGGGTGCCGACTGAACGACGTCCTTCAGGATTGCAAGGTCGGTTTCCCGCCCGATGAACCGGGTAGGCACGTGCAATCGCCCCACGTTCTTCACGGTGGAAGCGATCATGGGTGCCGCGGGCGCATCCTCTTCGGCATTGCGTGCCACAAAGGCGTTCACGGCTTCCGTTCCCCACCGTCGACGCAGGATGGAGGCAAGGGCATCCAGTCCTTCACGGTGTTTCCGGAAGTACTCGCTGCGCGAGATGTTGAGGCGTGCCTGGATTGTGGCGACCGGCAAACCGTCGACATACCGCAGACGCAAGGCCTCGGCGCGCCGGTGCGCCCGAGCGATCATCGGGGAGGACCGCCTGGTGCCGTCTGGGGATGGGGGTTCGGTGTGATGTGCCGGCGGGGGCGCCCCGGAAGACTCCACCCCACCACCCCGGAATGGCAACAGGCTTGGTCCCTGGCGATCAGAGGGGCATGGTGTCCTGGGTTGGAGACTGATCAGCGCGTCATAGATGTCCTGTGCGAGGACTGCCCCGCGAATCTCCGGGGACATTCGATCGGAAAGATTGCCTCGACCCTTGCGCCGGTTGCGCCGGTCTCGTGCGTCAACGGCGATGGCCGCAAACGGGTGGGCCTGCAGGACGGTCTGGTCGTGCAGGTGCACGAGGACATCGTGGAGAGCCTCCACGAAGGTGTCATTCCCGGGTTGGTCGACGAAATCCGGCACTATTGGTGATCCGTATCCAAATTGCACCCATGCCCCGGTTGCAAGGGTTCACCCGTGCGATCGGTGATGGTCTGGTTCCGGGACCACAATACCCGAAACACGAAGCATCGCCAGAGGATGCTGGTGTCAGATCGGTCTCATCTAGCAGGTGGTGGTGCTACCAGGCAGATCCACACCTCACCACCCTATCGCCGGCAGGCCCCCACCCCCTAGACTGGTCCACCCCATTGCCCTCGCCGGCCGGTTCTCACACGATCCGTCAGATGTGAACCACTGGCACGTCACGTGGATGGTTGGTCGCCGGGGTCAGCACAAACGGCCCGGGATGTGTCCCGCTGCGACGTTCGATGGGCCGGCGAGGGCGCCGGACGGGATGAACCAACCTGCTAATCACTCGGGTTGTGTGATGTATCCGTCGCGCAGGTCGGCGACGACACGCTCGGGATCCCGCCCGCGTGGATCGCCGATGCCACCACCACCCGGGAGGTCCATGACGATCTCCATGCCTTGAGGCACGTACGTGGTGGCCTTGGGATGGGGTCTCAAAGGGGGAAGGGGTGGATCGGACGGCACGATCTCGCGCAGAAAGTAGTCACCGAGTCCACCGGCGTGCCCGCCGTCACGTCCGGGTGCGGCGACCCGGGTTCGGTCGAAGAACGGTGAGAAACGGAGGTCCCCGGTGATGCCATCGGCACGGATGACGAGGCGGTGTCCGAGGCCACCCCGATGCGTCCCGGCACCGCCGGAACCGGTCCGGAGGCTGCGTTCCATGATGAGAAGCGGCGCGCGCGCCTCGACGATTTCCGCGGGAACGCCACGCACTCCTGATGGAAATGCGGTGCTGGAGAGGCCATCCTTGGTCGGACGTGCCCCCATCCCGCCGGAGTTGAAGAAGACCATCGAGAACCGTCGTCCACCCACCCCATCTCCCCCGGTTGCAAGGCTTTGCCGGTCGTCCGAACCGGAGAACTGCGTGATCCACAGGCTTGACGATCCGTCGGCGATCACTTGGTCGGGGATTGCCTGCGCGAGGGCACCGTGGACGACGGCGGGCAACCACTGGCCAACGATGTGCCGGCCGGCGACGGGTGCCGGTGGTTGGCAGTTGAGGATTGACCCGACCGGTGCAGTGATGGTGACCGGGCGGAAACTGCCCTCGTTGTTCGGCACATCCGGGGCGAGGGCGCACTTGATCCCGTAGGTGGAATACGCCTCGGTGTAGTTCATCACCACGTTGATGCCCCGTGGCGCGACCGGTGAGGTGCCATCGAAATCGACGTGCAAGGTGTCGCCAGTGACGGTGATTGTGCAGGCGAGGGTGATCGGCACCTCGCGATCCGGTTCGCCGGGTCTGCCCGGTTCGGCGTAGCCGTCCATCGTGAGGGAATGGCGGTAGGTGCCGTCGGGAACGCGCTGGATGGCGTCGCGCATCGCCTGTTCGGACCGGGCGATCACTTCGTCGGCAAGCGGGATGATGCTTGGCAAGTCGAACTCGTCGAGGAACTCCAGGAGACGCGCCCCACCGACATCGTTCGAGGTCGCCATGGCGTAGAGGTCGCCGACGACACTGTCCGGTTCGCGGACGTTGGCCCGCACGATGCGCAGGAGTTCCTCATTGGGAACCCCGGCACGGAAGAGGTGCGTGATGGGAATGAACAGGCCTTCCTCGTAGAGTTCGCGCGCATCGGTCGAGAAAGGTCGCCCACCGATGTCGGCGACGTGGCAGATGGTGCCGAAGAAGGCGACAAGGTCGGGTGCCTCGCCCCATCCCATCTCCCCCGGTTGCAACGTATCCCCTACCCCCTGGAGAGGGGAGATGGATGCGCGTGGACCAGAGGATTCGGTGGAGGAACGTGACGCACGGAAGATGGGGGTAACGACGGTGATGTCGTGGAAGTGCCCGGAGGTCTTCCACGGGTCGTTCGTGACGAGGACATCGCCGGGCACGAGGGTCTCGGGCGGGCAGGCATCGAGAAAGTGGCGGATGCACCGTGCCATGGAGTTGATATGGCCGGGAGTGCCGGTGACCGCCTGCGCGATCATGTAGCCCCGTGGATCGAAGACGCACGCGGAGAGATCGCCCGCCTCGGCGACGGTTGGACTGAAGGCTGTTCGCATCAGCGACGTGGCCTGTTCATTGACAGTCGCAATCAGGCGACTCCAGAACACCTCGAGGGTCAGTGGATCAATCATGAGGTCACGTTCCGTGGAGAGGTGGCTTCACCGGAGGCTGGTCCGCGGGCATCCCTGCCCACCCAACCGGATGTTCCATCCCTCCCCGACGCCAAGGCTTCGCCGGATTCGATGACGAGGGCACCGGATGTCTCGACGGACACCGACCACCCAGGTGGCACGACGGTGGTGCTTTCGCGTTCCTCGATGATCACTGGACCGAGGATCGCGGGCACGCCGGTGCGGAGGTTCGCACGCTTCACGACCGGCGTATCGATCCATACCCATCCGCCCCGTCGCCCATGATTTCCAGGCTTCGCCCCGTGGCCGGAACCATCGGGCCAGGCGACCGGGCGGACAACGCCGGCAGGCCCCCTGCCCCACTGGGAGCGGGGAGACTGGTCCACTCCGATCACCCCTGATTGCAAGGTTTCGCCCATCGGTACGGGTGCGACAGGGGTGGGGAGGGCCACAACAGGGACTGGCCCGGATGCCACGACGCGCCAGTTGACCGCCTCGATGGCGACGGGCGGGGCACTGCGCCGGTACAGGGCACGGTAGGTGTAGTCGAAGGAATCCTGGATGGCTTCGCGTGCCCTGGCACCGTCGACGTGACCGGGATTGAGGGCATCCAGGGCTTCGCGGGGAAGATCCACGGTCACCTGATGCGCCTGGCCGACGAGGCGGAGTTCGGCGCGATGCGCGAACTTCACGTCACCCGGGTTGACCCAGGCATCGGTCAGGAGGTTGCGACCCTCGGTCTCCATCGTGGCAAGCAGTCCGGCGACGGTATGCCAGTCGCAGGCATCGAGGCGGGTGTAGTAACTGCGGACGAAGTCGAAACTGACCGGTGCGACGAGGAACCCGATCGTTGATCCGACACCGGCGCCATAGGGAACGACGATTTCACGGCTGCCGAGGATGCGGGCAACCCCGGCGGCGTGGACCGGTCCGGCACCGCCGAATGCGAAGAGGGGTACGGCAGACGTATCCTTGCCCCGTTCCACCGCGTGCATGCGAGAGGCGGCGGCCATCGCCTCGTTCACCACCGAATGGACTGCCCATGAGGCATCCTCGATGGTCAGGCCGAGCGGTTCGGCAACGTGCATCCGGATGGCCTCACGAGCGTCCTTGACATCGAGACGCATCGTGCCTCCAAGGAAAAAGGCCGGGTCCAGGTAGCCGAGGATAAGGTCGGCATCGGTGACAGTGGGGTGCGTACCGCCGCGCCCGTAGCAGGCGGGACCGGGGTCGGCACCGGCACTTTCCGGACCGACCTTGATCAGGCCGAAACGGTCGACACGGGCAATGCTGCCACCACCGGCACCGATCTCGATGAGGTCAATCGAGGGCACCCGGACGGGTAGGCCGCTGCCGGCCTTGAAGCGGTAGACACGGTCGACTTCGAACTCGGTGGTGACGGGAGGAACACCCCCGGTGATGAGGCAGGCCTTGGCGGTGGTGCCACCCATATCAAATGAGAGAAGGTTCGTGCGCCCGGTCTCGCGCCCGTGGGCGGCTGCGGCCAGGGCCCCGGCGGCCGGGCCGGATTCGACCAGGCGGATGGGGAAGCGACGGGCGGTATCGACAGTGGCGGTGCCTCCGGCAGACAGCATCAGGAGGAGACGTGCCGGCGAGCCTGAGGCCGAGAGGGCATCCCGGATGCGGTCGAGGTACCCCTCCATGAGGCGTTGCACGTAGACGTTGGCAAGGGTGGTGGTGGTGCGTTCGTATTCGCGGATCTCGCCGGCAACCTCGTGCGAGAGGGCGATGCGAACGCCTGGCAAGGAGGTGCGCAGGCGGTCGCCAACGGCGCGTTCGTGGTCAGGATTGGCGTATCCGTGCAGTAGGCAAACCGCGACTGCGCCGGTGTTGCCACCGAACCCTGCCTCGCGCAAGTGCGACGCCACCGCCTCGACACTACCCATGTCCAGAGGGGTATGGACCGATCCGTCGGCGCGCATGCGTTCATCGACCTCGAACCGGAGGTGCCGCGGCGCGAGGGGTCGTGGCAGATCGAGGTTCAGGTCGTACATGTCGTAGCGGTGTTCCCTTGCGATCTCTACGGCATCGCGGAACCCGCGCGTGGTGACAAGGGCGGTGCGGTCACCCTTGCGTTCGATCAGGGCATTGGTGACCAGAGTGGTGCCGTGGATGACGGTGTGCAGATCGGTCGTGGATGCATTGGCATCCTGGAGGACCTGTGCAATGGCGGACGCGACGCCGCGCGCCGGGTCGTCAGGAGTGGTGAGGGTCTTGCCAAACCACGATGCGCCGGTGCGCTCATCGAGGAGAAGGATGTCGGTGAAGGTGCCGCCGATGTCGATTCCGGCACGCCAGTGTGCCTCGAGACCATGGGTTTTCCCCACTCCCGCCATCCCGTCGCCCCATTTCTTTTTACTAGCACCCCTGATTGGACGACGCTTCGCTACTGGTTGCCCCGGGGTGTCGAACGGGTCGGGTTGGCGCATTCCGCCAGTGTACCGATGGTCCACCTGTCTCCTCGATACCGCCGTGGCAGTGGTTGGTCAGGGAAATCCCGGCACCTTGCGGGCGTTTCAACGCCTTTCGGAGACTTTCCGGGCAATCCGGCGCGGCGACCTGTAGAGATGCACGGGCTCGTCGATAGTGACGATGACGAACGTGCGGACACTGATGGCCGTCAGTGTCCGTGTTTCGCCACAACAGGCAGCCGCCGCCGCACATCTGTCGTCGCACCTCGCCATCGTGTTCGATCCTTGGTCGTTCGCACATGGTTTGGCTTGCCGATGGCGTGCGTGGTCGCGGAAGGTGAGTCACCATGGCATTGCGGATCAACTACAACCAGGCGTCGCTGTCGGCCCAGCGGTCGCTTGGGTCAACGCAGGGACAGTTCGCGAACGCCATCGAGCGTCTCTCGAGCGGGTTGCGGATCAACCGTGCCTCCGATGATTCCGCGGGACTGGCAGTCAGCGAGAAGCTGAAGAACCAGGTGCGTGGTCTGAATCAGGCGCAGCGGAATGCGCAGGATGCTTTTGGTCTCCTTCAAACCGCCGAGGGTGCCCTCAACGAGACTCACAGCTTGCTCGCGCGCATGCGTGAACTCGCCGTGCAATCAGCCAACGACACCCTTTCCAACAATGACCGTGCGCATCTCCAGAACGAGGTCAACCAACTCGTCTCGGAGATAGACCGTATCGCGGCATCAACCCACTACAACAAGATCGCACTCCTGAACAAGGACAG